>JBDGQM010000234.1:0-5865 GCA_042219065.1 Salinibacter sp. | reverse complement strand
CGCCCAGCGTACGGCCGACGTCCTCGAGCTCCTCGGCTACGAACAGGTCGACCACCAGCCCACGCCCCAGGACGGCGACTGGACCCGCTTCCGCGTGCCCGACGCCGAGCACGGCCAGTTTATTGACCTCTACAACGAGCCGAACATGCACGAGGGACAGTGGGGGTACGGCACAGTGCACCACGTGGCACTCCGGGCGTCGGACGATGAGCATCAGATGGCGATCCGCGAGCGCCTTCGCGACGCCGGGCACTCCCCGACGACGATGAAGGACCGTAACTACTTCCACTCCATCTACTTCCGGGAGCCGAACGGGGTGAACGTCGAAATCGCCACGGACCCGCCGGGCTTTCTCCACGACGAACCGGTCGACGAGCTCGGTACGGAGCTCAAGCTGCCGCCCTTCCTCCAGGACCGGCGCGAGGAGGTGAAGGCTCAACTCGCCGACATCTCTGTGTAGAGGCTACTGTCGTGTCATAGCTATGAAAATCAGGATTGCCACTGCACTACGGACCCGGCCCATCACTACGAAACGCCCGCGGCTCCAGCATTCCCCGTGGGGATCGAGGGCCGGGCCGAGGGCGTTTTTGTTTGGCGCCTCCAGAGCGGGAGGCACAGACATAGAAAAAGCCCGCCTCGCGGCAAGGCTGACTTGTTTTAACTCCACAACTACTTACAGTATAACAAAACCAGTCCCGGGGCTTGCTTAATGAGAGCACGACAATCCTGTAACGAACCTCGGACCCTCCTTCGGCTTCGCCTCGTCGCTGTCGTTCGCGGTTCGGGCTACCGGTCCGGACGAGAGGACGCAAAACATCGCGCGCCCTCCCCAATTCAAAGCGGGCAGATGTGTCTTGTCCCCGTCGGGACGACCGCCCATTCCGATTCCTCGTTCCCAAACGTTCTCCGTTGAAATGGAAGAATTAGAAGGCCCCGGCCCGGAGTTCATTGCGGCCACCTCGATCGCACAGCTCGCCCCGCTCCTCCTCGACGCGGCCGAGGACGTCGACAAACTGGGCTCCGACCCCGAGCACGTCGCCGTGGCGGAGGAAACCGTCCGCGCATTTCTCAAGCGAAAAGATCCCGACCTCGACCGGTCCGTGGCCACGGTCAGCCGCGTGGAGGACGGTGTAAAAATCGAGTACGAGGACCGCATCGTCACCATCACGTACGGGGAGAAATAGCGACGCGCCCGGCGCTACTGCTTGCGGAGTCGGAGGTCGCCACTGAAGGTATCGACCGTTTTCACCACCTTGCATTCTCATGGCACAGCGTCCCTACATTCTCGCCGATACCACCTGGGCCACCGTCCGCGACACGGACTACGACGTGGCGGTTCTGCCCTGGGGCTCGACCGAGGCCCACAACTACCACCTCCCCTACGCCACCGACACGATCCAGTGCGACCACATTGCGGCCGAGTCGGCGCGCCGGGCCTGGGAGCGTGGCGCGCAAAGCCTCGTGCTCCCGACCGTTCCATTCGGCGTAAACACCGGGCACCTCGACCTCACGGGCACCATCAACATGCACGCGAGCACGCAGGCGGCCGTGCTACACGACGTAGCCTCGTCGCTCCGGCGGCAGAAATTCCGTAAACTCGTGGTGCTGAACGGGCACGGCGGCAACGACTTTGCCCCGCTCATTCGGGAGGTGCAGAACGACCTCGACGACGTGTTTCTCTGTGCCGCCCGGTGGTACGAGGTCGGGGATCCGTCGGCGCACTTCACCGAACCGGGCGACCACGCAGGAGAGATGGAGACGAGCGTGATGCTGCACGCGGCCCCCGAGCTCGTGCAGCCCCTCTCGGAGGCCGGCGAAGGGCAGGCCCGCACGTTCCGGATCGAAGCGCTGCGGGAAGACTGGGCCTGGGCCGAGCGGGAGTGGCCCCGCGTGACCGACGACACGGGCGTCGGCGATCCGGGCGAGGCGAGTGCGGAGAAGGGAGAGGCCTACCTGGAGCGCGTGACCGACGCCATTGCGGATCTGCTCCACGACCTGGCCGCCGCCGACCTGGACGACCTCTACGCCGTTCCAGAGGGTTAGCGCTCCGACCGGGTGCCCGCAGAGGCTGACGGATTAGGCCTCGCGGGTCTCCACGGTCCCAATCGTGTAGCCCTCAATCTCACTTGCACGGAACCGGAAGACCGATCCGCCGAGATGGATGGCCTCGGCGCCCGTCATGACGTCCTGCACCGAGACGTGCACGAACTCGCCGGTGTCGTCACTCCCCACCTCATCGAGCATCGCCGAGATGAGATCGCCCATGGCCTGTACGGCCCCGTCCTGTCCCGACTGCTGTCGGGATTGCTCCTGGGCCATCTCGACCATGCGGGTCGTGTCAGCCTCAAAGGTGTCCCGCCCCACAATGTGACCCGTGATTAGGTTGCCGTTCACCACGAGGGTCACCGGACAAGCGGCCTGTTCGTCGCTTGCCGTTTTGCTTAGTGCTTCGATTCCTGGATCGCTCATCAACTGTCACCTGTTGTGCCTGAAGAGAAGACGCGTCTGTCGGCTGTGTGACCGCCGACGTGTTGATTTTGCAATGTACGGCGAATACAGGGACGACGGCAACCCTCTGAAAGCAATCGCGTGTTGAGAATTTGACGCTTCCTCCGTCGGCGAACGGCCGATTAGGTCTCATCCTCGGAATCGTCATCTGTCTCTTCCCGCAGCCGATTCAGCGCGTAGGCCGCGCCCGCCGCGGCGAGCCACTCGGCGCCGCCGAGGGGGACCTGTTCGGGGTCGCTGGGCGTGCCGGGCGTGTTGGTCTCCGCCCCGCCCTGGCTGGAGGCCGTCGACGCCTCGCCTGACGGTTGCTCTGCCCGCTCCCGCTGGGCCGTTCCCGAAGAGGCCTCCTCACGATTCAGTCGGGCAATCTCTCGGCTCAGCGCGCGGCTCCGGCTCGCAAGCGCCCGGGCCTCCGACTGCCACCCCGTCCCCCCTCCTCCGGGGGCTGCCTCTCCAGCCGACCCTCCTCCCACGTCCGGCGCCGAAGACGCAGGACCGCCGCCCGGCGCTCCGCCACCAGATTCACTTCCGCCTAGCGCGCCGGCGTCCGCGACGGCTGTGCCGCCCGGCCCGCTGCCCGACGGGGCCGACGGAGCCCCGAGTTCTGCCTTACCGAAGTCCGGGTCGATCTTGTAGCTGCCCTGTGCGGCGTCTGGCGCGAACGGGCCCGGGGACACAGACGACCGGCCCGATCCGGCCCACGCCGGCACGCCCCCACCGGCAATCGGCGAGGCTCCGCCCTGGCGGCGAGCATTCTCACCGGCGGGTCCCGACGGCGCAGAGACGTATCCGCCGCCTCCGGCAACGCCTCCACTGCCAGAGCCCGCCGAAAAGAACGACAGCACGTACGCCCCTCCCGCACAAACCAGAAGTCCCCCAAAGAGAATTCCCACTGCAAAGAGCAGGCTGCGATCCGGAACGTAGGAAGACGGAGGTCTCATGGACGACGTGTTCTGTGGATGTTGGGGAAGGCTACATTTTTACCAACGGGCAGTCATATGCGGGTGTAACCGCTTACGCCACAAAGGATGCCGGTCGGGAGCGCTTCCGGCTCGGGAGGACCGAACCTGCAGGTTGCAAGCAGTGCCGTCCGCGGTGCAGTCGGTCTTCAGAAGCGGTCTAAACTGGGGGCGACGAACACTGTCGTTGCCGCAACCGAAACCGCTTACATGCAGGTATAAAACAAAAAGGAGCGGCTTTGTCTGTTGAACCGGGACAGTTATGTTTTCTTCACTTTGATATGCAAAGGAACTCGAGTGAGAATGTCAAATCTGCCTCAACGCGGACCCCCTTGACCGAGCCTTTTCCTCGTTACTCCCTGACGAATGAACCGGGACGGTCGGCACGTCCTGGGACTTTCGCTGCATCCAGTCTTTGGTCTTGACGTTGCCGCGAGCAACCATTATCGTTCGTATTCCGGAAATTGCTCGGAGGTGCCTCCACGGCAGCGGCCAGGCATTCCGACGTTTCGACCTCGCTTCTACGAGAACAACCTCGGTCCAGACCACCCGGCGCTGCGCCGCTTCAACGCCCCAGTGAGGCCCCCGCACGGGACGGTGCCGGGATGATGTCCGGTCCGCCCTCGATTCTCAACACGGCCTCTCGTCGCAGCTCGCGCCGCCTCCGCAGCGGTCCTGCGGCCTGTGCGAGGCCCCTCTCGTTGTTCTCTTCCATCCCGGCGAGTCTCGGCTCGCGCGACTGCCCTCAGTCCGATCATGGCTCAGTCCGCCGATCGCGCCTGGCACGAGTGTCTCGACGTCATTCGGGACAACGTGAGCCGGCAGAGCTATACCACCTGGTTCGAGCCGCTGGAGGCCCAGTCGCTGGAGACGGAGGACGATACGCGCAAGCTGACGATTCAGCTCCCGAGCCGCTTCTACTACGAGTGGCTCGAGGAGCACTACTTTTCGCTGCTCCGGAAGACGGTGACGCGCGTGCTCGGGCCGAAGGGACGGCTGGTCTACGACATCGTCATCGAGCAGGAGGCTGCGGACGATCCAGACCAGGGGGCGTCGATGCAGCTTCCCGCCCGCCCGACCGCCGAGGATGCGTCCCCGCCGGAGACGTCTTCGTCCGAGCCGTCCGATGACGAATCGGACACGGCCCCCGATCCGACGTCCTCGGAACCGCCTCCGTCCCCAACGGACCCGTCGACGCCTCAAAACCCCTCCCCCGCCGACGAGCCCTCCCCGGAGCCGACCGGCGAGGCGTCCCCGGACGAGCCGCCGGTCAAAAACCCGTTCGCCATTCCCGGCCTCCAGGACACCGAGGTCGACAGCCAACTCAACGACCGCTATACCTTCGAGCGCTTCGTCAAGGGCGACTGCAACCGGCTCGCCCGGAGCGCGGCCCGCTCCATCGCCCGGGAGCCGGGGGAGACAAACTTCAACCCGTTCCTCGTGTACGGCGGCGTCGGCCTCGGCAAAACGCACCTCATCCAGGCCATCGGCAACCACGTCCAGTCCCACCGGGCCTCCAAAAACGTCCTCTACGTCTCCAGCGAGCGGTTCACCACCGAGTTCGTCCAGTCCATCCAGGAAAACCGGATCAGCGAGTTTTCGTCGTTTTACCGGCAGGTCGACGTGCTCATCGTCGACGACGTCCAGTTTTTCAGTGGCAAGGAGAAGACCCAGGAGGAGTTTTTCCATCTCTTCAACGCGCTGCGGCAGGCGGGCAGCCAGATCGTGCTGTCGGCCGACCGGCCGCCGCGCAAGATCGACGGCATCGAGGAGCGACTGCTCTCCCGCTTTCAGTGGGGCCTCGCCGCCGACCTCAAGCCGCCCAGCCTCGACACCCGCATCGCCATCCTCGAACGGAAGGCCGAGGACGAGGGCATCGAGCTCAACGATGAGGTGATCGCGTTCATCGCGAAGAGCATCGAACAGAACATTCGCGAGCTCGAGGGGGCCCTCATTCGGCTGCTCGCCTACGCCGCGCTCCACCAGCACGACATCGACCTCGACCTCACCAAAGAGGTGCTGCGCGACCTCGTGCAGGAGCAGAAGGCCACCCTCACGGTTGAGGACATCCAGCGCGTCGTGTGCGAGCACCTCGACGTGTCCGAAGATCGCGTTCGCGCGAAGACCCGCACGCGAGAGGTTGTGCGCGCCCGCCAGATTGCGATGTACTTCGTGAAGAAGCACACCGACCATTCCCTGACGGACATCGGGCTCCATTTCGGGGGCCGCGACCACTCGACGGTCATTCATGCCAACGACAGGGTCGCCACTCGGATGGAGGAGGACGAGCAGTTCCGGGAAACCGTGGACACCATCGGGCGGAAGCTGAACGATTTCGGGGCGTGAAGATGGGAAGGTTGAAGGTGGAAAATTGGAAGATTGGCATATCCGACGCCTT
>JBDGQM010000233.1:0-2386 GCA_042219065.1 Salinibacter sp. | reverse complement strand
GGGCGTCGCGGACCGCTAAAACGCCGTGAAGGGGCGCAGGCGGCGCTGAGAGCCGATTACGACGGCCCTGGGAGTATCTGAACCAGGGCCGGAGCGTCTGGGTTAACCCGCCGAACGGACCAGTGAAACCCGACGATGCGGTCACCACAGGTGGGATGGCACGGAGAAGACCGGCCGTACAGGACCTTCGTATTCTGACCGGACTCGAACAGCTGTTCGCCGCCGGTGGACGCGCAGAGGAACGGATGCGCAGACAAGAACGGCCGCCGCGACAAGTGTCGCGAGCGACAGCTCCTCACTACTCTCCTTTTTGGCGCGTGGAGCGCAGGTCACTCGGGCTCGAAACGCCCGGAGTGCGGCCGTTGGTGGAACGGAGCTGAGGCGCAGCGACGGGCGGCCCTGCGCGAAAACGGCAGCTTTGGACGAGGGTTACAGGCAAACATGATCTACAGATAAATTTCCCGAAAGCGATGCCCGAGGTTTCTCTGTCGCCCGACCTGGTGCCCGACTGGCCGGATTGGACGGTAGCCGCGGGGGGCCTGTTGGGCCTGAACGTGCTACTGCAGGTGCCTGCTCTGCTCTTTGGCACACTCCCGTGGCCGATCTCCAGTTCGTACCTCGTGGACCCTCTGCGGCTCCACCACCTGCTCAGCCTCGATCTTCTAGGGCTCGCCTGCCTGCTCGCCCTGACCCCCTACACGACCGGGTGGTCTCCGGTCCGGATGCTCGTGGCGGGAAGCATTCCGTTTCTTCTGTGCTACGGGGTGTATGACGCTGCCGTGCAAGGCATGCTCCACCGGAGTCCCATTTTCTACGCGGACGCGCCTCATCTCGTCGGTGCGGGCCACCTGCTTCTGAACCTGCGGATGCCCTGGTGGCACGTTCTGGGACTAATCGCGGCTGTGGGGGTACTCGCTTTGCTTGGATGGACGCTGCCGATACTGATCCGGTATCTGCACGTTCATCTTCGACGCCCACCCCTGCGTAATGGAATGCTCGGGGCCTCCCTCATTGTGTTCTCCCTTGTTCTCTGGGCCGCCGTGACGAATCGGGGCGTTGAGCGAGAAACATACCAGTCCACGTGCTTCTTCACGGCGGAGTGCGTGGCCCGCAATGCGAAAGCCTCCATTGACTTGAGGCGCGACATCGCGCGCTCCTCTTCTTCGCCCGCGGACTCAACCTACCATGCGTATCAAACCCTCCAATGGAGCCGCCCACCCTCGCTGTACGTCGTAGTGATGGAGTCGTACGGATCCGTCCTCACGGCGCCTCCTCATCGTGCTCGGTACGACCAGCTCATGGATCCGGTGTCCGGCTCACTGAAGGCGTCGGGCTGGCACGCGGCCACGGCCCACAGCAGGGCGCCCGTCTCCGGGGGGCTCTCCTGGCTCAGCGTGGCGACCATGCTTTTGGGAACGACCGTCAGGCATCAGCCTACGTTCGACATGCTGCGGCCGAAGCTGTCCCGCTATCCTCACCTCATCTGGATGCTCCAGCAGCAGGGATACACCACGGCGGCGCTTCAGCCGCCGGTTCGGGAGCGTGCGGGCCTCTCCGTGCAGAACCTGTACGGGTTCGACCGGACCTTTTACTTCCAAGACCTCGACTACCACGGACCCGATTACGGGTGGGGAATTGTGCCGGACCAGTACAGCCTGGCCGTAGCGCACGACCAGTTTGTCGAGCAGACGGCCCGGCCGTTCTTTCTGTTCTTTGAGGCGGTCTCCTCACATGCTCCCTGGGACGATCCGCCGCCCCCGCTCGTCGACAATCCGCTGTCGTTGGGCAACCGACAGGAAACTGCCCGGCCCCCCCCGGCGGGCGAAGCCTCCTTGCAGGCTCGGCCGCCGGTCGAGCAGCTGTTCCGCCAGATCGAGTACGACTGGCGCGTGCTTGCGGACTATCTCCGGGCCGAGGCGCCCCCGAACAGCCTTGTCGTGGTCGTGGGAGACCATCAGCCCCCGGGAATCGACAACGCGAGCTCGGCGACCCCTGTGCACGTGCTGAGTCGCGATGAGCCTCTGGTCCGTCGCTTCGCGGACTACGGCTTCTCCAGCGGGCTCCAGCCGCCCACCGAAGCCGATACGCTTTACCACGCCGGAATGTATTCGATGCTCACCCGAGTGCTCACCGCGCACAGTGAAACTGGACACAGTGAAACTGGACAAGGTGCGACTCGCACCGACCTGTCGCCTGCTCTGCCGCCCTATCGCCCGCGGGGCGTAGAAGAGCACAGTGCGCTTCTTCCAGTCCCTTGAACTCTGTTATACCGATGCGTGAGGAAGTTCGTAAAAGCGTTGAGGCGTCCCGCCGCATTGGCGTCAAGCAAACCGTAAAGGTTCTGCGAAACGCTCTTCGCCGGTGAAGCTCCGCTCCCGACCGCCGT
>JBDGQM010000232.1:0-4796 GCA_042219065.1 Salinibacter sp. | reverse complement strand
CCTCTGGGTATGGGCGTTTGGGAGTATGTGGGTATGGGAGAAAAAACGCCCATACGCCCAGACTCCCATACTCAACTCCGTTCCGCCAGCGCATTCCCGGTCGAGGTCGGCGCATCTCGTTTGCGAAGTTTCTCACGTATCGGTAAGCCAAGATGCGATTGCCTGGGGCCGACACGATGACGTCAGAAGCTGTTTGGTGGATGGATATTCAGCCGAGACACAGCGGGCGACGTGCACGAACGGGGCCCAAACGAGCCCTGTAGCAGCGCTACCGGGCGAGTGCAGAACCCGTTCTGCACGAGATCCGCGAAGTCGCAGGCCATAGACAGTCCGCCAAACAGCTTCTCAAAATGGGATCACTCCACCATCGACTCTTCGGAGGTCTGCGAGAGGACGATTTCTTCCTTCGCCTCCAGTTCCTGTGCGGTTTCCAGTACGCGGTGCTGCGCGTCCTCCACCTCGCTGACGGGCACGCGACCGAGGAGCTCCATCTCCTCCTCGAGGGACTCGGCCACTCGGTCACTCACATTGCGCATGACCTTATTTGTAAGCTCGTCGGAGGCAGCCTTGAGCGCAAGAGCGAGGTCATCCTGTTCCACCTCCATGAGCAGCGCCTGAAGGTCTTCGCCCCGAATCGTGGCCAGGTCCTCGAAGACGAACATGAGGTTCTTGATGGACGTGGCCAGCTCTTCGGACCGGTCCCGCACCCCTCCCAGGACGGTTTTTTCGACGGAGCGGCTCGTGGTATTGAGAATCTCGGCGACCTTCTCAACACCGCCCGCGACGCTCGTCTCGGCCCCGATGACAGAGCCTAACTGATTCCGGATGACCTCCTCGATATCGTTGATCATCTCCGGCGAGGTGTTGCCCATCGTCGCGAGCCGGTACATGATCTCACTTTGCAGGTCCTCGTCCAGCCCCGAGGTGATCTGGGCCGCCTTGCGTGGATTGAGGTGTGCGAGAATGAGGGCCGCAGTCTGTGGGTGCTCCCGGCGGAGAAAGTTGGTCAGCTGATCGGTCTCCACCGTTTGGAGGAGGTGGAACGCGGACACTTCCATGGCCGCCTCCACGCGCATCATCAATTCCTCGGCCCGCCGTTCACCCATGGCTTCGTTCAACACCTCCCGGGCGTAGTCGACCCCGCCCTGCGCAACGTAGCTCTGTGCCCGCACCACGTCCCTGTACTCCAGAAGCACATCCTCGACCAGGTCGCTCGGCGCGTTCCGCATCCGGGCTACCTCTACGGAGACCTCCTCAACTTCCCGGTCGTTCAGGTGCTGAAGGACCTCGCTGGCCGTGTCGACCCCCAGTGCGATAAGCAGGGTGGCGGCCTTCTGTGCCCCACTCAGGTCGTCCGGATCGTCGGGCAGCGCGCTCGGAGCGGTCGGGGACGGGGTTGCAGACGGGGGGTTTTCTTCGCCGGAGGCAGAAATAGGAGGGTCAGGCATGGCAGGAGAATGTTCGGGGGCTGAACTAGTGAATGTGCACAATCGAGTTCACTCGTGGACTGGGTCCCAGCCGTCAGCAATCTACACCGGTAGTCCTCACCGACTCCGAGGGACTTCTGCCTCGGGCCGGAACGCACGCGCATCGGCTACATCGAGCGGTCTTCGACGAGCCAGGCACGGATCAGCTCTGCAGTCTGCTCGGGATGCTCCTCGACCTGCTCCTGGATCTCCTCGAACATCTCGCTGCGCGCCTCGATGCGGGCCTTTGCCTCGTCGGAAAGCTTACTGGTGTACATGTCGTCCTCGAGAACCAGCTCTTCCACGTCTTCGTCGTCTGGGCCCTCCTCAAGGGCGCCGCCCGACGCTCCTTCGTCAACTTGCGATTCAGTCTCGGACGAGTCGAGTTGCTTGGGCTGATTGGGCTGGAGCTGTGGAGACCCTTCCACAGGGCGCTGCGTCAGGCGTCGCCCAAGGGACCGCGCCATCCAGACGGCCACCCCAATCGCCAGCAGGAGAAGCCCGTACCGCAGGTACATCCGAGTCCCACCGCCCTCCTGATCCCGAACCACCTGCCCCGCCCGAGTGGTGGGACTTCCGTCGAACCGGGTCTGCTGAATCGTGAAGCTGTCGCCCCGGCTTTTGTCAAATCCAACCGCACTTTTGACGATCGACGCGATCTTGTCTATCTCCTCCTCGCTGCGGGGCTCGTATGTAGGCTCCCCCCCCTCCTCGCCGGTTTTCTCATGGTTCACCATGACCGACACCGTGAGCCGCGAGACCTCGCCCGGGCTCTCTTTCATCTGCTTCTCGGTGCGGGTCACTTCGTAGTTGCGAACAGTGGACGTGGCGCTGGTGCTTTCCTGGTCGGCCCCCTCGGTGTTCTCCCGCGTCCGCTCCTCACTAATCACGGTCGCACTTTCGGGATCGATCTTGTTTTTCGTGGTGACCGTGCGATCAAAATCTAGCTCGGCGGACACTCGCACAACGGCGTTCCCCTCCCCCAGGACACGCTCGAGCATCGACTTTCCCTTGTTCGACAGTTCCTCCTCCACAGAACGTTGCATGTCGAGCTGCGTGGAGGTGAGTTGAATGTTTTCGCCTTCGGCCTTCGGGTCGGACAGCATGTTGCCGTTGCTGTCGAGGACGGTGACCTGACCCGGCCCCAGCTCTTCAACGGCCCCACTGACCAGTTGCGTGATGCCCTGCACCTGAGGCTGCGATAGTGCGCTTCCCTCGAGCCCCAGCACGACGGAGGCACTGGCCTGTTCTTTCTCTTCAGACTGAAACGGGGTCCGCTCCGGCTTTACAAGGTGGACGCGCGCACTCTTCACCTGCTGAATTTTCGAGACCGTCCGGGCGAGCTCCCCCTCCAGGGCCCGCTTGCTGTTGAGCTTCTGCATGAAGTCGGTCATCCCAAGGGTGCCCTGGTCGAACAGCTCGTAGCCGGTCTGCCCGTTTTGGACCATTCCCTGCGCGCTCATCCGGAGGCGTAACTCATGCACAGAGGAGCTAGGGACGTATATCGACGTTCCCTGATCCCTCAGTTCGTAGGGCGTGTTTTCTTCCCGGAGCGTCTGTACCACACGATTTGCGTCCTCGGGCTTGAGGTCGCCGAAGAGAAGCGCGTAGTCCGGCTGGTTCGACCAGTACGCCGTGCCGACGAGGAGGGCGATCGTGCCGACGGCAATGCTGCCCAGCCCGAGTTGCTGCCCCCAGGTAAGTCCCCCCAGGACCTGTTGGAGACGGGTGAAAAAGGACTCCATGAATGAGTAAAGGATTTCCGATCAAGGCCGCGCGTGGAGGGAAGACGGTGGTAGGTGGTGATCTGTCCTCCCTTGAAGTCAGTCGTTTACAGAAGAAGGAGCGTCGAACACATCAGACCTGGGTCTGCATGAGCTTCTGGTAGGCCTCAAGGCCCTTGTTCCGCACTTCGCTCATGAGCTCAAACTGGAGCTTGGCCTTGTTCATCGAGATCATCACCTCGTGGAGGCTTTGCTCTTCGCCGGCCACGAAGGCACTGGTCTTTTCGTTGGACACCTCCTGCGCCTGGTCAACACTGTCGATGGCCTGCTCGAGGGTGTCCCCGAAGCTAGGTCCCCCCGTAGCCCCCTCCAGGTCCGGAAGCTCGTCGCCCTCATCGTTCTGGCCCTGAAGGGCAGCGGTGCGGGCACGCTGAAGCTGAGCGGCTTTCATGGGTGCAGAAGAGACAGCTGGTAAGGAAAATGACCAAATGCGTCGCCTATCCCGTCACGTCGAGATTGCCCCCCACATTGTTCGACGCGACGGTTTCCGTATTCCGCCCTCGACCGTAGAGGCGCATTGAGAGCTCTGGGTCCTCAGGGAAGTTCTCCTGAATCATCTGTTGCTCCTGCGTCGTCAGGTCGCTCTTTGCGGTCTTCTGAAGGGCCGTATCCTGCGGCTCGTCGCTTGCGCTCGCCTTCTCGGCATCCTCCGAGGACGATGGCGACGGGGTCGTCTCCTGCGACGAGGACGCGCCGCGGGTGTAGGCTGCGTGACCGGCCGCGTGGGAGGAAGGGACGGAATTCATGGGCGAGAACACCAATCAGGAAAACAGCAACGCGCGCGGTTCAGAACGAGCGACTAGATCTTGAAGGTCTCTCGGACCATCTTCTTGGTCGCGTTGACCGCGGTAAGATTGGCCTCGTACACCCGGTTGGCGGAGGTCATCCGGGCCATTTCCTGGGCCACGTTGACGTCGGGATAATGCACGTACCCCTCCTCGTCGGCGTTGGGGTGGGAGGGATCGTACTCCAGGCGTTCTTTCTCCACCTCCTTGACTTCGGTCGTCGGCCCGGCCGACTCTGTCTCCGCCCTGGTGAGCAGGGAAGGACCGTCCAGGTGCCGCCTGTTGGTCGTGCGAGGCTCGGTGTCGAGATCATTTCCGGCCTGTGCTCGCTGCAGGCGAGCATAGTCCCCTTCGCCTTCCGCCTGGACCACACGCTTCAGGGCGTAGGGATCGCCGTCCTCCGTGATCGAGGTATTGGTGTTGGCAAGGTTCTCCGTGGCGGCGGCCAGCTTGCGCCGCTGGGCTGCCATGCCACGGGCCGACGTCTGCATGGACGGGAGAAAGCGAGGCGGTGCCATGGGGGGGAGTAGGGAAGGATGAAGCAAGAATCCGTGCTGTTATTCCCGATCCGGGGTCGACGACCCCGGCTTCAAGACCTTCAAGGCGGGCTAACTCGAGCGTCCGGTGATTCCGGTGCGCATGAGATCAAAGTGATGACTCACGGCGCGGGAGGCGTGCTGCATCCGCATCTGGGTGTCCGACAGGGCCATCAGCTCTTCTTCAAGGACCGGCTTCTCGTCCTCCACGACGACCTCCGCCTC
>JBDGQM010000231.1:17567-20229 GCA_042219065.1 Salinibacter sp. | reverse complement strand
CGCAGGTCCGTCGTCTCTGTATCTGTCACCTGACCGCTACTCCGCTGTGAATGTCCGCGAACAGACCTTCACGTGCCCGCACTGCTGGGAAACGACCGCTGTGCTGGTCGACCCGTCGGTCCGGGAGCAAACGTACATCGAGGACTGCGGGATCTGCTGCCGACCGGTTCGCATCCACGTCGTCACGCAGGGGGACCGGGTCGTCTCGTTCGACGTGCAGCCGACGCAGTGACATCGTTGATCGTCACGTCGTGCTCAGCCTGGACTCGCGTGCCGCTCCTCCGGGAGCCTGCCGTTTCCAATAGATTGAGGACCGAAGATTGAATATTGGAAGATTGAACAAGGAAAATTGTCCGCGTTTGGGGCCAAAGCAGTCTCGGCTACCAGACACTCCGCCGTCCAAACCCTGCCCACCCGTCAATTTTCTCATCTTCCAACCTTCCAATCTTCAACCTTCCCACCTTCAACCTTCCAATCTTCAATCTTCCACTTCACAGGCGCACACCGGATCAAGCGGGACCGTATTTGATACGAACAGGCAACACCTGCCCACCCCCTTTTTCTCATCCAAAAGCCCCCCGAACATGAACAAGATCCCGGACGCCACGCCGGAGATCACCGAGCAGATTCGTCCCGAGGCCGTCGCCGAGCGGGTGCAGTCCGTCCGCGAACGCATCGCCCAGGCCTGCGAGCGCGTCGGGCGGTCTCCCGACGAAATTACCGTCGTCGCCATCTCCAAAACCTTTCCCCTCCGGGCCATCGAGTCGGGCCGGGCCGCGGGAATCGATCACTTCGGCGAGAACCGGGCGCGGCAACTGCGAGACAAGGCCGGCGAGCGGCCGGGGACGTTCGAAGGCGGCGAGATCAAATGGCACATGGTGGGGCATCTCCAGCGCAACAAGGCCAAGTTCGTCGCCCGCCATGCCGACTGGTTCGACGCGCTCGACAGCCCTCGTCTCGCGAAGGAGCTCAACAAGCGCGCCGCGAAGAACGACCGCGGGATGCCCTGCCTCGTGCAGGTCAACATCACGGGCGACGAGCAGAAGTACGGCCTCGACCCCGACGAGACGCACGACTACCTCGACCACTGTGCGCAGTACGACCACCTCGCCGTCAAGGGACTCATGGCCCTGGGCTCGTTTGTGGATGACCCGGAAGACGTGCGGGGCGAATTTCAGCGCATGCGCGAACTGTTCGAGACGTACGACGCAACCGGCAACCCGCAGGTCGACATGCAAGAACTCTCCATCGGCATGAGCAACGACTTCGAGGTGGCCATCGAAGAGGGCAGCACCATGGTCCGGCTCGGCACCTCCATCTTTGGCCCGCGCGACTACGAGTGACCCACACCGCGACGCAGACCGGATGAAGGCTTCACATGGGTAGAACCGAAACAGTATGGACGCATTTCGGTGAACAAAAAGTAAATTGAGGGCGAGGCCGCGTTCCCGCGTGCCGGGCGCTTTCCACGAGGACGTCCGGAAGCCTTATGCGAAGGCGGCCCGTCGTGTATTTTTCTTTCTTGACCGACCGCCGTCATGGGACTCACGCCGCTCGACATTCGGAAACGAGAGTTTGATCGGAACCTCTTCCGGGGGTACGATCCGGAAAAGGTGGATGCGTTTCTCGAGATGGTCGCCGAGCAGTGGAAGGACCTGCAGGACGAGCGCCGTCGTCTGGAGAAACGGGTGGAAGAGCTCGAAAATCGAGTCGATCACTACCAGGAGGTGGAGGAAGCGCTCCAGCAGGCCCTCGATCAGACGCGCGAAAGCGCCGAACAACGGCTCGAAAACGCCCGGGAGAAAGCCGAGAACATCGTCCAGGAGGCGCAACAGGAGGCGGAAGAGATCAAACACGAGGCCAAAGTCGAACGCGAACAACTCGACAGCGACAACCGGCGTCTCCGCAGCCGGCGCACCGAACTTATTGCCCGGCTGCGCGGATTTCTCAATTCAGAACTTGAAGTCCTGCAAGACTTTGAGGAGGACGCCCCCTCCGAAACTGCGCCACCGCCCTCCGATCTCACCGCCCCCGAGGAGCCGGAGCGAACGTCCCCGTCCTCCGAGCAGCCCCCCTCGTCAGGCCCCGGCGCTCCCTCAGAGCCTGCGTCCGTGCCCGACCTCACCGAACCCGAGGACGAGGCGGCACCCTCCGAGCCCATGACCGAGGTTCCCGACCTGGAGGACGAGGCCGCCTCCGACACGGACGAGCCAACCTCGTCCGCGAGCGACTCGTCCGACCCGGAGGCCGCCCCTGCCGCCCTCGACGAGGAATTCGACGAACTGAAGGAATCGGTCTCCGGGATGCTCGATGAGGAGGACATAGACACCGAGGAGTCCCCGTCCCTCCCGGAGGACGAACCCGCGCCGCCGGAGCCTGAACCGGAGCCCGGATCGGAGTCGTCGGAGCCCAGATCAGAGTCGCCGGCGCCCGAACCCGCAGACGACCGCGGGGCCGAGGGGGAGTCGCAGCCCTCAGGCGCCACGCCGTCGGACGTGTTTACCGACGATGTAGCGTCGGAGGCTGAGCCGACCCGTCGGCCCTCCCCCGACCGGGAAGACACCGACGACGCGCCAGCTTTCGCCGACGATCGTGACGAGCCTGAGACGGAGGAATTTGCTCCCACGTCCTCCGCGACCGACGACGAAAGCGCCGACGACGA
>JBDGQM010000231.1:0-17467 GCA_042219065.1 Salinibacter sp. | reverse complement strand
GGGGCGGTGATGCTGCTGACCGACCACATCAACTTTCAGGGGCAGAATCCCCTCGTGGGGCCGAACGTGGAGGCGTGGGGCCCCCGCTTTCCCGACATGACCGAGCCCTACGACCCAGCCCTTCGGCGGACGACCGGCGATGTGGCCCGCGAGCACGGCCTCTCGCTCCGGAAGGGCATTTTCCTGGCCCTCCTCGGCCCCAACCGAGAAACGACGGCCGAGCACCGGATGGCGCGTCGATTGGGGGCCGACGCCGTGGGCACCGGCGTGGTGCCGGAGGTGATCGCCGCCCGCCACATGGACGTGCGGGTGATGGCCCTCGCCCTGCTCACAGAGCGACACCTGACGGACGACGGGCCGCCTGGCTCCACCAACGAGACCGAAGATCCCCTCCACCGCTCTCGTCTGCACCGTCTCCTGACGGGCGTCGTCGGACGACTCTCGACCGCCGACTCCACGACGTAGTCCCGCGCGGTCCGTGCACGACAGCACGGCCCCGCTGTAGGCCCCGACGGCCCCGTAGCTCTCAGTTCGCACTCCCGTTTCCCTCGCATTTCTCCGGTATGGAACCGAACGTCTCCGCGTCCGACGACTGGCAGGTGCACAAGTTCGGCGGCACCAGCCTCGCCGATCCGGACCGCATCCGGCACGTTGCCTCTCTCCTCGATGCCCGCGAGCCGCCCCTGACGGTCGTCGTGTCGGCCATGAGCGGCGTCACCGACCGCCTGCTCGACCTCGCCGACCTCGCCCCCACGGGGGATACGGCCCTCTCCGACCGCCTGCAGGCGCTCCGCGACGACCAGCGGGCCGTCGTCACAGAATTGCTGACCGGAGAGCCCGCCACAGCCCTCCTCCGCGCACTCGACGAGGACGTGGAGGACCTGGCGGACGTGCTCCGGGCCACCCGGCTCATGGGCACAGCCCCCTCCACCACGCGCGACCTCGTCGCGGGCTACGGCGAGCTGTGGTCGGCCCGGGTGCTGGGCGGCGTGCTCCGGAGCAACGGCGTCGCGGCGGCCGTCTGCGACGCCCGCGAGGTGCTGGTCGTGACCCACGAAGAACTGGGGCCGGTGGTGGACTGGCCGGCGACCCGAGACCGGTTCGCCGACTGGCAGGCCAATCATGCCGACGCCGACGTCATCGTGGCCACGGGCTACATCGCAACCACGCCCGACGGGGTGCCCACCACGCTGGGCCGGAACGGCTCCGACCACTCCGCCGCCCTCTTCGCTGCGCTGCTGGGGGCGGAGGCCCTCACGATCTGGACCGACACGGACGGCGTCATGAGCGCCGATCCCCGCTACGTGCCCGACGCCCGCCGCCTCGACGCCCTCTCCTACGAGGAGGCGATGGAGATGGCCTACTTCGGGGCCGGAATCATCCATCCCCGTACGCTGGCCCCGGCCGTCGACCACGAGATCCCAATCACGATCCGCAACACCTTCGCGCCCGAGCGGCCCGGCACCCGCATCCACCTCGACGGGGACGGCGCCAGCGCCGTCAAGGGCTTCTCCACCATCGACGACGTGGCCCTTCTCAACCTGGAGGGCAGCGGCATGATTGGCGTCCCCGGCATCGCCCGGCGGCTCTTCGACGCCCTCGAAGACCACGGCGTCTCCGTCATTCTCATCTCGCAGGGCAGCTCCGAGCACTCCATCTGCTTCGCCGTGCCGCAGGCCCAGGCCGAGGTGGCGCGCGAGGCGGCCGAGCAGGCGTTCTACGCCGAGCTGGATCGCGGCCAGATCCAACGGGTGGACGTGACACCCAACTGCAGCATTCTCGCCGTCGTGGGGGACCAGATGGCGGGCACGCCGGGCATCGCGGCCACGTTCTTCGGGGCGCTGGGGGAGGCCAGCGTCAACGTGCGCACCATCGCCCAGGGGTCGTCGGAGCGCAACATCTCCGCCGTGGTGGACGGGGACGATGCCCGCCGGGCCCTGCGGGCCGCCCACGCCGGGTTTTACCTGTCGAACCGCACCCTGTCGATCGGCGTTGTCGGCGCCGGAAATGTCGGCGCCGCCCTGCTCGATCAGATTGAGGCCCAGGCCGAGCGCCTGCGCAAGGAGCAGGACATCGACCTGCGGGTGCGCGGCATCGCTACCTCCTCCAAGATGCTCCGGGCCGAGCAGAGCCTCGACCTGTCGAGCTGGCGCGACGCGCTGAACGACGGCGCCCCGACCGACCTCGACGCGTTCGTCGACCACGTGCAGACGGAGTACCACCCCCACACGGTGATTGTCGACTGCACGGCCAGCGCGGTCGTGGCGCAGCACTACAAGGCGTGGCTGGATCGCGGCAGTCACGTCGTCACGCCCAACAAGAAGGCCAACACCGACTCGTGGGATGCGTACCGGGCCCTGCAAGCGGCGAGCCGCGGCCCCGGCCCCCGCTACCTGTACGAAACCACCGTCGGGGCGGGCCTCCCCATCCTCCAAACCCTGAACAGCCTGACTGAGACCGGCGACCAGGTGCACCGGATCGAGGGCATTCTGTCCGGCACCCTGTCGTATCTCTTCAATGCCTTCGACGGCGACCGCCCCTTCTCCACCATCCTCCAGCAGGCCAAGGAGGCCGGCTTCACCGAGCCCGACCCGCGCGACGACCTCTCCGGGATGGACGTGGCCCGGAAAGTGGTCATTCTGGCCCGGGAGATGGGCATCCCGCTGGAGCTGGACGAGGTGGCGGTGGAGGGCCTGGTGCCCGATGCGCTGAGCGACGGCCCCGTCGATGCCTTTTTGGAGCGCCTGCCGGAGCACGACGCCGCCATGACCAAGATCCTCCGCGACGCCCAGGCCGAGAACAAGGTGCTCCGCTTCGTGGGGAGCGTGACGCAGGACGGGGAGGCCTCGGTTCGCCTGCGCCGCTACCCCGAGGACCACGCGTTTGCGCGCATCAACCACACGGACAACATCGTCCGCTTCCAGACGGACCGCTACAACGAAACGCCGCTCATCGTGCAGGGCCCCGGCGCCGGCCCCCAGGTAACCGCCGCAGGCGTCTTCACGGACCTGCTCCGGCTGATGTCGTGAGCCGCGTTCGGGCGCATAAGGAGTTCGGGGGTGGAGATCAAGTGCGGGAAGAAGTCGGCGTGAGACTGGCGAGGTGCGACTCAGCGTGAAGCATCGGATGAAGAGTCGCGCCCCAATCACGGGCTACGTCTCACGCACCACTCGAAAAAATGAGACAATGAGCAAATGAGACCATGGAAAATGAGGTCACCGTTTTCGCCCCCGCCTCGATGGGAAACGTGGCCGTGGGGTACGACCTGCTGGGCAGTGCCCTCGGCGGACTGGGCGACCGAGTGACGGTCCGCCGCCTTGAGGAGCCCGTCGTGCGAATTGGCACCATCACGGGCCGCGTCACGGACCTCCCGACGGCGCCCTCCGACAATACGGCCACGGTCGCGCTGCAGTCGCTCCAGCAGACGGCCGACGTTGAGGGCGGATTCGAGGTGTCGATCGAGAAAGGCATTCCGCTCGGGTCGGGGTTGGGGGGGTCAGCGGCCTCGGCCGTGGGGGCGGCCGTCGCCGGAGCGGCCCTGCTCCCGGACTCATGGTCGGCGAACGAGTTGCTGCCCCATGCCCTGGCCGGGGAGGCCGTCGCCAGTGGCGACCTGCACCCCGACAATGTGGCGCCCTGTTTGTTCGGCGGCCTCGTGCTCACCCGCGAGATGGACCCGCCGGACGTCGTGTCGATCCCTGTACCCTCGAACGTCCGGTGCGTGCTGGTCCATCCCGACCGCGTCATCCCCACCCGGGAGGCCCGCGCCTGCCTGCCCGAGGAGATCCCGCTGTCCGACTCGGTGCGACAGACGGCCCACCTCGGCGCGTTCGTGGCGGGCTGCTACCGCGACGACCTGGCCCTCGTGGGGCGGGCCCTGCGCGACCTCATCGTCGAGCCCCACCGGGCCGCGCTCGTCCCCGGCTTTACGGACGTGCAAACCGCCGCGATGGACGCCGGCGCGCTCGGATGCTCGCTGTCGGGGGCGGGGCCCACCCTGTTTGCGTGGTGCGACGGATCGGCCGCGGCCGAGACAGTCCGCAGCGCAATGGTCGATGCCTTCGAACAGCACGATATCTCTACGGAAGCCTGGATCTCCCCCATTCCCTCAGAAGGCGCCCGCGTCGCCGCCCCTACGTCGGCCAACTCCCGCTCGATGTAGAGCCGGAACAACGGAGCAGAGGGCACTCGCGACGGCCCGCTCACACCCTCTACTCTCACCCCCCACACCCTCAACTCCCACACCCTCAACTCCCACACCCTCAACTCCCACACTCTCAACTCCCACGCTCTCACCCCCCACGCCCGTGCCCCTCTCGAAACAGGCCCCGGCCAAGATCAACTTGGGCCTCCACGTCCTTCGCGAGCGCGCCGACGGGGACCACGACATCGAAACGGTGCTCCACCGCATCGACTGGGCCGACACCGTCACCGCCACCCCGGCGGACTCGCTGTCCATGACCTGCTCGGACCCGGCCCTGCCCACGGACGCGAACAATTTGTGCCTTCAAGCCGCACACCGGCTCGCGGCCGCGTTCGACGTGACGGAGGGCGCCGCGCTCCACCTGGAGAAGCGCGTGCCGTACGGGGCCGGCCTCGGAAGCGGCTCCAGCGACGCGGCGGCGACGCTTCAACTCCTCGTTCAACTCTGGGACCTGGATCCCTCGCCCGGCCGTCTCCACGAAATCGGCGGCGCAATTGGGGCCGACGTGCCGTTTTTTCTCCGGGATGCGCCCGCCGCCTACGCCACCGGACGGGGCGACGCCCTCTCGCCCCTGCGGACCGGCGGTCCCTCGTACCGTCTCCCCTTCCCCGTTCTCGTGGCCGTTCCCGCGGTCGAGGTGCCCACGTCTTGGGCCTACGACCACGTGCGGCCGAACGAGACCGATCGGCCGGACCTTCGGTCCGTCATGCGGTCGAACGAGTTGGCCCGCTGGCGGTCGGCCCTCACCAACGACTTTGCGGCTCCCGTGACGGGAGCAACACCGGCCGTGGCGTCGCTGCAGAACACGCTCTGGGACACCGAGGCCGCATACGTGTCGTTGTCCGGGTCCGGCAGTGCCGTGTACGGCGTGTTCGAGACGCTGCGGGCCGCCCGGACGGCAGCAGACACGGTCCGAACCTCTGAGATGCAGGTGCAGGTGCACCTCATGGAGACGGCCGCCTGATCGCTTCTTCCGCCGCGCGCAGAAAACGACCGAACGGGCACAGAAGAGGTGTGCCCTCGGAAGCACTCCCCCCAGAGCGGTGAGATGCATGGTGCCCGGTCGACGACCAGTGGAACGAGCCCTCAGAGAATACCCGGGCCCGCGTCAGATGCGGCTGTAATACTGGTCGTCATCCTCCCCCTCGTCGTCGACCATGTAGTCGTCGGAGGGCACCTCCAGATAGGCCATCAGCCAGTCGAGCGCCCACACCTGCTTCTCGACGCCGTCCCAGTTGTAGCCGCCTTCGATGCGGTCGGTGACTCGTTCCCAGTCGACGGTCCAGTCTTCGTAGACCTCGAAGGCGAAGTGATGGTCCTCGGTGTCGAAGTGGAAGGTCCCCTCGTCGGGATCGTAAATGGTGTCGGATCCGTCATCCTCGCGGGCGAGCTTGGCCCCGAGCACGATCAGAGGGACCTTGAAGCGATAGTCCATCTTCTCGACCTGCTCGGCCTGGCTTATCAGGAAGTTTGCCAAGGTCGCACAGCCGTCGCTCACCTCCATGGCCGCCTGCGCGGCCTGATAGGTGGTCGGGTCGGCGTCCACCTTGTCGAGCGCCGCCTCGACCAGCGGCCACACCTCGACGGGTTCTTCCTCCTTGGTCGTTTCTTCCTTGCGCGGGATGACTACGGTACGATTCTCGATATCCACGGGTGTTAAATGCGTTGATTGCGAAACTGCACGCACGGCTCGGCGCACCATACGTCCAGGCCGTCGAGCGCGTGGTGAAAAATGGGATGCTTACAACATCAAGGTGGACGGGCGAACATTCAACCGAGGCGCGACGCGTGGGCAGCAATTACAGGTTGGGAACGATCGGGACCGAGTTCCCCCTCGCTTCGCTCCGGGGCTCGTGCCTCTGACCCGGACGGCCCTGCGATGCGCCCCCCTTCTCAACCGTTCCGTGTACGGTCGGCCTCCAGTTCCGACTCAAGCTCCATTGCCGTCTCCACCAGCGCGTCCTCCATGCCCGAAAGCTCATCGTGCTGGCCCACATACCGGCGCACGGCCTCTTCCAGCTCCGAGTCGCGGGTAACCACAGTGCGCCGCTTCCGCTCCGCCGGGTCGACCGACCGCTCGATGGCCGCGACGGTGTCGGCCGGGGCCAGGGCCTCTCGAAGCTGCGTCGAGTCGATCTGGGCCGCCTGTTCTTCCTCGATCCGGTAGCGAACCCGCACGATGGCGTCGGTCACGTCCTGCTTCTCGATAGCCTCCAGGATCCGCTCGGTCGGCTCCTCAGCGTCGCGCACGTCCACCTCCACGGACACGAAGGGGCGAGCCGGGGTCTCGACGAACGTGGTGCGCGTAACCGGGTCGCGGGTCGGGTCGATGTCCACCAACTGAACCCCCTTGTCCTCGTCGTGCTCGTTGAACGTCACGCGCTCGATGCTCCCGGAATAGACGACCGGCGGATGGGCCTCCTCATTCCGGTTCTGCGGTCGGTGCACGTGCCCGAGCGCCACGTAGTCGATGGGGCGTACGGCAAGCTGGCCGACCGTAAAGGTCGGCTCCGACGCAATGGTAGTGGTGTGCTCCGAGCCGGACAGCGTCGCGCCCTGCACCGTCACGTGGCCCGCCAGCACCGTGGGCACGTCCGGGGAGAGGGGATGCTCAGTGCCATCAGGAGTCACCCCGGCGTCCCCCTCCACAATCTCGTCGGTGCGGCGTCGGATGTAGGTCACGTAGTGTTCTTCGACGAACTGCCGGAGCTCATCCGGACTCATCGTGCGGTACTCGTCTTTGGCCAGGATCTGGCTCCGGATGGGCCAGGGCAGCGGAATGAGTTGGAGCGGGCCACTCTTCGTGTCGATCACCTGGACGTCCGCGGTCGGCTTCCGATAATGCTGCACCTCGCCGATGATGTGGTCGAAAATGTCCAGCGAGGAGGCCCGCCCGAAGGTGACGGGGTGGTCGTGGTTCCCTACAATGAGAATGATGGGAATCCCGGCGTCGGCGAGGGGACGAAGCCCCTGGACGAAGATTTTTTGCTGGGTCGGCGTGGGGTCGGCCGTGTGGTAGGCGTCGCCGCAGAACAGAAATGCGTCGACGTCGGCGTTCAGGGCACGCTGCACGACCGCGTCGAGCGAGCGCTGCACGTCCAGCAGCCGCGTGTTCAGCCCGGTCTCCGGATCGCGGCGACCGTGCGTCTTAAACCCGAGGTGGATGTCGGCCGTGTGCAGCAGCTTCACAGGTTCGAACGGCAAATGGCGAATGGCAAGCAAAGAGGGTCCTCATTACAATCCCCGTTGAAAGACGAATATTCGGACCTCGACATTCGACATTCGAAATTCGACAGTGCCCTCACCAGCCAATGCCGCCACCTTCGGTCTCGGTGGTGTCTTCCGGCGCCCCGAAGCCCTTCACCAGAGGAAACGACGCGTCGGAGAGCGATACGTCGTCGGCCTTTGTGATGCGCCGGTAGTAATCGCCAACGAGAAAGAGGGCCGAGTGGGCTCCCTGTCCCCAAAAGCTCGTCCGGAAGGTCAGCCGCTGGTCGTCGAAGCCCACCCAGGCCCCACTCACGAGATCGGGGTGCATCAGCATAAACCAGGTATCGGCGGACCGGTCGGTGGTGCCAGTCTTGCCGGCGAGGTCGTATTCTCCGAGACCAAACTGCGTGCGGATGCGAACGCCAGTGCCGTAGTCGATGACGCCGCGCATCATGTCGACCACCGTGTAGGCGGTGCGCCTTGAGAGGACCTCACTTGGGCTTGGGGACGCCTCCCAGAGCACATTCCCAAACTTATCTTCCACCCGGGTGATGGCAACCGGCTCGTTGTACAGCCCTCCGCTGGCGAGGGTCGAGTAGGCAGCCGCCATGTCGAGCAGCCGCACGTTGCTTGTGCCGAGGGCAATCGAGGGTACGCCTTCGACCTTGTCTTTAGTGTCGGGATTGACGTCGACGTGGGTCCGGGGAATCCCCATCCGGTTCGCATATGTGGCGACAGTGTTCGGATTCAGGTCGAGGGCAAGCCGGGCCGTGATCGTGTTCTTCGAATTGGCCAATCCCTGGCTTAGCGTAAGCATCTCCCCCGAGGACTCCTGGTTGTAATTCTTGGGCGACCACGTCGTGTCCGCGCCCGGGTCTTCCCAGGTAAATGTACTGTCGAGCAGCGTGTCGTAGGGCGAATAGCCGTTGTCGATGGCGGCGGTATAAGTGAACGGCTTGAAGGTAGAGCCTGGCTGACGCCGCGCGATCCCCACCTTGTCGTACTTGTCTGTTCGGAAATCGCGGCCACCGATCCAGACCTTTACATGGCCGTTTCTCGGATTGAGGGACACCAGCCCGGCGCCGAGGCGACTTTTTGCCGTTTTCAGCGAGTCCATGAACGGGCCGTTTGCGCGGAGCCGGTCGGTGGCCTCCCGCTTGCTCATGCCGCGGGATCGGAGGGTCTCGTAGCGGGGCGTGCCGCGGATAAATTCCTTCAGCAGGTCCGGATTCGACTCCCAGAAGTGGGCAAACGGCTCGTAGTCCGTCCCGGGCTCAAGCGAGCGGTAGTCGTCGAGCGAGTTGCTGTAGAGGCCCGGCGAGGGCTCACTCCACTGGTAGCCCACGACCTTCTGGAGCCCCGACATTTGCTTCTCGACCGCCGCCCGGGCCAACGACTGCAGCTTCGAATCGAGCGTCGTGTAGACCTGAAGGCCGTCTGCGTAAATGTCCTGTCCATGAAGGGGATGAGACGGATCGTCGGTCCAGTCCGAAAGCGTAGTGCGCACGTGCTCGGCAAAGTACGGGGCCAGGCTGGCCGACAGCCGCGACGAATGATAGTCTGCCCGCACCGGATCATCGGCGTGGGCTTGGTAAAAGGAGGCGTCGATAAACCCTTGCCCCCGCATCAGTCGCAGCACCACGTTGCGCCGCTGCTTGGCGTTCTGCGGATTGCGGACCGGGTTGTAGTAGGACGTCGCCTTCAGGAGACCGATCAGCGTGGCTGCCTGGAGCGTATCGAGCTCGGCAGCGCGGCACCCGTAATAGGTCTGCGCTGCGGATTCGATGCCGTATACGTTCCCCCCGAAACTGACTGTGTTCAGGTACATCCGCATGATTTCCCGCTTCGTATACTGGCGCTCCAGCTCCACGGCCGTCACCATCTCTCGGATCTTGCGCGGAATCGTGACGGCCCGCCCAACTTCTTTGTTGTAGAGATTGCGCGCGAGCTGTTGCGTGATGGTAGACGCCCCCCGGAATCCCCCACTCAAAATGTCGACCACGGCGGCCATGATGGCCTGCGGATCGACGCCCCAGTGCTCGTAGAACCGCTGGTCCTCGGTGGCAATGAGTGCCTGTTTCACTGGAGTTGCGATGCTGTCGTATGGGACCCGGGAGCGATTCTGACGGGCGTACCGCGCCAGCTCTTTGCCGTCGGCGGTGTACGCAATCGTCGCCAGCTGCATCTCAGGATCCTCCAGGCGTTCGGTGGTCGGGATGTCGTCCGTCAGCGTCCAGATGTAGACTCCGAAGCCCAAGACCCCGATGAGGACGACGCCGGTGATCACCGTAAGGGCGGTGGCCGCCTGCGCCTTTTCCGGCTCCGAGAACTGCTGGTGAAAGAAGCCCCGAAGGCCGCTGGTGGGACGGCTGAGCGTGCCCTCGTCGGCGCGGGCCTTTCGACGAGCCTCCCGGTCGCTGAAGTACTCGTCAAGCTCTTCTTCGGAATACGACCACTCGGACATAGTCCAGCGAAATGGTGAGAAGAACGTCGAAACGGAGGCGACGAGCGACGACGCAACGGGACGAGGGCCCGGCTGCTACGGCGCGACGGCTTCAATGCCTTGCGTCTGCTCGCCGTTCCACTGCTGGAGGTGCCAGCCCTTGTTGTCCAAACGCACAAGGGTCCGCTGTTCGTACCAGTTTCCTGTGTTTGCGTAGACGCCATTCGGACTGTCGTGGAGGGCCGGCACGTGGCTGTGGGCCAGCACCACCCCGTCGAGCGCGTCGCGCCGGAGGAGCGCACGGGCTTGATCGCGAAGGATGGCGGGCGTACGTGGATCCTCGCCCCGCTTGTAAAGCGCCCGGCTGACCCAACGGGCGAGGCTCAGCCCCGCGTTGGCCGGGAGGAGCGTCCGGTAAAGCCCCACCGGCACCGGATGGCGCAGCAGCGTGCGCAGCCAGCCCCGGGACCGCTCGGCCGCCACCAGCCCATCGCCGTGGGCAAGGTGCAGTCGGTGCCCGGCATGGGTGCACTCCACCGCGTCCGGGGCGAGCGTGACGCCCAACTCGTCGGCGAAATGATCCTGATGCCAGGGATCGTGGTTGCCGAGCAGGTATGTCACCGGAATGCCGCGATCGGTCCAGCGGGCCAGCAGCCCCTGAAACCGAACGAAGCCCTTGGGAATCAGACGGCGGTATTCGATATATCCGTCGAAGACGTCCCCGAGGAGATAGAGATGATCGACCTCGTTCTCGTGGGCCTCAAGACACTCGATGAGGGCCTGCTCGTTCTCCCGCTCCGCCGACCGGGCGCCGCGGCCAAAGTGCATGTCGGATACAAAGAGGACCACAGGATCGAACAACGCGCGAACGGAACGACGAGATCGTAATGAAAACCCCCTCAGCCTGAACGGACAAGGGGAAGGTTCGTAGGACTTGCTCACGACGACTTGAGTTTCCCTACCCGGCAATCGTATCAATGATCTGGTCGTTCAGGGAGACTCTTTCTGGCAGATGAGACCCGAATCGGTGCCTTCGCTTATTGCTCCACGCGCGACCCGAAGCCTGTCCATCCGTCGAGCGCAGCCTATTCAGTTGGTCGAATAGGCACTCGACGGCAGTCGGTGCGACGTGTTGCGGGTCCGCAACTGCCGTGCCGGCGCCCCCCACTTTGTTTTTCAATCACGCTCCTGACGTATGCCGCGACGAACGCAGTACCGGCCGCCTACACGGTTTTCGGTGATGCCGCCGGTGATCAAGAACCTTCTTGTCCTGAACGGGCTCTTCTTCATTGCGCAGTTCGTGGCGGCCAGCCCCTCCCTCTTGGGCCAAGTCTTGAACCACCTTGCGTTGTATCCGCCAGGAGGCCCCCAACAGGCGTCACTTCTGATCTCAGGTCAAATCGCAGAAAATCCCGGATTCTGGCCCTGGCAACTGATCAGCTATAGCTTTCTCCACGGTGGGTTCAGTCATCTTCTGTTCAATATGTTTGCCCTGTGGATGTTTGGGGTACAGATCGAGAACCGTTGGGGATCTAATCGCTTTGGGGTGTTTTACTTTATCTGCGTAGTGGGGGCTGCCGTAAGCCAGATTCTGTTCGTCTCGGCGGAACAGCAGATTGGAACTGCTGCAGGACCCATGTCGGTTGCCGTGCCCATGGTAGGGGCCTCTGGTGGAGTGTACGGGATCCTCCTCGCCTTCGGCATGATGTTCCCCAATCAGCCGATCTACATCTGGTTTCTGTTTCCCATCAAGGCCAAGTGGCTCGTCGCCGGATTTGGCGCCTTACAGCTCTACTCAGCGGTCATGGAGACCCAGGCTGGGGTCGCAAACTTTGCTCACCTCGGCGGCATGGTCACCGGATTTGCTCTCATTCAGTACTGGCGGGGCAAACTGCCCGTTCAGCCGAATCGGGTGATGGGGTGGTAGCGTGCGTTCGTAGTGCGTATTGCGTAGTGCGTATTGCGTAGGATTGATTGACGCAAGCACGCGATACGCAATACGAAATACGCTCCCTGACGGAATCGACCACGCAGGGAGAAGACGAAAACGACCGAGAAGAGCGAGGACGTTCCTGTAAAGACTCCACCAGCAAACCTTGCCTCCAGTGCACGGTATAAGTCCGCGTAGTTGCCTGTAGGTCGCGGGAGCGGGAGACAGCCGCCTTCTCTTTATTTCTGACGGGGTTGAACAGCCCAGCAACCGATCGTGAACGACTTCAAAACGTGGTACTACCAGCAGCCGTCGGCGCTGCGCACCATCATCACGATCAACGTGGTGGTGTGGGTGGTCATGCAGTTCCTGAATCTCTGGAGCGCTGGGCTCATGTTCGTCCAGGCCCATCTCGCCCTACACCCGGTGTTTCCGGACATTCTACTGGAGCCATGGCAGCTGGTGACGTACAGCTTCATGCATACGGGGCTGTTCCACATCGGGATCAACATGCTGCTGCTTTTCTGGGTGGGACGGGAGTTCGAGCGCATGCATGGGTCGGAGCAGTTCTGGAAGGTCTACTTGATGACGGCGGTCGGGGGTGCCTTGATCTGTCTGCTGCTGAGCCCCGTCGCCCCCGGCATTGCGGGCGGCATGGAGGGCGGGCGGAGCATCCCGGTGCTCGGGGCTTCGGCCTCGGTGCTCGGCGTGCTGACCACCGTGGCGATCCTGTATCCCTACAAGCAGATCCGGCTGCTCTTCTTCGGGATCGTGCCGCTGCTGTGGGTCGTGGTCGGGTTTTTGGTCATTGACGCGCTGATGGCCCTGCGGCCGGGCGGCAATACGGCCGTGGCGGCCCACTGGGGCGGCGCGCTCACCGGCTTTCTCTACGCCCGCTACCAGCAGGGCACCCTGAGCGCCCTGCCGGGGGTGGGACCTCTGTTCAGCGGAGGCCTGTTCAGCGGAGGACGCTCTCGCCGCTCGTCGCCGGGACTGCTGGCACGGATAAAGGGCTGGTTTCAACAGTCCGACACCGCCGGCACCCAGGAGGACCCGTCTCCCACGCAGCGTCCCGCCAGCTCCGACGGCGCCCCGAGCCGCTCGTCCGACCATACCGAAGAAGTCGATCGCATCCTCGACAAGATCAGCGAGAGGGGCTACGAGTCGCTCAGCGAGGAGGAGAAGCGCATTCTCTACGAAGCGAGCGAGTCGTGAACTGGTTGGTTGTCGATGGTGAATGGTTTCAGAAGTGCTCAAGACATGGAAATGGGACCCCGTCGCTGTAAGGGCCCCGATCAGTCCAGGAGCCGTTTCCGCTCGCAGCCGAAGAGCGATGGTATGCGGGCGGTGTTGTTTGCGACGTATTGCGTGATGCGTATTGCGTAAGACCCTGAAAAAAAAACAATGGGATACGCAACACGAGATACGCAGTAAAACTCGAACTCACACTTCGTCATCAAGTCCGCTTCGCCCCATGGACCGACCTCGCCGATCATCCCGCCCCGTACAGGTGGGGGACGTGCAGATTGGGGGAGACGCCCCGATCTCCGTCCAGACCATGACCGTCTCGAAGACGCACGAGGTGGACACGACGCTGGACGAGATCAACCGGGTGGCCGACGCCGGGGCCGACATCGTGCGCGTGGCCGTCCCTCGCCCCGAGGATGCCGACGCGCTCGCCGACATCGTGCAGGGCGCGCCTGTGCCCATCGTGGCCGACATTCACTTCAACTACCAGTACGCCCTCAAGGCCATCGAGGCGGGCATCGACAAGGTGCGCATCAACCCGGGCAATATCGGGAAGCGCAAGTGGGAGCGCGAGGTGCTGGAGGCGGCCAAGGAGGCCGGTATTCCCATCCGCATCGGCGTCAACTCCGGCTCGCTAGAGGAGGACATTCTCGACAAGCACGGCTACCCGAAGCCCGAGGCGCTCTACGAGAGTGCGATGCGCCACGTGGAGGTCTGCGCCCGCAACGACTTTGAGGACATCGTCATCTCGGTGAAGCACTCCGACCCGTACATGATGATTCAGGCCTACCGGAAGGTAGCCGAGGAGACGAACTACCCCCTCCACCTGGGCGTCACCGAGAGCGGCACCCTCGACACCGGCACTGTCAAGAGCTCCATCGGCATCGGCGCGCTGCTGGCCGACGGCATCGGCGACACGATTCGCGTCTCCCTCGCCGCCGACCCGGTGGAGGAGGTGAAGGTGGGCCACCGGATTCTCAAGTCGCTGGGCATCGGGCGGCCCGGCGTGAACATCATCGCGTGCCCCACCTGCGGCCGGCTCGTGGGCGATCTCTTTACGGTCGTGGAGGAGGTGGAGGACGCCGTGGCCCGGCAGGACTTCGACAAGAACCTCGACGTGGCCCTCATGGGCTGTGCCGTGAACGGGCCGGGGGAGGCCGAGGGGGCCGACCTCGGCGTGTCGCTGGGCCGGGGCCGCGCCCACTTCTTCAAGCACGGCGAAGTGGTGGACACCATCCCCGAGGACGAAATTGTGGACACCGTCCTGGAGGCCATCGAAAACTGGGACGAGGAGGACGAGGCCGACGAAGACGGTGCCGCCGACGCGACGGACGCAGCCGGAGACGGCGCCCCGACAGGCGACGAGGCCGACGAGGAGGACGCCGAGGAAACGACGGGCGTCACCAAGCCGGACCTCCCCACATCGTGATGCCGAGTTGCGGGCCGTCTGCCTTCATGTCTCGCCGCGCCGCGGACCGATGAACGGCCGGGCGGGGACCGCTACGTCAGAATTCCGAGCTCGTCCCGGCTGTCGTACAGCGCTTCGGCGGAGTCGCGGAGGGCCTCCCGCTCCTCGTCGTGCAGCTCCGGATCCACGCGCTTCTCCATGCCCTCCAGCCCCACGACACACGGAACGCTCAGGCACACGTCGTCGATCCCGTACGCCCCGTCGGGCCGCGTGCTCACGGGGAGCACGTTCTGCTGATCCTCGAGCACGGCGCGCACGATCCGGGCAATCACCAGCCCAATGGCCGTGTCCGTGTGGCCCTTTAGGTCGATGATTTCGTAGGCGGCGTCGCGCGCCTTCTCAAAGATCGCCTGCATCGTGTCGGGATCCCACTCCGTCCCCAGCACATCTTGCTCGTAGATGTGCTGCCCCCCAATCGTGGCGGTGCTCCAGATGGGCACCTCCGAGTCGCCGTGCTCGCCCAGGATGTAGGCGTGCACCGAGCGGGGGTCGACGCCGTAGTGGCGCCCCAGCAGCGCCCGGAAGCGGGCCGTATCCAGCAGCGTGCCGGTGCCGAGGATGCGGCGGTTCGGGCGACTGCTCAGCTCCTGGGAGACGTAGGTCAGCACGTCGACCGGGTTCGTCGCCACCACGAGAATCGAATCGGGGGCGTACTTGTCGAGCTGAATAATGATCTCGCGGAAGATCTTCGCGTTGCGCCGGAGCAGATCGAGCCGCGTCTCGTCGGGCGACTGCTGGCTCGCCCCCGCCGAAAGGACGATGATCTGAGCATTGCTGAGGGCCGGGTACTCCACGGCCCGGCACGTGATGCCCCCGACCAGTTGCTGGCCGTGCATGAGGTCCATGGCCTCCCCCTCCGCCCGCCGGCTGTCCTGGTCGAGAAGGAGGATTTCACTGGCGAGGCTCTGGTTGAACATGGCGTAGGCCGCTGCGGTGCCGACATTGCCGACGCCGACGATGCCGACGGTGCGTCGTTGAATCATGATGCGCTGTGGGTTGGGCGTTGGGGATCTATCGATTCGAAGTGGGCGCTCGGGACACCACCGGGAGATGCACCGCATGCGGAGGCGTCGGCGCCGGATCTACTCCTGAACGCACACGACTGCTCAGCCGACGAAGATGATGAGGGCGATGGTGGCAAGAAAACTGAGGACAGCGATGAGGGACACGGTCAGTGAGAGCGCCCGGCTCGTTCGGGCCTCCGTGGCCGGGCCGGCGGCCCGGGCCGACGCCTGAGGGTCGGCCGCCTCGGGCGCAAGGTCCTCCTCCTCTGTCGCCGGCGGGGCCACGGCGAAGGCCACAGGGCTGCTCCACGGGCCCGGGTCGGCCACTCGGAAGAGCGCCCGGATGCGCCAGTGGTACGTGGCGGCCTCTATGGGAAGCACGTCGTAAAGCGTCACCGACGTCGTCCGGTCGACCGTGAAATCGACATGCGGGTCCGCAACGTTCTCGGTCGGGGCTACCTGCAACTGGTAGCCCGACGCTTCGGGGATGGCTTCCCAGGAGAACGTCACGGCGCTCTGATCGACGGGCGCCTCCTCCGTGCCCTCGGGCTGCAGGGGCACCGGGGCCGCGTCGACCCGCAGGGCCGCGTCTCCGGCCTCCCGCTCGGCCGCCGGAACGGCAAAGTGGGCCGGCTCGCTCCAGACGGACCGCCCCTCCGCTGCCTCTGCCCGCACGCGCCAGTAGATCGTGGTCGCGCCGTCGGGCAGCGCCGACCCGAGCGGGAGGGCCGCCCCCCGCTCCGTCATGTCGTCGTAGCGGACCGACTCGAAGGCCTCCGTGCCCGCCACCTGCACCCGATAGCGCGTCGCCCCAGGAATCGGCGTCCAGCTAAAGACGGGCGGCTCCGTGTCGACCGGACGCCCCGCCACCGGCCGCGTGGGACTCGGCGCCGGAAGGGTCGGGGGAGACGATTCCTGGTACGGCGTAGGCGTGGACATGACTGCACAGGACGTTGCGAGAAGACGATGAACGGTAAAATTCAACGTAACGGCGAGGCATGACGGCGTCCATCCACTCGACAAATCTCACGCGCTCTACGAAATGGAGGACGCGCCCGGGTCCGAGGCGGGCGCGAGCAGGGACGTCCCGAAGACCCGACAGAGGAACACCGGGCACGTCACGCGCCCCAGAACGCGCTCCGTCCCGTCCCCGAGACCCTCATGGGGCCCGGAGTCGCCCCCGTGCGAGGCGAGCACCAGAAGGTCAATGTGTTTCCGACCGACGAATCGGGCCACCTCATCGGCCACGTCCCCGTACGCGAGGTGGGCGCAAACCCTCACGTCCGCGGAATCGGGCTCCCGCAGAAAGGCCTGGAGCCGACGCCGCCCGCGGTGCTCCGATAGCGGCGTGCTGCCCAGCGACAGTCGATCCGTTGGGGTGAGGGCGACGTACGGGAGCGAGTCGACGACGTGCAGTGCGTGGATGGTCGCGTCGTACTGGCGCGCGAGGGCGACGGCATGCCGGAAGGCCTGAAGCGCACGGTCGGAAAAATCGATGGGCACAAGGAGGTCGTGGAGGTCGGCGGGACGCGTCACCTGCTCAACCACGAAGAGGGGCCGGTCGAGCTGCGTGACGAGCGTCTGCGTGACCTCGGTGGCGAGGGGCGGCACCGGTCCCCGATCCGGAGGGGTATCGGCAACCACAAGATCAATGTCCGCGTCGGCCACGTATTCCAGAACCGCCGAGGGCGAGTCGGGAATGGGCTCGGGACGACGGGTGGGAATTTCCGCTGCTGCGCCGACAGCATCTCCCCCGTCCCGAAGATCGCCCATGTCGCCGGGCAGAGTCGTCTCCTCCGGCCCAAACGATGGATGCGGCACGGCGTGCAACGTCGCGTCGAGACGCCGGGCGAGGTAGGCGGCCTGCCTCAGCGCGGCCGAGGTTGGCGAGACCAGACACAGAATGTGCGCGGCATGGAGCATCGTGACCGAGAACCGACGACAGAAAAAGCACCCAGCC
>JBDGQM010000230.1:4071-12318 GCA_042219065.1 Salinibacter sp. | reverse complement strand
TGGAGAGGTCAGGGGTCGTCGTTGTGCGGGAGGTGGTGCGAGGGGGGAGGGTCGGCGTGGCGGAGGGTGACGTGGCACCGGTGGCGATCCCGATCCAGATTGATCTCGCGGTAGCGGGCGCGCACAATCGCCGGGCCGTCCGCGACCGACCGGGCGAGGTCGACCTTGAGCATTGCCCCCTCGCCGAGAACGGAGAGCTGCTTGCCCGTCACGAAGTTGCCGAGCGACCACGCGACCAGCGCCCCGTCGCCACGGACCTCGAAGGGCTGGGGCAGGTGCGTGTGGTGCCCGACCGTCAGCGTGTAGCCGTTCGGGGGCGTCTGATCCGGGCGGGGCTGTCGCTCGTGCTCGTGGCCCCAGTGGGGCAGGGCGATGTGGAGGCCGGGAGCGGCCGGGGCCCCGGGGTCGCGGCGAGCCACCCCGTCCCCCGGCCGATTGAGCCACTCGGTCCAGGCGGTCAGGGTCACGTCGTCGGTGAGGGAGAAGCGCGGGCGATCGCTCGTCCCGAGCCACCGAATCTCATGCTGGTCCAGGCGGCCGAGCGTGCGCTCGAAGTCCTCCGGCCCGTAGTCGGTGGCGTGATTGTTGGCGACCGACACGACCCACCGGTCCAGCGGCCGGAGGCGCGCCAGGGCGGGGAAGATGTCCGGCGCGTGTTTCATGAGGAAGGGCCGCCAGGCGCGGTCCGAAAAGATGCCCTCGAAGTTTCCCACCACCACGTCGCAGTCCGAGAGAAACGCCCGCACCCCGTCGCCAAACCGGGCCTCGCGGCCGAAGAGGGGACAGATGTCGCCGACGAATCCCATCGTGACGTCAGGGGGCGCGGGGCGGAGGTGCAGGTCCCGGTCGATGGAGTCGGGCCGGGGCGGCGGGCCGGTAAAGCGCCGCCACACCATGGGCACAAATTCACGCAGGGAGTACGGGCTCAGGGGGACGCGCATGCTGGACGAGACTGGACTGAAGCATCGGGGCGGGCAGATATACACATGCCCCGGCAAGAGGATCAGCGACGGCCGTATGGAATGACCCTCGCGGGGTTCAGGCCCCAAACCGCCGTCCGCGGGGCTGTGAGGGCGGGGCCCATCGGCATCATCTTCCGAGCTTTTTACCCCGGAGACGGGTCTCGAGGAAATCGATCCCTGCGCCCCGCGTACCCAAAATGAACGGGTTCCACGAGGGCGGTCGTGGACGAGTTTCCGTAATCGACGGCGAGCCCGTTCGGCTTCGGGTCCACGGCCGCCTACGATCGGCGCCGGTTTTTCCATTGGGCTGCCGGTCGAGTCTTTCCGCCCCGAATTTCTTAGGTCAACCCCCACGTTCCCCCTGTATGGGCATTCAAGACGACCATGATCTCTCCGACGAGGAGGTCTCTCACATCATCGGCATGGCCTGGAAGGACGACGTGCCCTTCGAGGCGATCGAGGCGCGATACGACCTCGACGAGGAGGCGGTGGTCGCGCTGATGCGAAGCCGCCTGAAGCGGTCCAGTTGGGAGCTCTGGCGCAAGCGAGTCAGCGGGCGTCCTACGAAGCACGCCTCGCGGCGCTCCCTGACCGATTCGGTCAGCCGGCGGCCCCCAGGGGCCCGCTCGCCGGAGCCCCTCGACGAGGCACAGGGCCGTCGAGACGTGCCCGATCGCTCCGCGCGTGCGGACCGTACAGACAGCCCGGGCGGCTCAGGGGAGGCCCCCGACCGCAGCGACCCTGAGCAGGACGAGCAGGAGCCGACGGGGGACTGACCGCCCCCAGTCGTGCCGCAGCGTCCTCGCCTGCCGACGTGCTAAGTAGGTCAAAGGAAAAACATTAGTCACGCATCCGAAAACCCTTGGCGGTCATCCCGCACCCCGATGCGGGATCTTTGCGCCTTGGGCAGTGCTCATCGTCAAAAAGATCCTGAATCGAGTTCAGGATGACGTACTCACAATAGGTTTTTCGGATGCGAGAAGAGTAACGTACTTTTTTGGGTCTACTTAGGAAGCGCGGCTGGACCGGTCGATCATGCCGTCGATCCCAGAACGGTTTGTCCCGTCCTAAATCCAGCCCGCACCGCATTCGGCCAGGGCCGCCGACCCGTATCCGAGCCGCGGGCGTGATGAACGCTGGGTCGCCGCGCCCATCAGGGCACGTCAGCGGCTGGGGCCCCGCGACAGAAAAACCCCACCCCCCAGAGCCTACCTCAAGACAACTGGGCGGTGGGGCCTCACTCTCTTGCGGTCCAGCAGTGGACAGCTGCTGGGCATCGGCATCAACGACCCGGAGGGACCGATTATTGCGTCCGGGTCAGGCTGCCTACTCGTCTCCGCCGCGACTGTCATCTTGGGAGCGCCGGCACTGTGTCCTTTTCGGCGGCCTCTCCCCGCTACACGTGCCGCCCGGCAGGACGGTCCCCGTCGCTGATCGGACGCCGGCCGGACAGTGCGTGCTCCCCATCTCCACCACGGGGCCCCCGATCCATCCCCGCACCTCGACGTCCGTCGAACATCGACCTGCAGAACTCCATTGCAGATGATCCGGTGTCTTCGCCTATATTGGCCGTCCTGCCCATGAGTAAGGACAAGCTGAAACGTGCCTACGAGAAGCTCAGGAGCGCCTGCCAGGATCTGGAGGACCTCAGGGAGCGGTCTGGGGGTGCCCAGTTCGGAAGGATCCGTTACTACGTGAGAGAGGCATGTCTGCTGCTCGAAAGGATCACGGGGGAGGAGTCGCCTTCGGCGGTGGAGCCTGATTCGCAGCCGTCTCCGTAGGCAGCAAGACGAACCCGATCGTGTGGCCCCTCACTGAGGAGATGCTGGACACAGGAGACGCTACGGGGACAGGATCATCCAGGAGTTGAACGGAAGCTTCGATTGATGCCTTGAAAATGCCTCCTGGGCGGCCCCGAGGCTCTCGAACCGGCCCACCACGACCCGGTAGCGAGTCTGCCCGGACACCTCTGTCCGCTGGACCCGCACCGGGACGCCCACCTCCCGAAATCGGTCCCGGTACGTTTCGGCCCGGGACTCGGCCTCTGCGGTGCTCCGGAGCAGGGCAACGACGATTCCCCAGTGTTCGCCGGCCTCGCCCGCAGGCGATGCGTCCTCCGCGCCGGGTCCAATCCGGACGGTGATCGTGCGGGAGTCAGTGCCCCCGTCGCCGGAGACCTGCAGGCGAGCGGTGTACCGCCCCGGCGCGTCGTAGCGATGGGTGGGGGCAGGTCCACTGCCGACCGTTCCGTCCCCGAAGTCCCACTGGTAGACAAGCGAGGTGCCCCGGGCGGCACTCTCGAAGCGGATTGGCTCCCCCACCGCGGCAGGAACGGGGCTCGCGTTCACCGAAGAAATGCGAACGGGGGACGTCTCTGTCGGGCCCACCGTCACGGTCCGGGTCTTGGTCGCGCGGCCCTCCTCGCCGCTTGCGAGGAAGGTCACCTCGTAGGTGCCCGGAGACTGATACACGTGTGTGGCCGACAGTCCCGAGGCCGACGTCCCATCCCCGAAGCGCCAGCGATGCTCGTCGGGCCGGGAAGCCCCGCCCACGTTGGCCTCGAAGGTGGCCGTCTCCCCGACCTGCACCTCCGTGGGCCCCTCGATAGAGCGGATCTGCAGGCCGCCGCGAGAGGCCTGAGCACCGGACCCGGGCTGCCCCACGACGATGCGGGTCGAATGGGACGCTCGCCCGGCCTCGTTGCGGGCGGTAAAGGTCACCTCGTACGTCCCGGGCTTCCGGTAGGAATGAGAAGCGGTGAGCCCCGATGCGGTCGATCCGTCGCCGAAGTCCCACTGGTAGTTCACGGGCTGGGTCCCCTCCTCACGGACCGCCGCCGTGAAGGTGGCCGTCTCGCCGACCGCGACCGACGTGGGGCCGTCGGCGACGACTCCACGAGGCGCGGCCGCCTCCCCGGACGAGGCCTCGCTGCCGGGGGCGGTGCCCTCTCCGGACGGGCGCTCCCCTCCAGAACCGCCCCACAGAGAAATGTTGTCCAGCGACACCCTCACCCCGGCGGTCGGGAAGGCGCTCAGCACATCGAACGGCGTGCCTACGCTGAGTCCGTCGACCGCTGCGTCCCCGAACGTCAAGTTGAAGCGCACTTCTGCGTAGATCGAGGTCCGACTGCCTACACCTGCGGTGACGCCTCCACCAATCGACGGTCCCCCGCCTACGCCGCTTCCGTCCAGCGCGAGATTGGCGCCGGCATCGAGGTAGGGACGCGCCGTCCACGAGGGCGGGGCGAGCACGTAGCGCCCCAGGGCCTGAATGACCGTTCGGTGCAGGTCGGTTCCGGAGGTGTCGACGAGTGGAAATTGCCCGCCCTGAACGGCAAGACCAGCCGAGAGGCGAGGCGTCATCTGGTAGCCGATCTCGCCGGTGGCGGTCCAGGGAAAGCCGTTACCACCGGTGAACTTACTGCTTCCGAACAGGGCGGCGAGGCCACTCGAGTCTCGGTCCCCGGTATAGTCGGAGAGGCCCCCGCCGGCTCGGACATAAAAGCTTCCGGCAGATCGCGGATTCTGAGCGCTGGATTCCTGACGGGTGGTGTCCTGAGAGACGGCCGGGGTCGCCGCGAGAACGCTCCAGGACAGAACGACGAGGCAGAGCGGGAGGAGGTGTCTAAACGTCCCCTGGAGGACGGGCCGTTCGATGCTGGCAGTCGGACGCGTCGAAGCCATGGCCACTTGGGAGTCGGCGGAGGAAAGACTGAAAGCCGATCGGGGCACACAGGCCCCTCGTCGCTCCGAGATCGCGTTTCGGGCGCGGAGTTCGCGCAAATGTTCTGGCCTGCGGGTGGAGGACAAATCGCCGCCGGACCTTGTGGGCCAGTTGGCCGATTGTGCGGAGTTGTGCCGGCGGGGTCGGTCTACCCGAACCAATCTGCCCGTTCTGGACGGCTTTGGGGTTCCGGACGTTGTGACGTTAAAATGTTGACTGTTATGCGCGTACGGGAACCCCGATATCCTTCGCCTGCCGCGGTCGATTTGCTGTTGACCCGATCCGATGTATTCAAAACGGCATCGGGCCCGGCGGAGCGACGTCGCATCCCGAGGCTCAGAGTCAAGCATTCCAAGTCCGCATATCGCGAGTTCACCCGAGATGTTCTCGGAGCGGGTCCGCCTGACTGGCAGGCACGTCTCGTCCGATCGTAGCAGGAAAGCGGCCGGGAGGGATGTTGCCTTCTCTGCGTTTCCCGCTGTAGTCTCAACAGAACCGTTTGGGAGGCAGGGGCGCGACACGCGGGCCGGTCTTCCGGACGGGCGCGGAAAGGCGGACCCGAGGCCCATTCAGACGGGGCTTCTCCCCAGCGAGTCAGCGAGGGCCTTGGCCTTTTGCCGCGGGCGAAAGTCCGGGTCGGCCGGCGCCCACCCCGCCAGGGCGCGCTGCAGGTGCTCCCACGCAGCCTCGCGCAGGCCCTGGCCTTCCAGAAATCGGGCGTAGTGGTAGTTGAGCCGCGGGTGGGCCGGGCGCAGCGCCAGTGCCTTCTCGTAGGTTGCTTCTGCCTCATCCGGTCGCCCAGCCTTCTGGTGGGCAAGGGCGAGGCGGAGGTGCGGGAGTCCGAGCGTCCGGAAGAGCAGAGAGCTCAGGGACGAGTCTTCAATGTACTGGTCGTAGCGCGTGGCGGCGTCCTCGTGGCGCCCCTGTGTTTCCCGCAGACGTCCCCAGAGATAATCGAGGTCGACTGTCAGCCGATACCACAGAGGCGTCCCTGGACGCTCGATGAGCGTCGTCGCTTGCTCCAAGTGCTGCTGGGCCTCTTTGAGCTTGCCGACGGCAATTTTGCAGCGGGCCAGTGCCGACTGAGCAGCGATCTCGTATCCGGGGGTGCTGGTAGAGGCTTCCTGCCAGAGGGTCTGGAGACGTCCAAGAAGCTCAGAGATGTACGAGCGTTGTCCAAGCGGCCCGTAGTAATCGCAGGCCCGTACGGCGAGGTTGTAGCGATAAACCCCACCCGGCCGTTCGGGACCGTCCGTCCAGAGAGAATCGAGAACGTTTTGACTCCGGCCGATCCGCCCGCGAAGCCAGTGGTGATGGGCGAGGCGAAGACCAGCCTGGATGCGGTCTTGCCCGTCGGAGGCCTCTTTTTTGATTCTGGAAAGGGCCGACTCGAACTGTCCTCGCGCCTGGTTGAGCGCTAGCAGGTGCGTCCGTGCGTCCCCAGCGTCCATCCTCTCGGCACGCCGGAACGCGCGTTCTGCCCGTCCGAGTTCTCCCCGCCGCCAGTAAATCCTGCCGACCAGCAGGGGCCCGCTTTCGTCTTTCGGATACGACTCCGCGTACGACTTCGCCCGCTGGAGGGCGTTTTCGAGCTGGCCGGTCCGCATGAGTATTTCTAAAATGGACCTCCTGATGGGCTTAGACTCGGGGGCGAGCTCCAGCGTGCGCTGGTAGCTCGTGAGGGCCTGCTCGTGTCGGAGGAGACTCGACTGAATGCTAGCTTTCGTTTTCCAACCATCCAGGTCATATGGGTGGAGCGAGGTCCACCGCTCGCAGACCTGCAGGGCCGCTTCCGGCCGACCCTTGAGCCTGTAGAGACGGAGCGCCTTCAGCTCGTACTTCCGAGACTCCGGCAACCGGTAGCTGTGGCGCTGGGCGTTCTCAAACGTTTCGCGGGCCTGTCCCCTCTTGCCAAGGACCCAGAGGGCCCCTCCTTTCCGGAGATACCCGAGCGCAAACGTGGTATCTGCGCTGGTGGCGCGGCCATATTCCTGGGCCGCGCGCCGCGGGGTGTTTTCGCCAAACCGCTGGAAGTGGTAGCCCTGTGCGTAGTGCTTCGCCGCAGCAACCGAGGAGGTGAAAACCTGTGTCACCGGCAGGTCCGTCGTGCTCTCGAGGTGCCCATCGGGGAGACCGAGATCCCTCTTGAGCTGCATGCTGGCCCGGTCGATGGCATCAAACAAATTCTCCGCCTCAAACCGGTGCTCGGCCGTCAGGGTACCGGTTTCCGTCTCGCGGAGCTCCGTCCTCAGGAGAACCTGCCCGCCCTCAGCCCTTCCGACATGTCCGGAAAGCACGTACCCCGCGCCTGCCCCCTGTGCCACCTCCTGCTTCAGGCCCAGCGGGACGCCCAGCCCCTCCTCGTACCCGCGCCGCGGAAGCTCGTCGTCGAACCGCGCGGGGGAGAAGACGCTCACGAACGGATCTTGCTCGAGGTCGGCGCGAAGCGCGGCGGGAGCGGCCCGGCGCAGGGCCGTATCGGCGCGGGCCCCCTCCGCCTCCCCGAAGTAAAACAGCGCCACCCGCCGTCGGAACTGCTTTTTGGGCACCTGTCGGACGACCTCCTCGGCGGCAGTCCCGCCGGCAGTGGCCCTGTCGGCGTCGCTCCCGGCGGTGTCGGCCGCGGTAGCCCGGACCGTCCGGACCATCGACCCGAGCTCCACGCCCGAAAACGCGAACGCCAGAATGAGGAAGGCCGCGACGAGGTTGCCCGCGATGCCGTAGAGTTCCGAGCGTGTCCACCGATCGGGACCCGGCCGGCCGTGGCGGTAGGTCACCAGAAGGACCGACGGCAGAAGAAGCAGTAGCCCGAACAGGATCGCCTGCCCGAGGTGAGGAGAGAGGAGGTACTGGTCGGCCATCCACTGCAGGAGTTCAAACAGGGTCCAGGCCACCCCGAGATAGCCGGCCAGCACCTGCGGGACGCGGCGGCGCAGAAGCTCATCGAGAAACGAGCGGCTTCGATTCGTGTCGGGCCGCCGTTCTGGTTGGCCCTCGGAACGCTTGCCGGTCCCGCCGGAAGGGGCGCCCGGCCGAGACTGGTCTTCGGAGAGAGAGTCGGACATACGCAGTTCGACCTTCGTGCGTCCTTGGCTCAAGAGCCGCGATCAAATCAAAGGGATCGTCCCCCGGGCAGAGAGTCCACCCTCAGAATCGGAGGAGACACTGTTTTCAAGCGTGCGCGACGGGAATCTATCCCGGACAGAGATCGGCCCGCACGTAACAGATTTGAAACAGACCTGAGTGCAACATACCGGTTGCCTGCGCAGTCGATCCGGCTGCCCAAAGCCTAAGCGGGTGATGGAAGACCGGGCGGCGGGCACAACATCGGGAGGGACGCCCCCCTCCGGGTCCTGGGGCAGGGGCAGTGCGGCGGAGTCCGAGGCCGGCACTCGTCTGAAAGCATTCTCACGTGTCGGCACGTCCCTCATAGGGACTCATCTCATCTCTGTGTTTGTCTGTCGAACAAGGACAACAGTTCGTCGAGCACGGCGGATCGGAAGCGACATCTGACGGTCGAAGCTCCGCGGAGGTCGAAAGGGATGGCGTTCTCCAGCAGGTC
>JBDGQM010000230.1:0-3971 GCA_042219065.1 Salinibacter sp. | reverse complement strand
CAACAGCCTCGGAGCCAACTGTTTCTTGCCCCATGGACTACCGCGCTGCCTTGCTGATTGCTCTGCTTCTCGCCGTCTGTGTCGCCCCGCCCGCGACCGCTCAGGAGACCGCCTCGCTCCGCGGATACGTCCGCGACGCCGAGACCGGCGAGACCCTGTTGCAGGCCAATGTTGTGGTACAGGGCACGAATCGGGGAACGGTGACCAACAACGACGGCTACTACACGATTCGCGATCTCGATCCGGGGGCCTACACCATCGTGTTCTCGTACGTCGGGTACCAGGATCGGGCGAAGAAGATTGCCCTCAAGGCCGGAGAGGAACGACGGCTCGACGTGCGGCTGAAGCCCGCCGACCTCCAGACCGAAGAGGTCGTGATCACAGGCGAGTCGGAGGCAGAGGAATTCGAACAGGATCTGGGTGCCGACCGCCTCCCGACGGCCAGCGTGACGGAACTGCCGTCGGTAATAGAGCCGGACGTATTCCGGACGCTGAGCCTCCTTCCGGGGGTCAGTACGGCGTCGGACTACTCGAGCAACCTCTACATCCGGGGGGGAGGGCCGGGCCAGACGCTCGTGCTTCTCGACGAGACGACGGTGTACAACCCCACCCACTTCTTCGGCTTCTTCTCTACGTTCAACCCCGACGCCATCAAAGACGTGCGGCTGTACAAGGGCGCCTATCCGGCCGAGTATGGGGGGCGACTCGGAAGCGTGGTGTCCATCTACAACAAAGACGGGAATCGGGAAGAGACCACCGGCGGGCTCAGTTTGGGGCTCCTCGCCTCCCGGGCATACGTGGAGGGGCCGTACGGCGGCGCCGGCGAAGACGCTGCCGGCTCGTACATGATCGCCGCCCGCCGGTCGACGCTTGAGCCGGTTCTCGCCGCCGCCCGCAGCGCAGGCCTCGAGGGCGCCCCAGAGAGCTTTTCGTTCTACGACATCAACGCAAAGGTCAACTACGACGCCAGTCCCAGCGACAAACTCTCCCTCTCATTTTATGGCGGGCAGGACTTTCTGGTGGTTGAGCCGCAGGAACAGAGCCAGCTCGACCTCAGCTACGGAAATCAAACGGTGAGCGCCGACTGGACCCATCTCTTCGGGGACGGGATCTTCTCGACCATCAGCGTTACGGGGTCGCGGTACCAAAGCACGCTGGCGTCAGAGGCCGGAGGGACCACGTTCTCGCGGGACAACGGCATCAGAGACCTTTCCCTGAACGCGGACGTGGAGTACACGCCGGGCAAAACCCACTCCATCAAAGCGGGCCTGAAGTCTAGCATCCTGTCGTTTGAGCTGACGAACACCTTCGATGGGGAGGAGGTCTTTGACCAGCGCCTGACAAGCCAGCGCGCGTCGGTGTACCTGCAGGACACCTACAAGCCGACCCCGGCCTGGACGCTAGAGGGAGGAATCCGCGGCACCTACTTCAGCAGCGGCACCTTCTGGCGGTTCTCGCCACGCCTTTCGGCCGACTACAACCTCACCTCCTCGGTTCAGCTGCAGGCGGCCTACGGCCGCTACCACCAGTTCCTGACGCTGGAGACGAGCCAAATCTTCACGGCCCTGGACACGTGGCTGATGTCCGACACGGGGGTGCCGCCTTCTTACGGAGACCAAGTCTCTCTAGGCGTGAAGGCGGACCTCGGCTCTGGCCTTCGGCTCGAGGTGGAGGGCTACGGCCGCACGATGCGCGATCTCTTTGAGCAGAACCCGTATCTGCTCGACGAAGCCGGGGTTCCGTACAGCGAGCGCTTCCGCACCGGCGACGGGCGGGCCTACGGCCTGGAGGTGCTGCTCCGCCGACGGGAGGGGCGGTTCAACGGCTTTCTCAGCTACACGCTCAGCCGCACGGAGCGACGGTTCCCCAACGTCAATACGTCCGAGACCGGTGATCCGCAGTACTACACGCCCAACTACGACCGCACCCACCGCCTGATCCTCACGGGCAACTACCGGCTCACCGACAATTGGCGGCTCACAAGCGTGTTCAACTACAGCACGGGCGCGGCCTACACCGAGCCTTCGTTTCGCTTCGAAACGGTCGACGATCCGCGAGAGTCCGGGCCGCAGCAGGGCGAAAACGTGTTTGTCAGCGCCTTCAACGCATCCCGCCTGCCCGCCTACCATCGCCTCGACGTGGGGGTCGCACGCACCGGGCAGTTCTTTGGCATCGCGGAGTATCGGTTTCAGTTTCAGGTCATCAACGCCTATGCCCGAAAAAACACCTGGTTTTACTCCTTCCAAACCAAGGCCGACGACACAATCGAGCGCACGGAAACCCCGCAGATTCCCTTCCCGATTCCCAATCTGTCGTTCACGCTCACGTTCTAAGTAGGTCAAGGGAAAACATCAGCCACGCATCCGAAAAACCCTGGGCAGTCATCCCGCACACCGACGGCTGTCGGTGATCTTTTCGCCTCAGGCAGTGCTCACCACCGAAACGATCCTGATCCCGACCGCCGTCGGGAGACGTGCTCACGAAGGGTTTTTCGGATGCGAGATGAATAACGTACTTTCTCGGGTCTACTTAGGTGTGCTCTCGCGTCCTAGGTCCTGACCATCCTTTCCTACCTCCGCGCTGATCTTCTTGCCTCATCGTTCCGCGTTCCAACAATGCAGTTGCTTCGCCACTCCTCCGTGTTTGTGCTCTTGCTCACCGCCGGCCTGCTTGGCTGCGACACGACCGCGGTGCAGCCCGACTCGCAGGTCGTGGTGGAGGCCTATCTTCAGGCCGACACTACCTTCGATACGGTCCGGCTCACGCGCACGGTCGGGGCGACCGACGCGTTCGACCCGACCGCGACGGCCGTCACGGAGGACGAGGTTGAGGCTGTTGAGATCCAGCGGCTCAACGGACCGGACGGGGGCGTTGACACGACATACAGCTACGTCGAGACCAGCACCGCGGGCGTCTACGAGCCGGAATCGCCCCCAGGATCTCCCCCGCCCACAGTGGAGGCGAACACGACCTACCGGCTCCGGGTCGACCTCGTGGAGGACCCGACCGTCACGGCCACGACGACGGTTCCGGGGGCACTGGACCTTCGTGCAGTCAAGAACACGACCCCAGAGATGACCGCCGAGTACCAGAATCCCGATCAGAAGCCGGCCTTTATTCTCGATCCTCCCCCCTCCCCCTCGGACCGTCAGAACGTGTATTTTTTCACCGTCACCTCGCAGCTTCCGAAAGCCCGCCTGGACTCAAACTTCACGCCGCTCTACGGGGATGGCTACGACGCCGACGAGGACAGCATCGAGTCCTTTCGCGTCAACTCCTCCCCCCTTCTCAATCAGGCCAACTTCCCCAAGAACGCGGACGGAACGGTCACCGTCGACCTTCCCTGGGCCAGCGTTGTCTTCTTCGGACCCAATGAGGTGTCCATCAATGTGGTCGACGACAACTACTACGACTTTATCCGCTCGGAGTCGGCCCAGGAAAACGCTCCGCCCGGAGAGTTTCCCGGCATCATCGAACACGTGAAGAACGGGACCGGCGTCTTTGGAAGCTACGTCAGGAAAGACACGACCATCGAGTTCACCGGGGGCGGGGAGTTTCCCGCAAACTAGCGGGTACTTGGTCACCTGCGTTTCTTCTGCCTCTTCGGGGCCGGCGTCCAGCGTGGTAGGGGGGGCTCGTAGGGCGGAAAGATGCACATCACCATGATGACCGCCATGATGAGAAGCGGGATCGTCTGGCGCATGGGGCGTGGACGGAGGTCAATGTGGGCGAGTCTGATCGGGGCTGCGCGTCGTCAACGCAGGTTGGACCGGGGGGGGAGGTCAGCATCTCTCGCCATCAGCGTCCAATTGGGGGACAGTCCTCGGGAGAGAGCCGGGTCAATCGTCGCACCGAATCAACAGGCGCGTGTTGATGGCTTCCGCGCCGTAGCGCTTCGCGAGTTCGGAGGCGCCCCTCTGGTTGGCTGCGCGCATCACGGTGGTCGCCCTGCACAGGCCTATGTCCGTGCG
>JBDGQM010000023.1:0-4786 GCA_042219065.1 Salinibacter sp. | reverse complement strand
GCGTTGGGGAATTCTTTGATTCGGCTCAGAGGCACGAACCGGCATACGCTCAACCCACAACGCTTAACGCTCAACCGAACTATTCAATGACGTCGTGCTCGCGGGCTACCTCGGTGAAGGCGTCGATGGCACGGTCGAGCTGCTCCTTCGAGTGGGCGGCGGACATCTGCACGCGGATGCGGGCCTCGCCCTTCGGCACCACCGGGTAGCTGAAGCTGATGACGTAGATGCCGCGGTCGAGCAGCTCGTCGGCAATGGCGCCGCTCGTCTTCGCGTCGTAGAACATGATGGGCACGATGGGATGGTCGCCCGGCTTGATGTCGAAGCCGCGGTCCTGCATCTCACTCCGGAAGTAGCGGGCATTCTCCCAGATCTGCTCGCGCCGCTCGCCGCTCTCCTGCAGCATCTCCAGCACCTTCAGGCTCGCGTTCGCGATCATCGGCGCGATGGCGTTGGAGAAGAGGTACGGGCGCGACTGCTGCCGAAGAACGTCGATGATTTCCTGGCGCCCCGTCGTGAAGCCGCCGGTGGCGCCGCCCAGGGCCTTGCCGAGCGTGGAGGTGATGATGTCCACCTCGTCGAGCACGCCCTTTGCCTCGCTGGCGCCGCGGCCCTCCTCGCCCATGAAGCCGGTGGCGTGGCACTCGTCGACCATCACGAGCGCGCCGTACTCGTCGGCCAGGCGGCAGATCTCGTCGAGCTTCGCCACGTCCCCGTCCATCGAGAAGACGCCGTCGGTGCAGATCATGCGCAGGTTGGCGTCCTGGGCCGCCTGCAGCTTGGCCTCCAGGTCGTCCATGTCGCTGTGCTCGAAGACGTGCAGGTCGGCCTTGCAGAGCCGAATGCCGTCGATGATGGAGGCGTGGTTCAGCTCATCGCTGATGATGGCGTCGTCCTCGCCGAGCAGGGTCTCGAAGAGGCCCGTGTTCGCGTCGAAGCACGAGTTGTAGAGGATCGTGTCGCCCGTGTCGTGGAAGTCCGACAGCGCGTGCTCCAGCTCCTTGTGGACCGTCTGCGTGCCGCAGATGAAGCGGACGCTGGCGACGCCGAAGCCGTAGCGGTCGACGCCCTCCTTGGCGGCCTCCATGATCTCCGGGTGGTTGGCGAGGCCCAGATAGTTGTTCGCACAGAAGTTGATGACGTGGTCGCCGGACTCCACCTCAATGTCGGCGTCCTGCTGCGAGGTGATGACGCGCTCCTCGTTGTAGGTGCCGGCGTCTTTGATGTCCTGCAGTTCCTGCTGAAATTTTTCCGTTGCGGCCTCGGTCATGGGCATGGTGGTGTTGGCGGGTTGGTTCGTGGTCTACGTGAGGAAGCAAATTGGAACGGTGTGCCGGGAGGGGAAAATGGCGTTGGGGCGTGGGAGTGCGGGGGTGGAGGGCGTGGGTGTGGAGAGTTTAAAGGCTTCGGAGGCTCAGGATGCTTTGGAGGCTCCGGATGGGGTGAAAGCCTGAAGCGACATCCGCGCCTCCACGCGTCCCCGCTTCCGAGCATCCCCAAGAACATCAGGACGGCTCGGCGCTTTCGCTCGTCGGCTCCTCCGACCGAAGGTGCGAAAGCATATCTGCCGTCATGGCGTCCAGGTCGTACTTCGGCGACCAGTCCCAGTCGTCACGGGCGGCGGTGTCGTCGACCGACGACGGCCAGACATCGGCGATCTGCTGGCGCTCGTCGGGGGCGTAGGTACACGCGAACTGGGGCACGTGGCGCCGAAGGGTTTCGGCCAAGTCGGCGGGCGAGAAGCTCAGCGCGCCGACGTTGTAGCTATCGCGGACCGACAGTGCTGCGCCATCGGCGTCCATGAGGGCGAGGGTCGCCCGGATGGCGTCGGGCATGTACATCATGGGCAGCCGTGCGTCCGGGGCCAGGAAGCAGGTGTAGTCGCGCCCCGCGGCGGCCGCAGCGAACATGTCGACGGCGTAGTCGGTGGTGCCGCCGCCCGGCGCCGTCTTGTGGCTTACGAGGCCCGGATAGCGCAGACTCCGCACGTCGAGGCCGTAGCGGCGGTGGTAGTACTGGCACAGCAGCTCCCCGCTCCGCTTGGTGACGCCGTACATGGTCGACGGATCGAGCACCGTGTTCTGGGCCGTGTCGGTCTTGGGCGTCGACGGGCCGAAGACGGCGATGGAGCTGGGCCAGAAGACCTGAAGGCCGTGCTGCTGGGCGAGGTCGAGGACGTTCTTGAGTCCCCCGAGATTCACGTCCCAGGCCCGATCCGGATGCTGCTCGCCGGTGGCCGAGAGCAGGCTCGCCAGGTGGTACACGACGTCGACGTCGTGGCGAGCCACGATGTCGGCGAGGGCGTCCCGGTCCCGCACGTCGGTCACCTCGAAGGGCGCAGTGGGGGAGCGACCGTTCGGCGTAGGCGGCGGCTGGAGGTCGAGCCGGACCACCTCGGCAGGCCCGTGCCGCTCGCGCAGCACCTCGACGAGTTCACTGCCAATCTGGCCGTTGGCACCGGTGACCAGAATGTGCGACATGCGGATGGGGCGTCCAATGAGCGAGGACGGAGGGCAGACCCTCCTTGAGGGATAACGTCAACAGACCACCGTGTTGTTGAGGTCCAGCACCACCAGTGTCCAAACGAGGACTGGAGGCATCAAAACCCCTGTTCTCTACGTGCGGTCTTGCCGCTCGTTCGGAACCGCTTTCACCGTTTTGCCGACATCAACGATGAATTTCAAAAGCGCTTCCATCCAGGATTTTTACGTGTTCTGCAAAATTATTTGCCCCAATCGCTTGACAAACCAAAGAAAATAGAGTAACGTGGGGCCGTGACAAAAAGAAATAAGAAGCGCGGGACCATGTCCCACACCATCGACGAAATCGACGCGAAGATTCTCGAACTGCTCCAGCGCCGCGGGCGCATGCAGCGCAGCGACGTGGCCGACGAGGTCAACCTTTCGATCTCGGCCGTCAGTGAGCGCATGCGCAAGCTCGAAGAGCGGGGCGTGATCGAGGACTACACGGCCGTCGTCGACGCCAAGCGCCTGCGACTCGACATCACGGCGTTCATTCGCGTGTCGGTCGACGGGTCGGAGCACTATTCCAACTTTGTGGATGAGGTGAAAGATATGGACCACGTGCTCGAAGTGCACTCCATTACGGGGGCTGGGTCGCACTTGATGAAGGTGCGCACGGCGGACACGACGGCGCTGGAGCGATTCCTGTCTGACATTCAGGCGCTTCCCGGCGTCAGCAAGACCACCACCAGCATTGTGCTTAGCACCTTCAAGGAGACGCGCAGCGTGCCCACTGAACCGATGGAGCTCTACGACTACGACGACAGCGAGTCCTCCGCTGAATAGGCGGGCCGGCCGATGTGGCCGTTTTCCTCTTCACTCCTTTCTACCCGAACCAACACACCCGATCATCAATGTCGACCAAAACTGACGTCCTTGAGCAGATTGAGGCTGAAGGTGTAGATTTTCTGCGCCTGCAGTTCACCGACATCCTGGGGACGGTCAAAAACGTCTCCATTCCGGCGCACCAGGCCGAAAAAGCCTTCGAGGAGGGAATTTACTTCGACGGCTCCTCCATTGAGGGGTTTGTCCGCATTCAGGAATCGGACATGCGCCTGGATCCCGATCCGGACACCTTCGCCATTCTTCCGTGGCGGAGCCGACGGGGCGACGACACCGTCTCGGCCCGTCTCATGTGTAACGTGATTAACACCTCCACCGGGGAGCCCTTCGAGGGCGATCCGCGGTACGTGCTGCAACGGGCCATCGACCGGGCCGCCGACATGGGCTTTGAGCTGAACGCCGGGCCCGAGCCCGAATTCTTCGTGTTCGAGAAGGACGAAGACGGACGGGCCACCACCGAGACGCACGATGCGGGCGGCTACTTCGACCTGGCGCCGAAGGATCTGGCGCAGGAGATCCGGGCGGAGGTCATCTACACCCTCGAAGAGATGGGCTTCGAGGTGGAGGCCAGCCACCACGAGGTTGCGACCGGCCAGCACGAGATCGACTTCAAGTACGCCGACGCGCTGACCACGGCGGACAACATTGCGACGTTCCGGTCGGTCGTCCGCGCGATCGCGGAGCTGCACGATGTGCATGCTACGTTTATGCCCAAGCCCATCGCGGGCATCAACGGCTCGGGGATGCACACGCACCTCTCGCTGTTCGAGGACGGAGAGAACGCCTTCCACGACGGCGACGACGAGTTCAACCTGAGCGACACGGCCTACAGCTTCCTCGCGGGCGTCCTGGAGCACGCCCCGGCCCTTACAGCCATCTGCAACCCGACCGTCAATTCGTACAAGCGGCTGGTGCCGGGCTACGAGGCACCCATCTATGTGGCCTGGAGCGACGTGAACCGATCGGCCCTCGTGCGCAAGCCGGCCGCGCGCGTCCCGGCGGCCTCGCGCATCGAGCTCCGCTCGCCGGATCCGTCTAGCAACCCGTACCTCGCGCTCGCTGTGATGCTGCAGGCGGGACTGGAGGGCATCGAGAACGATCTGGAGGCGCCCGGTCCCGTTCGGGAGAACATCTACGAGTTTACCGAGGCGGACCGCGAGGAGCGCGGCATCGAGACGCTCCCGAGCACGCTGGGCCAGGCCGTTGGGGCTCTGCAGGAGGACGACGTGGTCCTCGAGGCCCTCGGCCCGCACGTGAGCGAGAAGTACACGCAGGCCAAGACGCAGGAGTACACCGAGTTCCTCGCGTCGGTCTCGCAGTGGGAGCTCGACCGCTACCTGGAGACGTTCTAAGTAGGCCCGAGAAAATACGTTATTTTTCTCGCATCCGAAAAACCCTTCGTGAGCACGTCATCCTGAACT
>JBDGQM010000229.1:0-7283 GCA_042219065.1 Salinibacter sp. | reverse complement strand
ACCGTGTCGGGGGCCTCCCGGATGCGGGCCAGGGGCACATGCGTGGCCGGGGCGGCGAGCCCGAGATCCTCGAGCAACGTGCCGATGTCCTCGGGACCTCGATCATAATAGCCGGCAAACTCCACTTCGTCGTACCCGATTTGAGCCACCTCGTCCATCGTGCCCCGGAAATCGGCCTTCAGTACGTTCCGGATGGTGTAAAGCTGCAGGCCGATGCCCGGAAGGGAGACGGAAGAGGCCGCCGCATCTGCGTCGGTGGCCTCTTCGTCGTCCGAGTCGGACGTGCAGGCAGACAGAGCGAGGCCGGCATACAGGGCGCCGGCGGTCCGGAGGGAGGTCTCGAGAAACCGACGTCGATTCATGACCAGCTTGTACCATCTGACAACGAGATGCTGCGGGCACCTTTCTCCATAATGCTCGCCTGGAAGACTTGGTTCAAAGCGGTTCCATCCCGACGCGCACAAGTCCCGGGACACTAAGATCAAACATTGTTGGGCCCTCGACGATCAAGGTCGTTTGCTACACCGAACACCGACCGGAGAAACAGAACTGGGAGAATCTCTGAGAGACCGGGGAGAATAATTCATCTTTTCTTAAATTAATGAGGGAGGTCCGTAGACGGCCTCGTTAAGGCTGCCTAATGCCCCTGTAATGCCGAGAGACGCGTTTGTAACATATTGAAAAACGAGTTGAACGACGAGAGGGCTGTTGGATCTATCTCTCAAGTTCGGGAAGGCATCGGGGGTGAGGATTTAGGGGAAGCCTTGGCTTGATATTAAATGCTACACTTATTAGCGTGGACTTCGGCTCTGAATGAAAGCGTTTCCATGAGGGTTCTCTCCGAACCTCTCAGTGCTGCGGGGACTCACCGCGGGAAAGTCCGAATCCCGGCCCCGTACGGAGCGCTGAAATGGAGGCCTTCCATAGCCGGATCGATTCGTCAACACGTGCTGACCTTTTCCGAAGCGCATGGCGGGTTGGGAGCCTGGACCGGCCGTATCACGGTCGTCGCAGCATTGTGCTGGCGTAGGTGCACATAAATCTTCGTCTGTTTTCCGTTAGACCAGCAATCGATATGTTGGACAAAGTACTCAAAGTCACTGCTACAGTTTTTTTCGCATCGATCCTGTGCGTGAGCCTGGGCCTTGCTCAGGAGAAGACGGTGGAAGGGACGGTGACGGAGGCCCAAACAGGAAAGCCGCTCCCGGGGGCTAATGTCTCAGTGAAAGGGACACAGACGGGAACAGCCACAAACGCGCAGGGCGAGTACACGCTCACGGTACCCGGCCCGGACGCCACGCTCGTGTTCAACTTCGTGGGCTTCCAGTCGAAGCAGATTAAGGTCGGGGATCGGACCGTAATCGACGTGGTCCTTCAGGAAGAGGTTGCGGAGCTCGAGGAGGTCGTCGTGACTGGCTACAGCCAGCAGCAACGGCAGGAAATCACCGGGTCGGTGTCCTCGGTCGATGTCGCGGAGGCGCAGGTCGGCCAGCAGACGAGTCCTCAGGATTTGCTCCGCGGTCGCGTGTCTGGAGTGAGCGTTCTGGACAACAGCGGCGAGCCGGGCTCCGGCGTGAGCATCAACATCCGGGGGACCAGCTCAATCACAGCGGGCACCGATCCGCTTTACGTGATCGACGGAGTACCGGTAAGCAATACCACCATCACGCCTGGGGGGGCAGAGGCGGGGGGGGTCACCTCATCGAATAGCTCAAACCCTCTTGCTCTCATCAATCCTCAGAACATTGAGTCCATGCAGGTGCTCAAGGGTGCGTCTGCGACTGCGATCTATGGATCTCAGGGGGCGAATGGGGTGATTGTGATCGAAACGTCGCAGGGGCAGAGCGGGACACAGGTGAATTACTCCGGGACCGTCTCGGCGGCCACCTTCGCTAACAAACTGAACATGGTCGACGGGAACACCTTTCGACGAGCGCAGGACTGTGCGGACAACACTGGCGATTTCGATTCGGTGGACCAGTGCATTGCCCAGCGGGACGGGGACTTCTCGGGACCGAGCACCGACTGGCAGGAGGCGGCCACCCGAACTGCCTTTCAGACGGATCACAGCCTTTCCCTCTCGGGCGGTGGAGAGTCGACCACCTATCGGGCCTCGGTGAACTACGCCCAGCAAAATGGACTGATTTCCAACAATGGGCTTGAGCGAGTCACGGGCCGCATCAACGTTGATCATCGGATGTTTGATGACCGTCTCCAGTTGGGCCTCAACATGACCGCTTCCAATCTGGAACGCAAGCACGCGTTCTACAATCAGGGAGGTGGTTTCGAGGGAGGGGTCATCAAGGGAATGATCGGCATGAATCCGACGCTTCCGCTGAGGGATTCGGAGGGTCGGTACAATGAGTTCTCAAGCTCGATCAAGAACCCTGTTGCGCTCAACGATCGGGTCACCGACGTTACGGACGAGCGCCGAATCGTGGGGAATTTCAACATCGAGGGAGACATCCTCAAAAATCTGACGGCAAAGACAACGTTTGGGGTCGACCTCTCGACCGGCCAGCGCCGCACCGGCATTCCCGGAAGCGGTCCCTCGCTCTGGGTGGGGCAACAGTCCGGTGGGGCCGCCAGTCAGGCCGAGCGCGAACTCTCCAACATCGTCGCTCAGGCGCAACTGGAGTATAACGGCAAGGTGGCCGAGAACCAGACCCTTCAGGCACTCGGGGGCTTTGAGTACGAACGAGAAACCTGGCAAACGACCCGGACCGCAACGGAGAACTTCATCACCGACGCAACACTCTTTAATAATCTCAGCGGTGGAGCGAATGTGCTCACCCCCAGTTCCTCGAAGCAGCTAGTGGAGCAGGTCGGGTTCCTGGGACGGGTCAATTACAACATTGACGACAAGTACCTGCTCACAGGGACCTTCCGCCGGGACGGATCCTCGGTCTTCGGGGAACAGGACAAGTTTGCCTGGTTTCCCTCGGGCTCCGTTGGGTGGAATATCGCCAATGAGAGCTTCATGGAAGACACTGGGGTCACCCAATTGAAGCTCCGTGTTGGATTTGGGCTGACCGGGAACCAGGCCGTTCCGCCCCTCCAGTCGAAAGCCGTCCTCGCGCCGGATGCTGGGTTCCGCGGAGTCTTCGGGAGTGGGGAAAACACCCAGACCGGTGTCGCCCAGCGTCGTGCCCCGAACCCGGACCTGAAATGGGAAGAGACGCAGGAGCTTACGGTCGCCACAGACTTCACGGTCGGGCGGTTTGATGGAAGCCTCGAGTTCTACCAGAAGACCACTGATGATCTACTTCTTTTGGTGCCGGTGCCCCCACCGTCTGTGTCGACGGAGCGACTCGGCAACGTTGGGGAGGTCAAAAACACAGGGGTTGAGTTTTCGCTGGACGCTCTTGTGCTCGACCGGGAGAATATGTCCCTGAACGTCAGTGGAAACATCAGCTCCAACAAAAACGAGGTCGAGAGCCTCGGGGGACGTGAGTTCATTGATCACACGGGCGTGAATGGGGCCGGACAGACCGGCGTCGACGCTCAGCGCCTGGAGCCCGGTCATCCGATTGGCTCCTTCTACGGGCCGGTGTTTCAGGGCATCAACGAGGCCGGACAGGAGACGTACAAGGCCGAAGGCGGAGGCACGACTACGAACCTCAGCAATGCGGTTCGGGAGCACATTGGGAATCCGATCCCTGACTTCCGGTACGGGCTCCAATTCGACTTCCGCTACCAGAATTTCGACGTGAGCGCGTTCTTCCGCGGCGAGCAGAACCGCGAGATCTTCAACAACACAGCGCTGGAATTCACGACGAAGAGCAACCTCGGACGCGGCATTGGGGTCCTCGAGAAGACGCTCAACGACGGAACGAATGCCTCGCACGTGCCGGTCTACTCGTCGCGGTGGGTGCAGGATGCGTCGTACTTCCGACTCGACAACCTCAGTGTTGGATACAACGTCCAGGGCCTGAGTGATTTCGGGGTCCGGCGCCTCCGAATCTTCGCTACGGTCCAGAACGTGTTCGTACTGACCCCCTACGAAGGGTACGATCCTGAAGTAAACACCAACGTTACGGGACGCGGCCTCGGTTTTCGCAGCATTGCTCGTCCGACGCGGGGCGTGGACTACACCAGCTATCCGCGACCGCGCACATTCACTGGAGGGGTCAAGTTGGGCTTCTGACATACTGCAATCCCCCAACCATCCCCTTTGCTGTACCGATCAGAATCTCAAATTGAATACCCATGAGTTACTTCAATCAACTGACACGTGCGAGCAAACGCCTCGCCGTCCTGGCAATGATCATTGTTTTGCCGGTGGCGTTCGTGGCCTGCGACCAGCAGGTTGAAGAACAGTCGTTCGATCAAATTACGCCGAAAAACTTCTTCAAGAACCAGGACCAGTTTGTTGCGGCGGTAACGGCGGTGTATGCCCAGCTTCGGAACGTCATTTTTGATCCCATCAATGCCCAGGAGCATACCACCGACGAGATCATGGTGCCCACACGAGGACCAGACTGGGGCGATGGGGGCATCTGGCGGGTGCTCACTCAGCATACCTTCACGCCAAACACGCCGGCCCTCAACGGATCATGGAACACCATGCAGGTTGGGATTGCCCGGGCCAACGGAGTGCTCACGTCGCTCCGGGGGTCCGAGAGCATTCCGGACGCTAAGAAGGCGCAGTTTGAGGCCGAAGCGCGGTTCCTCCGAGCCTATTACTACTACTGGCTGATGGACCAATTCGGCGGAATCCCGATCGTCGTGGCGGAAGGGAGCGACCTGGACTTCCCAACGCAGCCGGTGAGTTCGTCCGATCCTCCCAAGCGAAACACCCGGAAAGAAACGTTTGACTTCATCCTCCAGGAGCTAACGGGGTGTACCTCCGGTGACTTCAGCGTGAGCAATTGTATCCAAAATCCCGGCCAGGGCTCCATTATTGGCAACCTGGCCGTGAAGGGAGACGTGCCATACGGCCGGGCAACGCAGGGCGCCGCACTGGCGCTCACGGCACGGATGCTGCTGAACGCCGAAATCTACACCGGGAAGGTTTCGAAAAGCGGGATTAGCACTGGCACGGCCCTGTACGAGGGGGCGTCTGCCGCCGCGGATCGCATTATCAATTCCGGTCGGTACCAGTTGGAGGACTACTTCACCAACTTCTCCGCCAACAACCAGACGTCCGACGAGATCATCTTCGCTGCTACGTACGCGGCGGATGATGGCGTAGGATTTCAGAAACAGCAGGCCTTCCTCCATTACAATCAGGGAGACGCCCTGACGACGCCGTGGAATGGGTTCACCACGATCGCAGAGTTCTATAAGTCCTACAACCTCAAGCCCGGTTCTGACGGAGAGGTTGGCACGGAAGATGACGTCCACACGGATCGTCGCGGAAAGCAGTTCATGGTGGGGCAGCAGTACCAGCAGCCCAACTCGGATTGCTTCGGGGATGAGTGCTTCAGCAACCCGAGCAGCGGAGAGCTCACCGTCCGCGGAGATGCGCCGTTGAGATTTACCCTCAACATCCCGGGCATCAAACTCGGGAACGCTGACCGTCCTGCCGACTTCCCGAACTCGGACGTTTTCAAGCTTGAGGCACCAGGGGCCCGGCCGCTCAAGTTTGAGATCGACCCATCTGCGGACGGAAGCCTGATGGGGAATGACTTCCCGCTCTTCCGCCTCGCAGAGATGTACCTGATCAAGGCTGAGGCGGCCGCCAAGATGGGAATGATGGGCCCGGCGCGCACTGCATTCAATCGGGTGCACGAAAAGCGCGGCAACGATCCCCTCTCGATGAGCGAATTCAATGATAGCACAGGTCCCCTCCAGCACATCATTGCGGAGCGCGGTCGAGAGCTTCACTTCGAGGGCACTCGCCGCTCGGACCTGATCCGGTACGAGTTTGCCCACGGCGGCAAGGCGGTTGGGTATGAAGGATCTTCGGATCCGAGTGCCGATGTGTACGCACCAACCTTCACGGGGCCGTGGCTCTTCAAGAAAGACGGGTCGCAGACCGGCAAATCCAGCGAGCCCTTCCGAGTGCTTTTCCCGATTCCGAGCGCTCAACTCGGATCGAATCCAAACCTGACGCAGAATCCAGGGTACTAACGCTCATGCCTCGTCGCACCCGAGAGGGTGGGTCAGGGGTCCTCTAATAATTGCCCGCAGGGTTTCTATTTGGCGTCCTGTTTCCCCCTGCGTTCGTCGGGAGAGCCTGCACGACCCGCGGTGAATCGTTGCCCCCTCGCTTCCTCATAGGTTGAACGAGAACGAGGACAAGGACCCGTACCGTCTATCGCCGGAGTCGGGGTGGGCTATGCGAGGGGTGGCGGTTTCCACTTCGGAGGCCATCGGAACTCCCTCCCAGATGGGTTTGGCCTGCACAACGTGTAGGGGACGTCGGGGATTTGACGCGTGACGCGTCCGACGTATCGGTACAGTACCTGTGTCAGGTCCCTCGATGCCGGCCCAAGCGCGGCAATCGCGCCTGGTCAGAGGATCTGGTCTGTCATTTTCCCTACAATGCATCTTTTTCATGCAGATACGACACTGGTGGCCTGTGGTCCTCCTGGGGGCATTATTCGTTTTCGGCTGCTCGGAAGAGGTCACATTTGAGGGGAAAGACCAGTCTTTGACCTACTCGTGCAGCAACTTCGAGTCGAAGGTAGAAAACGAAAAGGACCTTGAACTACTGGCCACTGAGATGCGGGAGGCGGTGCAAAAGATGAAAAAGACCGGACAGCGGGCCCGGGCACAAAAGTTCGGGGTGGAGATTCGGGCTGCTCTGCGCGAACGAGACCGGAGTCGATTTGAGGAGTTGGCCGTCAGTGCCAAGTGTGCGATAGAGCATCCATCGACGCGAGTGGGAACGAGCGAGACGGGGAGTGGAGGCGAAGCGTCCGTAAACATACCACCGGAACGGACGAGGGACTGAGGTCCCCAAAGGAGGATGGAACCGGAGGACTGCCCAATCGCCGAACTCCGCATCTCGGCCGTTGGCCCAGCTTGGGGCTAGATTAGCGACGCATTCGAAAAACCTCGGGCGGTCATCCCGCACACCGACCGCCGTCAGTGATCTCTCTTCTCTCAGCAGTGCTTTCCTCGGAAAGATCCTGATCCCGACCGCCGTCGGGAGACGAATCATGAGGACGGTGTTTCGGATGCGGTTTGAGCCAACGCATCTTTGCTGGTCTACTTAGGCGTGCCGGAGGGGCGCCCAAACCGCAGAGGACGTCGGGCTCATCGAAGGGATTATAGCAAGATCAGCCCCACCGCCAGGCCAATCCCCACCCCGTCGGCCACGAGGTCCTTGCCAC
>JBDGQM010000228.1:9641-19985 GCA_042219065.1 Salinibacter sp. | reverse complement strand
GAGGGTTGGTGTAGTCTCAAGCAATCCCCTTGAGGTAGAATCATCCCGATAGTGATCGAGGACGCGGTTTCGAGCGTAGCGGAGCGGAGTCGAGACGCCCTGATCGGAGGGAAGAAGTGCTTTGGGCAGCGCCGAGACGGGGACAGTGTGGGGGGACCCGAGCGGTCGCGCTACAGGGTTGGCAGACGGGGTGGGCCCTCGCCCGGGCTGGTCTGGGAGAGCCAGTTGGCGTAGCGGGCCGCGTCGTCGGGCCGATTCCAGGTCCGGTACAACCGCACGAGGGCACGAGCCGCGGCCCGGGTGCGCCAATCCTGGGCGCCAAACTGCTCGCGGGCCGTCGCAAACTGGGTGCGGAGGGGCGGCTCGGCGGCCTTCAGGTCGCCCTCGGCCATGTCGCAGAGGGCCAGCACGCTCCGGGCGGCGGTGATCTGCCAGTGGCCTTCGGGCAGGAGCGAGGTGAGGATCGACAGCCCTTCCTCCGCTTTCGCCCGCGCTTCGCCCACCTCCCCGCGCTGGACGAGCAGCCATCCGTACCGCACGAGCGAGGAGGCGAGGTGTGGATGGGTGGGCGGCAGCAGCTCGCGACGCAGGGTCAGGGCCTTCCGGTGCAGGGAGTCGGCCCGCTCGGTGCGCCCCGCTCGCTGGTACGTAAAGGCCATGCGGGCGAGGGCGTTCGCCACGGCCGGGTGGGCGTCGCCGTGCTGGCGCCGAAAGGCCGCGAGGGCCTTCTTGTGCATCTTGAGGGCCTTCTCAAACCGGTTCTGATGCTCCAGCGCAATCGCCCGGTTGTGAACGTAGGTGCCCGGCACCGAGTCGCGCTCCGCGCGGTACAGGTCGATGATCTCCGTGTAGATGGAATCGGCCTTTCCGGGGGCACCGCTTTCGTCCAACACGAGGGCAAGTCCGTTCAGCGCCGAGGCCCGCCGGGAGAGGTCGACCCGGTCGTAGCGCCGGTAGGTGTCGAGGGCGTCCCGGTAGAGCCGCTCGGCCTCGTCGTACCGCCCCTGTCGAAACTGGGAGTAGGCCAGGGTTTGCTTCGTCCAGGCCTGCTTGGGGGACGGGGCGTCGTCCTGCGTCTGGCGAAGACGGAGGGCCGTCTGTAGGAGCGAGTCGGCCTCCGGATAACTGCCCGTGTTCGTGTAAACCCGTCCGATGACCGACATCAGCCGGGCCTGCGCGTCGGGCTGTCCTTTGAGGTCGGTAGGCACCCGTTCCGCGCCCCGATCCAGCAGGGTCCTCAGCGTGAGGGAGTCGGCCTGGGGGGTGCGCGTGGAGCGAAGGGGGTCGGAGCCCTCGAACAGGTCGACGAGGAAGTTCGTGACCGCCTCGGCCTCGTTCCGCTCGGCCCGGATGCGGTTGGCCTGCACGGTGACGGTGACGGCGTAGCCGACGAGCAGAACCAGGATCAGCGCTCCGCTCGCGACGGTCGTCCGCCGCCGCTGGACGAACTTGCGGAGACGGTACGTCCACGATCCGGCGTGGGCCTGCACAGGGCGCCCCTCGCGGTACGCCGCGAGGTCATCGGCAAGGGCCGCGGCGGTGTCGTAGCGGGCGTCGGGGTCTTTCCGGAGCGCCTTCAGGACGACCGCATCGAGGTCGCCCCGGAGGTGCCGCTTGAGCTGGGCGGGGTTCGTGCCCCGCGTCTCGGCAACGGTCTGCGGAGACGGGGCGTCGTCGCGGGGGGTCCGGGCGGCGGTGCTGGGCCGGTCGGGGTCGGTCTCGCACACCCTCCGCACCACGTCGTACGGAGACCGGTCGTCGAGGGCGTACGGGCGGCGCCCGGCGAGCAGCTCGTAGAGAAGCACGCCGAGGGCATAAATGTCGGTGGCCGTGGTGATGGCCTCGTTCTTCACCTGCTCCGGGGCCGCGTATGCCGGCGTCATCAGGTGCCGGCCGGTCCGGGTCGTGGGGGCGTCGAGCGGCTCGCTGGGGTCGGCGTCGAGCACCTTCGCAATGCCGAAGTCGAGCAGCTTTACGGTCCCGTCGGCCCGGACGAGCACGTTGGAGGGCTTGAGGTCGCGGTGGACGATGAGCGACTGGTGGGCGTGCTGGACCGCCTCGGCCACGGTGCGAAACAGGGCGACCCGCTCCTCAATCGAGCACTGGTGCGCGTCGCAGTACTCGACGATGGGCCGTCCGTCTACGTGCTCCATCACGAAGTAGGGGCGGCCGTCGTCGGTCGTCCCGCCGTCCAGAATCTGGGCGATGTTTGGGTGGTCGAGCGCGGCGAGAATGCGCCGCTCGGCCCGAAACCGCTGGAGGACCTCGGGGGCGAGCCCTCCGCGCAGGAGCTTGACGGCCACCGTCTGCGCAAACTGATCGTCCGCCCGCTCGGCCCGGTACACGACACTCATGCCGCCCTGCCCGATCGTGTCGGTGATGCGGTACGCCCCGAGGCGCTGGCCGGGGTCGAGCGGGTCGATCGTCTCGTCGTCGTTCCCCGTCGACGCCTCGTCGGGGAGAAGGGCGGAGAAATGAGGGCCGGCCCCCGCCTCCAGAAAGGCCTCGGCGTCGTCCTCGGCTGTCAGGAGGGCCTCTACCTCCGCCCGCACCGCGTCGTCCGTGCAGACCTCGTCCAGCACAGCCGTCCACTCGGCGGGGGGATGGTCGAACACAGTGTCGAGCACCGCACTGACGCGCTCCCAGCGGTCCGGCGTCATGGCGACTCTGGAGGGTTGGCTTACAGAGAGAAGCGGTGGGGCGGCCTGCGGGGCGACGCGCGGAGGCCGCCGGTCGGGGTCAGAGGTCCTCCGTCAGGATTCGGGAGAGCCAGCCTTTGGCCTTGCGCCAGTCGCGGCGGATGGTGCGGGGCGAGAGGTCCATGAGCTCGGCAATCTCTTGTTCTTCCATCCCGCCGAAGAAACGGCATTCGACGACCCGGACGAGGCGCTCGTCCAGGTCTTCCAGCTCGTCGAGGGCCTGATCGAGGGTAATGAACAGGTCGGCGGACCGCTGCTTGCCGCCCACGCTCACGTCGTGGACGGGCACGTGGGCGGCCTCGCCCCCCCGCTTCTTGGCGGCCTGGCGGCGGGCGTAGTCGATGAGGATGTTGCGCATGACCCGGGAGGCCATGGCGTAGAAGTGGAGGCGACTCTCCCACTGTACCTGCGACTGGTCGACGAGCTTCAGGTAACACTCGTGCACCAGAGCGGTGGTATCGAGGGAACGATCCTCCCCTTCATCACGCAACCTCTGGTGGGCAACGCCCCGCAGTTCGCCGTACACTTCCGACCAGAGCCGATCGGCCGCGGTGTCGTCGCCCGACTGAAATTCCTTGAGCAGCTGGGTGACGTTCGGGGAGTCCGCCATACGCGTTCGATCCGGATTCGGGGATCACGAAAGAGAAGCGGCGCCGGAGCAGTACTCACACATCCGCCGCTCACACAGAAATCCACCGCTCGACTCGGGGAAAGAAGCCTCCACACAAGCAACCCGGTGTACTACGAGCGCGGTCGGTGCATGTTGAATGCTGATTCAGAAGTTTTGTCGATTTGGGGCGTCGCGCGGAGACCCCGATGGGCGTCCGGGATCCGTCGGTCGTCCTCGCCGTTTCGCCGACCCTCCATTTCAACTTACAGACGTACAATGCGATCTACCGCTTCATCATGCGCACTTTGCTCGGCATTGTGCTCGTAGGCAGTCTGCTTGCTGGGGGACTGTCTCCGGTCCAGGCGCAGGAGGATTTCCAGTACGGATTCACGCTGGGGGTCAACCGGGTGACGCTGGAAACCTCCGTCCCAGCGTCGGAGAGCTATTTTGCGTTCGTCGGGGGATTGATTCTGCGACAGCCCCTCTACGGGCCGCTGTCGCTGCAGTCTGGGCTTCTTCTCGACCAGAAAGGCGTTCGCATCGAAGCCGAGAGTGAGGGAGCAGTGGACTACGGAGCGGGGTATCTCGAGATTCCGCTCCTGCTGCACCTGGAAGCGCCGCCCGTGCGCTCGATCACCCTCCACGGGGAGGCGGGGGGATTCGGGGCCGTCAAGCTGATTGAGCGTCAGTCGCCGGGCGGTGGCGACGTCGACATCGCGCTCCGTACCGGCGAGTCGTTTTATCGCCGGATCGATGCCGGACTGGTGGCGGGCGTTGGGGCCACCATTCCGATTCGGGGACAACGGCTCAACCTGACGGTGCGCCGAACGTGGGGCCTCCGAGACGTCGCTCGGGACGTGGGGGACCCGCCGTTTCCTGAGGCCCCCTTTCCGTCTGAGGGGCAAACGCGGACGTGGTCGCTTCTATTTCGCTTTGGATTCTAGCGGGGACAAAACGTCCCACGTCGTGGAGCGTCATTGTGCGTCGGCCTGCTCGGCGTCGTCTGCGGACGCTCCTCTACTACGTCGGCGCACTCCTCCCGTCCCATCCTTCGGTCCATGTCCCAGCTCGAATATCTGATCGCCCTGATTTCCATTATCGTGGGGCTCGGCCTCACCGACCTGGCCCAGAGCCTCCGGGAACTCGTCCGTCCGGGCCGAAGGGTCCAATGGCACTGGCTGCCGCTGCTCTGGGCGGCGAACGTGTTTCTAATCGTCGTGCAGCTCTGGTGGGCGTCATTTACCGTACTGCAGGAGGAAATCTTCAGTCGGGCTGTCGCATTTCTCCCCTTTCTGCTGTTTTTCGTTGGCCTGTACCTCGCCTGTGCCTTTTCGCTACCGGATCTGGGATGGCGGACCGCCCCGGCGCCAAAATCGGACGATAACGCGGAGCTCGACCTCGAAGCGTTTTACTTCTCAGAGGCGCACCGCCGCTGGTTCTTTGGCCTTCTGATTGGACTAGTCCTCCTCAGTCAGGCCATCACCATCCTGCTGTTCCTGCTCCGGAAAGACGTTTCTCCGGCGGTGGTGGTCGCGAACGCCGCACAGAACGGCGTGCTCGCTGCGCTTCTCGGGACCCTGATCGCGACGGACCGGCGGTGGGTCCACGCCGCCGTGGCGCTTCTACTGTTTGGGGGACTGATCTATACCCTGACGGCGGGAGTGACGCCGATCGGATAAAGCGGGCCGGAGAGGGGGAGGCGGGGGCCTCTTTTGGGTGTGGAACAATAACGGAGATTTGGGGGGCGAAAGGGCTTCATCCGGTCCAAACAGGAATTGAAGCGGGTTTTTTCGGGGCCCTCTTTCGTTTGCAAAACGGCAGTCGATCTCTTTCCTTACACCAATCTCCCCCTCGATCCACCCCAGCATTTGATTTGGGGATCGCCGCGCTGTCGGGGGCTCGTAGTGTGCATTGCGTATCTGTCCGGTTCGGGGTACGCACTGCGGATCCGCGCCCCGGTGGCATTGTACTTCTTCTTTTGTCGATCGGCCTCTATGTACCTCAGCAAGCTTGAACTGCAGGGCTTCAAGAGCTTTGCGGACGAAACCACGCTCACCTTCGACCCCGGCGTGACGACCATCGTCGGCCCGAACGGGTGCGGGAAGTCCAACATCGTCGACGCGATCCGGTGGGTCATCGGCGAGCAGCGGCCCACGGTGCTCCGCTCCGAGAAGATGGAAAACCTCATCTTCAACGGGACGGCCGACCGGCGGCCCCTGGGGATGGCGGAGGTGGAACTGACCATCGAGAATACCGACGGCGTGCTTCCGACCGAGTACAGCGAGGTCACCATCGGACGCCGTCTGTTTCGGGACGGCACCTCCGAGTACCTGATGAACGGGGCAACGTGTCGCCTCAAGGACATCACCGACCTGTTCATGGACACGGGCATGGCGGCTGACGCCTACTCGGTGATCGAGCTCAAAATGGTCGACGAGCTCGTGTCCGGCTCCACCGAGGACCGCCGGCGCATGTTCGAGGAGGCGGCCGGCATCACGCGCTACAAGATGCGCCGCCGCCAGGCCCTCCGCAAGCTCGACAGCACCCAGTCCGACCTGGAGCGCATCCGCGACCTGACCGACGAGGTGAGCACGCAGGTCGAGCGGCTGGAGCGGCAGGCCGAGAAGGCGCAGCGCTACCGGGAGGCCGAGGAGGAGCTCCGGCGCCTGGAGCTGCTGCTGGCCCAGGTCGAGTACAACCGGCTCACGAAGCGGCAGGAGACGCTGCGGGAGCAGCAGGCGGTCCAGGCCGACCGGGCGGCGTCGCTGGACGACGATGAGCGCGCGGCGGCGAGCCGGCTGGAGGCGCTGCGCGAGACGTTTGAGACGCAGGAGGACACCCTTCAGGAGCGCCGCGAGGCCCTGCAGGAGCATCGGGCGCGCGTCCGGGAGCTGGAGGCGGAGCAACGATTACAGCGCGAGCGCCTGACCCGGGCCCGCGCCGATCGCGATGAGGCCGAGGAGGCTCAGGAAGAAGCCCGGGCGCGGCGTGCAGACCTGGTCGCGGAGGGGGAGCGGCTGGAGAGTGCCCTCGAGCAGGCGCGTCCGGCGCTTGAGGCGGCGGAGGCCACCCTGGAGGAGGCGCGGACGGAGCGCGACGCCGCCAAGGAGGCCGCGAACGAGCGACGCGAGCAGGTCCGACGGCTTCGCCGGAAGGCCGAGGCCGCCGAGGACGAGCACGCCGAGCGCCGCCGCGAGCTGGACCGCCTCATGAACCGACAGGAGCTCTTGGAGGAAGAACGAGATCGCGCCCGTCAGCAGCTCGATGAGCTGGCTGAGAAGCTCCGGGCGCTCGACGAACGGGTGGACCGGGCCGAGGCCGAACGCGATGCCGCCGAGCAGGCCCTCGCGGAGGCGCGGGCAGACCTGGAGGCCGCGACCGCGGAGCGCGCCGAGCGGGCAGAGGTCCTGGAGGCCGCCGAAGAGACGTTGCGCGACCTGGAGCGGCAGCGCGACGCCGCCGCGGCGGAGGTGGACCTGCTGGAGGGACTCGTCGCGAGCTACGACGAGTTTTCGGACGCCGTTCAGTTTCTGGCGACCGAAGACCTCTTCGATGATCTCTATACCGTGGCCGACGTGCTGAGCTGCGACGACGACGTGCGCGTGGCGCTGGATGCCGCCCTAGGGGATCTTGCCTCCTGCGTCGTCGTGCCGACGGCCGAGGACGCCCGGGCCGCCATTGCCCGCCTCCGCGAGGCCGATCAGGGCCAGACCTCGTTCCTCGTGCTCGACCGGCTCCCCGATGACGTGCCGCGCTCCCCGGCGCCGGCGGAGGCCGTCTCCCTCCGCGAAGCGGTCCGCACGTCCGATCCGCAGTACGAGCCGCTCGCGGACGTGCTCCTGCACGACTGCTACCTCGTCGACACGCTCGACGCCGCCGAGGCCCTCGCAGACACGGTCCAGGAGCAGGCCCGCTCGATTCGGCTCTTTGCGCGGACCGGCGAGTGGGTCGATGCCCGGGGAATGGTGCGGGGCGGGAGCCGGCAGCGCGACGTCTCCCCCGCGGCCAGCCGCCTGGGGCGGCGGGAGCAGCTGGCACAGGCCCGAGAGCAGCGGGCCGAGCTGCAGGACGCCTGCGCCGAGCAGGAGGCCACCGTGGCCGACCATCGGGCCGCGCTGGAGGCACACGACCTCGCGGCCCACGAAGCGGCGGTGGACGAGGCCGAAACGACGCTCGCGGAGGCCGAGAAGACGCTCCAGCAGGCGCGCTACGAGCGCGAGACGACCAACGAGCGGCGGGCGGAGCTCCGGGCGCGCATCGACGAGATCGATGAGGAGCTCGCCGACCACGGGGAGCGCGTCGACGGGCGTCGCGAGAAGGTGGAGGCGGCCCACGAACGGATGACGGCGCTGCGCCAGGACCGGGCCGAGGCCGAGGAGGCCCTCGCGGCCGCTGAGGAGCGGGAGCGCGACGCCGTCGACGCGTTCAGCGAGGCGCAGGTGGCCGCCGTGGAGGCGCGCAACCGGGTCGACAACCTGGAGCAGGACCTCGAACGGACCCGCACCCAAATCGACGAGATCGACCGCCGGACCGGGGAGCGGGCGGCGACCATCGAGGAGCTCAAGTCCACCATCGAGGAGGCGCTCGATGCCCAGACGGAGCTCGACGAGAAAATCGAGTCCCTCCGCGAGGAGCGCGAGTCCCGCGACGCATCCGTGGAGGCGGCCGAGGCGGCCCTCCAGGACACCAAAGCCGAGATCGACGATGCTGAACGTCGTCTCCGAACCCTCCGGCAGGAACGAGAAGAGGCCCTCGAACAGAAAAACGAGGCGGCCGTCGCGCTCGCCGAGGTGGAAACCCGCACGCAGGACCTCCTCGAAAGCATGGCGGCGGACTTCGATCGGGACCTCGCGGAGAACCCGGTGTCGGTGCCCGACGAGTTCGACGAGTCCGAGGCGCAGTCAGAGGTGAAGAGTCTTCGGGGCACGATCAACGCGCTGGGCGACGTCAATCCGCTCGCGCTCGAGGAGTACCAGGACGAGAAGGAGCGTCTCGACTTTCTCCAGGAGCAGAAGGAGGACCTGGAAGAGGCCGAGGACACCCTGCTCGACACGATCACAGAAATCAACGACGAGGCGTCGACCCGCTTTCTGGAGACCTTCGATGAGATCCGGGAGAGCTTCGGAGACATCTTTACCGAGCTCTTCGGGGAGGGCGCCTCCGCGGAGCTCCAGTTGGAGGACCCGGACGACCCCATTGACTCCGCCATCGAAATCATCGCGAAGCCGCGGGGCAAGCGTCCGGTCACGCTCGACCAGCTCTCTAGCGGCGAGAAGGCCCTCACCGCCACGGCGCTCCTCTTTGCGATCTACCTCGTCAAGCCCAGCCCCTTCTGCGTTCTCGACGAGGTGGACGCGCCCCTCGACGACGCCAACGTGGAGCGTTTCATGAACCTCGTCCGCCGCTTCGAGGCCGACACGCAGTTCATTCTCGTGACCCACAATCAGCGGACGATGGATCTCTCCGACCGCATGTACGGGGTCACGATGGAGGAGCAGGGGGTCTCGAAGCTCGTGGGCGTCGAGTTTGACGAGGCGGCGGAGCTGACCGAGTAAACGGGCACGCATCACAGGGCTCTGTCGCCACGATTCACGTTGAGATGGAGGCGCTCTCTTCAGGTGCACTGCTTTCGCCGGGCGTTCAGGCGGCGCTGATCCTTGTGGCCGCGGCCCTTCTCGGGGGTCTCCTCTACGCCGGCGCGCACCGGTTCCTCCAGGTCGTCACGCGGGACGCCGACTGGCGCCCGCCCCTCCGCAGGGCGCTTCTCCGGCGCATCCAGTGGCCCCTTCGCATTCTCGTGCCCGTCTTGTGCGTGTACGCCGCCCTGCCGACCGTTCGCGGGGCACTCGGCGAGACGGCCCTGGTTGTGCTCGATCACGGGCTCCAGATCCTGGTCGTCGCGGGGGTGGCCTGGGGCCTCCTCGCGCTTCTCCTTGTGGGGGAGGAGGCCATCTCGGAGCGGTACGCGACGGAGGCCCCGGACAACCTGGAGGCGCGAAAAATTGTCACCCGGACCCGCATCCTGCGCCGCGTTGCCGCGACGGGCATCATCGTCATCGCGACCGGCATCGTGCTCATGCAGTACGAGCCGTTCCGCGAACTGGGCACCGGCATCCTGGCCTCCGCCGGCATCGCGGGCATCGTCGTGGGCATTGCGGCCCAGCGCACGCTCGGGGACCTCCTCGCCGGCATCCAGATTGCCCTCACCCAGCCCATCCGGGTCGACGACGCGGTGATCGTGGAGGACGAGTTTGGATGGATCGAAGAGATTACCCTCACCTACGTCGTCGTGCGCGTCTGGGACCGGCGGCGCATTGTGCTGCCGGTTACGCACTTCGTGGAACAGCCCTTCCAGAACTGGACCCGAACCTCCTCGGACCTCATCGGCACGGTCGTCCTCTACGTCGACTACACGGTGCCGGTTGAGGAGCTGCGCGACGAGTTGCAGCGCATCGTTGCGGCCTCAGAGCACTGGGACGGAGACGCGGTGGGGCTGCAGGTGACGGACACCTCGGAGCGGACGATCACGCTGCGCGCCATCGCTAGCGCCAAGGATGCCCCGACCCTGTGGAATCTGCGCTGCGAGATCCGCGAGAAGATGATCGCCTACGTCCGCGAGCACCACCCGGAGGCACTCCCGACACTCCGAGCGCGCTTGGAGGAATCACAGGACGAGCCGTCTTCACGGGGCGGCGAGGAGTAAAGGCGTATTGCGTGTGATACGGAGTTCAGGGGGAACCGTCGGCAGGATCAGTAGGATCTACTCCTTTGGGGCACGTTCAGGACGCCAAACGTTGCAACGTGAAAACGTTGAACGTTACGGGTTTGCGGAAAATTTACCATTTCTCGTCTTCCGATATTATTTAATTTTTGAATCTACACAATGTAATCGAAACAGTATGAGGGGAGTGCGAAGCAGAACAACTACCTCCTACCCCCCCGCACGGTCGCTCTAATCTCTTTTCTTGTCCATTACAGCCGCCACACATTAGCCTCGGCAGCACGCCCGCGCCTCCAGTCCTACGCTCCACGCCC
>JBDGQM010000228.1:0-9541 GCA_042219065.1 Salinibacter sp. | reverse complement strand
CACACCCACGCGCTCCACACCCACGCCCTACTTCGTCTCCATCACGTACACCCCGTTCCAGTCCTCGCCCGGAGGGTCCTCCTTGAGGTGACGGCATCGCTCCAGGAGCACCCGCGACGGATTCGTCTTGATGCCTGGGTCCTCGTCGGGCTGACGCGGCTCCAGCAGCGCCGCGTCCTCCAGGTAGCGCCGCGCATCCGCCCAGTCTTGCCGGAGGTACGCCTCGTATCCTGCCTCGTAGAGCTCGATGCATTCGCGGTCCGACGCGTCCACCTCGTCCTTCAGGCCATAGATCTCGTAAACCCGAACTGGCTCGGTTTTTCCCTTCACGACGATCTGGTCGAGCACCCGAAACACGCACCGATCCCCGTGCGCCTCGGCCTCCTCTTTTGTTGCCTCGGTGACCATCGTGTAGGCCCCGTAGGATTTGGCCCCGCTTTCGCAGCGGGCCGCCAGATTGACGCTGTCGCCCATGATGGTGTAGTTAAACCGGCGCTGAGAGCCGATATTGCCGGTCACCATCGTCCCCGTGTTGATGCCGATCCGGTTTCGGAGTTTGTGCACGAGCGCGGGCCACTGCCCATCCGTTTTCCACCGTTCCCGGAGCGTCTCCAGCTCGCGCTGCATGAGTTGAGACGTGACGCAGGCCCGGTAGGCGTGATCGTCGAAGTAGACCGGCGCCCCGTAGAAGGCCACGATCGCGTCCCCGATGTACTTGTCGAGGGTGCCGCCCTGCTCGTTGACGATGTTGGTCATGGCCGACAGGTACTCGTTCATCAGCTCCACCAGGCGGGGGGCGTCCAACTGTTCGGAGATCGTGGAGAACCCCTGGATGTCGCTGAAGAAGGCCGTAATGCGCTGCTGCTCGCCGCCCAGCTTCGGCTCCTCGCCCCGTTCCACCATGCGATCCACGAGGGCGGGGGAGACGTAGGACTGAAACATGCCCTTGATGCGCTGTTTCTGGCGCTGCTCAAGCACGTATCCGTGGCCCAGGCTGCCGCCGTAGCCCAGGAGTGCCGCGGTCACCGGACCGGTGATTGCGAGCATGTAGTTGTGGGCCACAAACAGCCAGACGGTGACGGCGAAGTATCCGCCCCAGAAGAGGAGCAGCAGGCTGAGGCTGAGCCAGATGTTGAGGCGGCGTGCCGCAACGGTCGCAAGAAGCGCCACGAGAAGAATGAGCCCCCACGCCCACGGTCGCGGCATGGACGAGAGGTAATTCTGATCGAGCATCGTCTGCAGGGCGTGGGCGTGAACCTCCACGCCGGCCATCGCACTCGTCCCGAAGGCGCCCGAGTACGGCGTGGGGTGGAAGTCGTGGTCCTCGGGGAGCGTGGACCCGATCAGAACGATCTTATCCTTAAAGACTCCCCGTTGCAGCAGGCCGTTGTCGGGATTGTTGAACGTGTTTAAAGAAAGACCAGAGTTCCGCTCGAAATTCGTCTGGAACGTGCTATCGTCGACCACCTTGTCGATCGAGTACGAGGGAAAATGGCCCGACGGCCCGTAGTAGTTGATCCGCATCGACTGGGACTGCGCCAGCGGAATGGTGCGCGATCCCCACGTCAGGTGGTCGTCGGTGCGGGCCGTCTCGGTGCGGTCGAAGCCCTCGTACAGGCGAAGGAGCTCGAGCCCGAGTGCGTAGTAGCGCTGGTCCAGGTAGTCCTGAAAGAGCAGGTATCGGCGGAGCACGTCGTCGGAATCAGGGATGGTTGTCACCACGCCGAAGGGATTCGGGTTTGCCTCCTTCAGGAGGGGGAGCGGCTCCACCTTGTTGATCGCCTGTGAGCGGTTGGCGGTTTTCTGCTGCACATCTTCTCGCGAGATGCGTCCGGCTAGTACCACGTTTCCGTGCTCGCGCAATGACTGGGCAAGCACGCGATCGCTCGCCGAATCCCGAGGCACGTCGAACATCACGTCGATTCCGATGGCCCGGGCCCCGGCCTCGTTGAGGTTGTCGATCAGGCGGCCGTAAAGTTTGCGGGGCCACGGGTCCTGCTCGTACGGGATTTCCCCGTAGGCGTCCTGGTCCTTGGTGACCAGCACGACCGGCGAGTCCTCGAGGCTCTGGGGCCCACGGATCTGAAACAGGAGATCTCCGGCCTTGTGCTCCAGGGTCTGGAAGGGAGGGGTTAGCGTGAGGATCCAGACGAGGGCCGCCACCGCTCCCGCAATGCCGGCCGAGACGAGTAGGGATCGGAATGTGGAGTCGCCATCAGACGCCATATCCCGGAGGAACCTGGTGAAGAAGAAATCGCCTCTCGGCTCTGCTTAAAAGTCATATACGTAGCGGAATTGCAGGACGCGGTCGTTCGGGAGAGAGCGGTCGTCCTGGGCCACGACGTTGTTGACGTCCGCGTTCACGCGGAACGAGTGCCGGTCGGTCAGCTGATAGCGAGTGCTCAGATTAAACACGTAGCTGTTGCTCTCCTGCTTCGTCTCCGTATCGGCGGGCTCGTAGAAATCGTCGAACGTGCCCCTCGGCGTCCCATTGTCGTTGATCTCAAGGTCCCGGGAGGTGCGGGAGTTTATGGTGAGGGCGAACGTTCCCGACAGGCGAAGGTCGCGGTCCAGGAGGAAGACCGTCCCGCCCGCGGACACGCCCAGGATGTCCAGCGAGGAGAGCCCCCCCGAGGATTCCGTCTGGTTTACGTTCACCCCAAACCGGGTGTCCAGCGGGAGCGTCGAGTATCGATTCCGAACGTTGAGGGAGTACGAAAGGCTCTTCGTCCCGCCGTACGTGAACACCTTGTCCTCTGTCTGCAGGTAACTGACGTTCAGGGTGGCGTCGTTGATGACCGATCCGATGTCGAACTGCTGGGTGATAGACCCGCTGAGCTGGGTCGTGAAGGACTGGACGGGATTGGAAATCACCGAGCTGTCTCGAACGTTGCGGACTGCTGCCATCCGCTCGTCCGTCGGGACAAACGGGTTGGTCCGCTCCACCCCGTTGCCCCGGTCGCGCAGGCTGGCGTTCACGCTGATCCGCGGCAGGTTGTCCTGCACCGGATACCAGCTCAGATTGGTGCGGTACGTCTCGGTCGTGGTCGTCGCGTCCTTGGTGTCGAGCACGTTGTTCTGAAGGTTCTCGTAGCCCAGCGTCACGTACAGCCGGTTGTCGAACAGCTGAAAGCGGTCCGACACGTTGAGGCCCTGCAGGTCCTGCCGCAGCGTAGAGTTGGCGAGGGAGGTATAATCGGGGCCGAACCAGCGGTACCGCACGCGTACCTGCTGGCCCAGATAATCGAGGCTTGCCCGCGACTGCCCGCCGAAGATGCCGCGCGGAACGAAGGGCTCAAGCTGATCGTCCCCGCTTTTTTGTTCCTCAAAGCGGAAGGGGAGGGTGCTCATCTGCTCGTTGACGATGATGAGCCAGGAAATCTGCGACAACAGATCCTCGGTGTTCGGGTCGAGGTCCACGCCGAGCTCGTCGGCCTTCTCCTGGGTCAACACCCCGTCCCGGGTGTCTTGGTTGAGCAGGCTTGCCCCGACTTCCGCGTCGAGCTGAATTTGGCTGTCGTCGAGCCGGAGGTGCAGGTCGGAGCTGGCCGCAAAGTTGTCCTTCGGCTTCGCGTTGCTCCCCGTCACGGAGAGATCGTTGGGATTGTTGCGCAGGTACTCCCTGGCCTCCGAATCCAGGGAGCTCGTGAGATCCTGTGAGAAGTTCTGGACGTCGGTGAAGTCATTGATGGCCGTGAGCGACGAGGTATCGTCGCGGACCCGCAGGGCATTGAACCCCAACTGGATCGGCGTCTCGTCGCCGAAGCTCAGACGACCGCCGGCCACCCTCCGCTCGTGGGTCCCCCGTCCCCGATCCGCAAACGGAAGGGTAAACGTAGAGTCGACAATGGGCTCTCCTCCTGACGTGGTGCCGATTTGAGTGGTATCTACCTGAATGTCCTGATACCGGTTGTTGATGTTGCGTCGGAGACGACCGTACAGGAACTGGACATTCAAATTCTCTCCGAACAGCTCCACTTTGGCGTCGACGCCCCGGACGCGCCGTCCGGCCAGCGTCAGCCGGCTGAGGGACGGATACGAGTCGCCGAGGCGGAGTTCGCCCCACTCCCCAAACAGAAGCTCCGCGCCGTAGCGGTTCTGCGGCTGCAGGCGACTCGACTGCTCGGAGGTGAGTTGGGCATTGGCACTGTAGCGCACGATGCCCTCTCGCCCTTCGAGCCGAAGCCGACCGCGCGCAATGTCCGACCCGCTCTGCCCCACCTCTTGCGACTGGGTCAGCAGCTGCACGCGTCCCGACACGTAGTCGTCGGATTCCGTCTGGAGGAGGGCCGGCGCAGCGTCCGGCGCGCCGGTCACCGAAAACGACCACTGCGCCAACTGGTATTGCTGCTCGTCGCCCTGGTACGTAACGAGCGCGGTGTGCTTGCCAGGAGCCACGCGATCCGGGGTGTACGTCAAAAAGTGGCTGTCCATCTCCGTCTGGTCCGTGACCTCGTCGCCATCCAGGTAGACCCGAAAGGCCTCCGGGTCGACCGAATCGTCCTCGTAGAAGAAGGAGACGGCAAGAACGGCGTCGCCCGGCGTGGTTTCGCCGTCCGGCTTCGGAGAAAGAATTGTGGTCGTAATGTCGTCGGTGGGGCCGCCCGTGGCGGCCGGGTCGGGGGCCTCGTCCTCCACCACCTCCACGCGGACCGGATCGGAGGCTGCGTTCTGGCGGGGGTAGGTGCGCTCTTCGCCGTCTTGGGTGCGCAGTTGGAAGTAATACTGGACGCTGGAGACGTCTGCCTGGTCCACCGAGAGACGGGTCGTGTACGCCCCCTGTTGCCGTTGGACCGCCTTCTGTTTGTAGGACGAGCCGCCGCCGTATCGGTAGAAGAGGCGAGCCGCCTGAACCTGGTTGGCGCGCACCCCCGGCACGTCGAACGTCAGTACGTGCTCCTGGTCGCGCTCCATCACGGTCGGTGGCGTATGGCGGACCTGATTTTGGGCGTTGCTGTCGGGAATTCCGATCAGTAGTACACCAATTACTGCAATAAAATATCTCATTGTACCGGTCAGATCTTCGAGAACAAAGAAAGAGGTGCATGCTCGACCGTATCGAGGCCCCAACCGCCGGCATCCTGTCCGGAAGGGGGAGCACGGAGGTCTTGTTTGGCGTCGTCACTCAGAGAATCGTCCATGTCTCCCCACCTCAGAGGATCGTTGGAGAGAAGGACCGGACGCTGAATGCAGAGCGTGCTTATTCCGGCTCGAACGACCGCACAATCGGCCCCGACAATTTTCTAATGCTTCATTGTAGGGTACGGGCGGGAAGAAGAAAAGGCCAAAATGCCCGCCAGGCAATTTTTTGGGGCCGCAATGCCCGAATACCGGGCTATCGTCGCCGAAACGCGTGGAGAAGTGATGTGCTGAGGGGCACCTCCAGCGTTTGAGGAGGAGCTACGGGTCCCCCCGATGCCCCGGCGTGCACTACGCGACTGCGCTATTCGTTGCCATCGTTCTGCTCACCGCCATTTTCGTAGTACTGGATTTCAATCGTCCGAATGTTGCCGTCTTCGTCGCGGAAGCGAAGTTTGAGGGTCTTGGGCGTCATCTTTTCGTCGGTTTGCTCAAACTCCTTGCGTCGACGCTGTTGCTCCTCCTCCTCCAGTTCACCGGTCGTAATTTCCTCGCCGTCCGCACTCACTTCTGCGAACGTGCCGGCGCTAATCTCTTCGGTCTGTCCGGATTCTGCCGCGCGCACCTCCACGGTTCCTTCAAGGACATAGTGAACGCTCTCCCCGGTGTCTTCCACGGAGGAGATGAACTGCGTCCCCTTCACGGTCGCGACGGAGTTGGGCGTAGCCACTTCGAAGTCGCTCCGCGTCGCGTCGTCCACGTTCATGAGAATCTCGCCCGCTTCCATCAGGATACGGGCCGAGGTGCTCTTCGTCTCGTCGTCCACGCTCCCGTTCACCAGCAGCACGGAGTTGGGCTTCACCTTCGCGAGACTCCTGTCCATGAACTGGACCGCCGCGTACCCATCGTCGCCGGTGGCCAGCGTGTCGCCGTCGAAGAGGCGCTCGCCCTGGCTGGCCTTCGTGTATTTCTGGGACGCCCGGTTGAAAATATTCACCTGGGGCTTGAACTGTCGGACGAAGGCCAGAGGGCGCCCCTCGTCGGCACGCGGTCCCGCGTCGGCGGCAGCCTGCGAGACATTGGAGGAGGTCTGTCCCAGGCTCTGGGCCGGGAGGAGCACGAGCCCTCCCAAAATTGCAGTCAACGCGTGTTTTGTGTGGGGGAGATGCATGGCAGAGAGGTTACGGTTGCTCTTCGGTATTTGTGATCGTGATTTCTCCGCGCCGCGCCCGGTTGAGAAATTCGTTCAGTTTCCGCTCCATCTCCGCCCCCGAGTATTCCTGTCCGTCGATAACCACCGACTGAGGGCTCATCCCCTCCTCCTGAATGGCGCTGAGTTGGTCGCTCTCCATGAGATCGCGGAGCGTCTGCTCCATCTCGTTTGACATTTCCGTGGGCTCGTCGCTCTGAGAGTCTGCAATGGAGAAGCGCCAGATTTCGGAGGAGATCACGTTTTCGCCCTCTGCTGTTTGGACGAGGGCGCTCACGCGCCAGAGATACGTTTTGCCCGGCTGGAGCTGCTTGACCGACGACGAGGGATACTGAAAGCTGTTGCTGGAGAGTCGTACATCGGCCATCTCGTGCTCGAGCAGCGTGTTGTTGCGGCTGCTGTTGCCGACGAGAATAGGGCCGGTCCCCTCGGCGCTTCCAATCAGGGTTTCCGGACTGTCCTGTCCCCCCGCCTGCACGACCACCAGTCGGTAGTCGAGGCCCGATTCGCCGGCCCAGTTGAACGTGGGACGCTGCGTGTTGATAACGGGATCGAGCCCGCTCCCCACCTCGCCGCCGGGGCGGTTGATGTAGATGCTGGCCACGTCTGCACTTGGACTTGAGCCCACGGTGGCCGATGACCGATCGAGCAACTGTCCGCCGCTCGGCCGATTGGCCCCCTGGTACACGGCGAGCGTGAGCGTGTACCGGTCGTTGGGCAGTTGCGTCTGGCCTTGTAGGTCGTTCACGAATTCCTCTCCCGCATTGGTGAGTCCGCCCGAAAACGTGGGTGTTGTTTCGATTCCCGGAAGGCCCTCCTGCAGGTCGTTGTTGTTTGCCTGAACCGTCTGGTTGGGGGAAAGCGAGAACGGCTGCTCCTGGTCCATTTCGACGAGGGTGCCCTTCGACGTGCTCTCCACTTTGACGTGGAAGTAGAGATCTTCCTTCGTCTCAGACGTGTTGTTCTGGATCACTAAGGTTCCCAGGGGCTGGCCTTTGCCCCGTCGGTCCACCCCGAGCGTCGACAGCCCCAGCACCTGGGCCTGGGTGACGGGATCTGAGAGACGGATGTCGACCGTAACCCCGCTTTGTCCATGGAGATCTTGGACGAGGCCGGGGAGCAGCAGCAGTAGGGTCCAGAGAGCGATCCGGCCGATGTTCGTGCCACCAAAAGACATGTCGATTTGGTTGTTTGCCCGATGTATCGTTTACTAATAGTTCCGCAAGATCTGTGCCGTGCAGAAGAGCGACTGCTGGTTCACACGGCGGTTGGGCGTCGGGAGCGTGCTACGTTCGACCCGGTTTCTCCCCTGAATGACGGGTGTTGGGGGCGCTGGGGGCGTTTGGCTAACAGTAGCCTCACGGACCTCAGAGTCGATCCTGGATGTTCGTCACGACTTCAAAAGTTGCTTTCGGGCAGGTTTGTTTCATGGACGGGCAAAAAGGCCCTAACAGGCGGCCGAATTTTCGGATTGAGTGGGGTCGGAATCCCTGATGGGTGAGCCTTATCGAATCGATCACGTGTACGCATAAGTATGGACAGCCTTTGGGGCAACATCTTTCGCCAGACCGACGAACAGTCCGTCCATACGCTCCTTCAGAACATTCCGCTGTTCGACGGTCTGTCTCGGAAAGAATTATCCGCCGTCGAGTCCATTCTACATCGCCGCGAGTATGCGCCCGACGAGATTCTCTTTCATCAGGGGAATCCCGGGGTGGGGATGTACGTCATTCAAGAAGGGGCCATCGACATTCTGTACGAGCCGACGGGCGAGACCTTGGCGGAGCTCACCGACGGCGATTTTTTCGGGGAGCTTGCCTTGCTCAACGAGACTCCCCGGTCGGCGACGGCCATCTCGCGCGTCGATTCGGTGCTCTACGGGCTTTTTCGGCCCGACCTGCTCGACCTCGTCGAGCGAGACCCGTCGTTGGGGGTTCAGGTTCTTCTCCGTATGGGGCAGGTGCTGAGCGAACGGCTCATCCACACCAACAAGCAGGTACAGGAGCTCCGCGAACAGCTTGCTCAGTCCCCCGCGGACGTTGAATAATCGTCCGTGCCGGTGCTCGTCGCTCATATTTGCTCGATCAGTGGTTTTCCATGCCGGAGTCGAACACTGACGTTTCAATTTCGGGCGTTCTCGATGGCTTCCGCAGGCGGATCCGCGGAATCCTGTTCGTTGGGAGCGTCGGGATCCTTCTTTACTTCCTGTGGGACATTGCTCGGCTCTTTCTGATCGCGGCCATCATTGCGTACCTCCTCGATCCGCTTGTGCGCCGGTTCCAGGGGATCATGGGCCGAATGTGGGCGACTCTTTTAGTGCTTGGCATCCTCGTGGGGAGTCTCATTGGGGTGGGGATCGGTGTCCAGCCGGTGCTCCAGCAGCAGCTCAACGCTCTTCCGGAACTCAAGCAGATGTGGGATCAGGTCTCGTACATAGAGGAGCAACTGAGCGCTCTCTCTACCCGGTTGAGAGGGGGGCCTGTCGACTTCAATCTGAGAGAGAGGCTGAACCAGATGATTAGCGGCCAGCCGTTCAGCAAGATGCAGGACGTGCTGGGCCTGGCCATGAACATCATGATTGTGCCGTTTTTGGCGGTCTTCCTGCTCCGGGATGGACCTCGAATCAAGCGTGGACTGATTCGGCTCGTCCCGAACCGCTACTTCGAATTCAGCCTGGAGGCTATCCACAAAATTGACCTCCGCCTTGGGAGTTATCTTCGCGGCGTCGTCGTGCAAAATACAATCGTGGGGGGGCTTGCGATTGGCGTCCTGTGGGCGCTTGGTGTTCCCTCTTTCATCCTGCTGGGCCTTGTGATTGGCCTCACCAACTTCATCCCCTACTTCGGCCCCCTGGTCGGCATCAGTCTCGTTGTGTTCATTCAACTAGCTCATGCCGGGTCGGCGCAGGCCGGACTCGTCTTGATTGCCCTGTTGGGCATTCAACTGCTGGACGAGGTTCTCATCGTGCCGGTCGTGTTCGGGAAAGCGGTGGACCTGCACCCGCTCGAGGTCTTGCTCGCCCTCTGGATTGCGGCCCAGTTCTTCGGCGTGCTTGGAATCGTGCTGGCCATTCCGGTGGCGAGTGCGGGAAAGGTGGTGTTGACGGAGGCAACGTCCCTGATTCAGCAATACCGGTTTAGCCACGGTCCGGAATGACCGGGACAGAACATTGGGAGACAGGTCGCTGGGCCGTCTAGTACGGTGTCAATCGTGATCTTACGGTCGGTTCTGCGATCTCAAAATCCCTGGGCA
>JBDGQM010000227.1:0-12868 GCA_042219065.1 Salinibacter sp. | reverse complement strand
TCAATGTTGGCGGCTTCTACCGATTCGACGAAGGCGTTCGGAATCCCGGCTTCACCGCCAACAAGGGCGGCCAGATTTCGGCCAACGTCACCCGGTTCCTCGACAACGGCTACATCCGGGCCTATGGCCGGTACATGAACGACCGGAACATCTTCTACCTTCCCATTCCGCTCCAAAATCCGGACGATCCAGAGGGCATTCCCGGATTCGACGCGAACTACAGCACCATGACGAGCCTGGATGCAGCGACGGTCCGCGTGCCGGGTCCGAACTCGACGCCCGGAAGCCCAAACTTCCTCACCCGGGACCTCACGGAGGGCATCCACCCTGAGCTGAGCTCCTTCCAGGTCGACTTCGTGCTCGACATTACGGACCGGCTCTCGCTTGAGAACAAGGCGAAGGTGATGCAGACGGACCTCACCTTCAACGCCGCGTTCTCGCTGGGGAGCCTCTCGCTGCAGAGCGGTCAGGAGTTTGTGAACACCGTCGCTAGCCGTGAGGACGCGATTTCGGGAGTGAGCGGCTTCGACTACAGTTTTGCCAGTCGACCGGGCTCCTCTTCTAGCCCTGTGGCTGAGGGCGGAAACTCCTTCGTGACGGAGGTCGGGTGGTGGCACGTAAGCAACGACCTGCGCGGCTTCATCGAGGAACTTGAACTGACCTACGACGAGGTTCAGCTGGCCGGGACCCACTCATTCACCGCTGGGCTCTACTTCAGCCGCACCAGCCGGGACGAGCTCTGGCACTGGAACAACACCCTGCTGGAGGTAGAGGACACGCCCCGCATGCTGGACCTCACCATCACGGACAACACAGGGGAGACCTTCCAGGTCACCCAGGACGGCTTTACCCAATACGGCACACTCCACAACAAGTCATCGGGGACGACGACCATCGCGGCTGGCTACCTCGGCGACGAGTGGCAGGTGAACGAGTCGCTCCGCATCGACGTGGGGGCACGCCTCGAGAAGAGCGTCTTCCGCGGCCGGGCTGACGGGGTCAACTCGCGCCGCATCGATCTTGATAACCAGGCGAACACGCTCTACAACAACGGCGTCGCGGTAAGCGACAACAACTTCCAGACGTTTGACCATAGTGAGACGGAGTGGGCCCTCTCGGGCGGCTTCAACTACAGTCTGACCGAGCAGTACGCCGTGTTCGGGCGCTTTAGCCGGGGGTACCACATGCCGGACCTGGATGACTTCCGGGGCGGCCCCGCCGATCCGCCCACCCTCTCGGTCCTTCAGGGGGAAGTTGGGGTTAAGGCCACCACCCCGAACTACGGTCTGTTCATTACTGGCTTCTGGAGCGAACTGCAGGACCAGGAGTTCTCGGCCCAGGCCGGCACCGGCAACTCAACGGTCTCGTTCCGCGCCGACAGCCGAACGCCAGGGGTCGAGATCGAGTTCAACGGCGAGTACAGAAACCTCACGACCCAGGTAACGGCTACACTCCAGGACCCGTCGTTCACAGACACGAATGTAGACGCGCAGACGGTCGTGGACCTCAGTGAGAGCCGGATTCAGCGCCAGCCCCGTTACCTCGTCTCAGTCAATCCGCGGTACGATCTCGGATTTGCGACGGCCAGCGCGGAGGTCCGATACGTGGACAGCCGCTTCACGAACGCGGCGAACAATGCACTTAAACTTCCCGACTATTATGAACTCAACGCCAGCCTCTCAACCACGCAGGGACCCGTGACGGTGAAGCTCGCGGGCTCGAACCTGACGAACGCGGTCGGTCTTACAGAAGGGAATCCTCGAACCGGCATCCTCACGGGTGGCGGAGGTGGCAATGTCTTCCAGGCTCGACCTATCCTGGGGCGGCGCTTCAACTTGTCCCTGCAGTACGACTTCTAGCTCGTACCGCTGGCACACGGAGCCCATCGGGCCGCAGCGAATACGATAGGCCCCGTCGCCCTCCCGAACGCGGGGCGGCGGGGTTTTTCGTTTCCTCGCGTCCGGTTCCCATCCAGAACTCTCGGGGGACTCTGATCTTTCAGGACACGCTGCAGTGCATCCTGTACCCAGAAGGGAAAATCGCCCTTTCCACTCACAGATGGTTTTCCTCACGCCCCTATGATCCATGCCCGCATTTGACGTCGCCATCATCGACATCGTCGTCCTCGTTGCCTACATCCTGCTCGCCCGGTTCATTCCGCTGTGGATCGCCGGGTCGCAGGAAGACGCCGACGATTTCTTTCTCGGCGGGCGCGACTTCGTGTGGCCGATCATCGGCTTCTCCCTCTTCGCCACCAACATGTCCGGCTCCTCCTTCGTGGGGCTGGCCGGCGCGGGCTACAACCAGGGGGTCTCCGTCTACAACTACGAGTGGAGCGCGGCGATCATCCTGATCTTCTTCATCTTCTTCATCCTTCCCTTTTATCTGCGCTCGGGCGTGTACACGATGCCGGGCTTCCTGGAACAGCGCTTCGATTATCGCTCCCGGCGGGTCTTCTCCGGCATCAACCTCTTTTTTAACATGTTCATCGACGCCGCCGGGGCGCTGTACGCGGGGGCGCTGGTCTTTGTGTTGCTCTTCGACATTCCGCTCTGGGGGGCCGTGGCCGCCCTCGCCCTCCTGGCCGCCATCATCTCCGTCTTCGGTGGGCTCAAGGCCGTGGTCGTGTCGGATACGATTCAGGCCGTGATGCTCATCGTCGGGGGCTCGCTGGTGGCGATGGCGGCGTACATGCAGCTTCCGTCCTGGGGCGCCGTCGTGGACACGGCGGGAAAAGAGGCCCTGAGCGTCTTTAAGCCCCCCAGCGACCCGAATATGCCGTGGCCGGGCCTGTTTACGGGCGTGCTCGTGATCGGGACCTATTTCTGGACCTCCAACCAGTTGATCGTGCAGCGCACGCTAGGGGCGAAGACCATGAACCACGGACGCTGGGGCTCCCTCTTCGCCGGGTTTCTGAAGCTGCCGGTCCTTTTCTTCATGATCCTGCCCGGCACCATGGCGCTCGTGCTGTACCCGGACCTGTCGAATGCCGACATGGTCTTCCCGGTCCTGGTCTTCGATCTGCTTCCCGTCGGGGCCAGTGGCCTCGTCCTCGCCGCGCTGGTGGCCGCCATCACCTCGTCGATCGACTCGATTCTCAACTCCGTCTCTACGCTCGTGACGATGGACTTCGTGAAGCCGCTGTATCCGGACCTCAGCGAGCGACATATCGTCATCACCGGCCAGGTCGTGACGGGGGTGGCGCTGCTCGTGGCCATCCTCTGGGCCCCGCAGATCCGGCGGTTCGAGACGCTGTGGGGCTACCTGCAATCGGTGCTCGCGTACACCACGCCGCCCATCGTGGCCACCTTCGTGGGCGGCATCTTCTGGACGCGGGCGAACCGGCACGGCGCCTTCGTCACCCTGCTGCTCGGCGTGAGCCTCGGCGTCGTCTTCTTCGTGCTGAACGAAATCCTGGGTGTGTTCGCCATTCAGTTCCTCTACGCCGCCGGGGTCTCCCTCGTCATGAGCGTGTTCATCCTCGTCGGCGTAAGCCTCGCGACCGAGCCCCCGCCCGCGGACAAGACCGAGAAGCTGACCTGGAACGCCAGCTACTGGCACGCCGAGACCGAGGCGCTCGAGGACCTGGCCTGGTGGCAGAACTATCGCTACCATTCCATCCTGCTCGTGTTTTGCACAGTCACGATTCTCTACTTTTTTGCCTGATCCGACGTCGGATCTACGGAATCTACTGATTCTCCCTCCCTCTTCGTCTCTTCCGCATCTCTCTTCCCTGTGGCATGGCAACCCTCAAAGATGTGGCCCAGGAGGCCGATGTCTCCGTGTCCACGGTATCCCGGGTCTTCAATGATCCCGAGAAAGTAAGCCCGAGCACCCGCGACCGTGTACGAGAGGCCGTCGATGCCCTCGGGTACCAGCCCAGCCGCGTGGCCCGCCGACTCCGCCTGAAGGAGGGAACCGCCCGTCTCCTCGGCCTCGTCATCCCCGACATTCAAAACCCCTTCTTCGCCGACGTGGCCCGGGGCGTCGAAGACGTCGCCCGGGAGCACGACTACGCCCTCATCCTCAGCAACTCCGACGAGGACCCCGACAAGCAGCAGGTGGCCGTTGATACCCTCGTGACCGAAGACGTCGACGGCGTCATCGTCCCGCCCGTGAGCATGAACGACCCGGAGGTGCAACGCCTCGTGGACAGTGAGATCGCGGTCGTGTGCGTGGACCGGCGGCTGGAGGGCGCCCGCGTCGACACGATCCTGTCGGACAACCGGCAGGGGGCGTACGACGCCGTCACCCATCTGATTGACCTCGGTCACGAGCGCATCGGCTTCATCGGGGGCATCTCTCACATCTCGACCCTTACCGAGCGGCGCGAGGGCTACGAGCGGGCGCTCCGGGACCACGGCCTGGGGGGGGACCCGGCCCTCGTCAAGGACGAGGAGCACCACCGGGAGCGGGGACGGCGCCACACCGAGGAGCTTCTCGACCTCGACCGGCCCCCGACGGCACTGTTTACCGGCAACAACCTGACGACGCTCGGGACCCTGTCGGCCCTGAACCGGCGCGGGGTGGAGGTGCCGGAGGCGATGGCGCTGGTGGGGTACGACGATGTGCCGTGGGCGCAGGCCCTGAATCCGCCGCCGACGGTGATCGACCAGCCCGGGTACGAGATTGGGCGTCGCGCGGCGGAGATTTTGCTGGAGCGGCTCGACGCCCCGGACCGGTCCCCGACGGTCGTGACGCTTCAGCCGAAGCTGATCGTCCGGCAGTCCTGTGGGGCTGATTCCGGCGGCGCGGAACCGAACGGGTAGCTGACATTCCTCAATTCCTCTCTCCGATGCGGACCGCCCTCCGAACGCCTCTCCTTTCCCTCTCCGTCGGCCTGCTCCTGCTTGGCCCGGTGGGGTGCGTCGATTCGCCCTCCGATGAGACCGCCGCGTCCGGCCCGTCGTTCGAGGAGCCGTACCGGCCTCAGTTCCACTACACGCCCCCCCAGAACTGGATGAACGACCCGAATGGGCTCGTCTACCACGACGGGACGTACCACCTCTTCCACCAGTACAACCCGGAGGGCAATACGTGGGGCCACATGAGCTGGTACCACGCCACGAGCACCGACCTCATGCACTGGGATCACCAGGGCGTGGCCATCCCCGAGGAGGGCAACGAGATGATCTTCTCGGGCAGCGCCGTGGTGGACTCGGCCAACACCGCCGGCTTCGGCAACGGTACCGATTCGTCGCCGATGGTGGCCGTCTACACGAGCCACTACACCCTGTCGGAGGACTCGGTCAACGAGGCGCAGTCGCTGGCCTACAGCACCGACGGGGGCGAGACGTGGACGAAGTACGAGGGGAATCCGGTGCTCGACCACCCGGATCCGGAGTTTCGAGACCCAAACGTCTTCTGGTACGAACCGGAGCAGAAGTGGGTGATGTCGATTGTCCTTCCCACTCAGCATAAGGTCCAGTTCTACGAATCCACAAACCTCAAGGAGTGGACCCTCCTGAGCGAATTCGGGCCAGCCGGGGCGACGGGGGGCATGTGGGAGTGTCCGGCGCTCTTTCGGGTGCCAGTGGAGGGGCAGGACCGGACACAGTGGGTCTTGCAGGTAGACCTGAACCCCGGATCGGTGGCGGGGGGCTCCGGGGCGCAGTACTTTCTGGGCACCTTCGACGGCACGACCTTTACCCCGAACGACGGCTTCCTGGAACGCGGGCCGCACTGGGTGGACTACGGCCCGGATTTCTACGCCACCATTCCCTGGAACAACGTGCCCGAGACGGACGGCCGGGCCCTGTGGCTGGCCTGGATGAACAACTGGTCCTACGCTGAGGACATTCCTACCTCGCCCTGGCGGAGCGCGCAGACCGTTCCCCGGTCGGTTCGGCTTCGTTCGATCGACGGGGTCCCCCGTCTCGTGCAGGCTCCCGTGCAGGAACTTCAGCAGTTGCGGACCGATCACGTCCGCCTGGACGCCCGCATGCTTTCGTCCGACACGGTCTCGCTCGCCGAGGACGGGGTGGCCGGGACGACGCTGGAGCTGGACGCGACGATTAAGCCCGGCGACGCCGAGACGGTGGGCCTCACGGTTCGGGCGGGCGCGAAGCAGGAGACCCACATCGGCTACGAAACCGCCTCGGAAACCCTGTTCGTGGACCGCACCCGCTCGGGCGCCACGGGCTTCCACGAGGACTTTGGGGCCCGCCACGAGGCCCCCCTCGCCCCCCGCAACGGCAAGGTCCGCCTGCACGTGCTCGTCGACCGGTCCTCCGTCGAGGTCTTCGCCAACGGCGGCGCCCGCGTACTGACCGAGCGCATCTTCCCCGATTCGACCAGTGACGGCGTGTCCTTCTTTGCGACCGGGGGACCCGCTCGCCTCGTCCACCTCGACGCCTGGTCACTTCGGTCCGCCTGGGCCAACCGATAATCCGCAACGTCTCCACTCACGTGCCCTGCCCCCTTCGATGAGTAACGAAATTCTCTGCGTCGGCGAGATTCTATGGGACGCCCTCCCCGGCGGCCTCTTTCTGGGCGGCGCGCCCTTCAACGTGGCCTCCCACCTCCGCGCCCTCGGGCGAGAGACCGCCTTCGTGAGCCGGGTCGGCGACGACCGGCTCGGCCACGAGGCGCTCCGTCGCATGCGGGCCCGCGGCCTGGGCACCGATCTCATGCAGATCGACGACTCCCTCCCCACCGGCTTCGTGCAGGTGGAGCTCGGCGGGACCGGGGAGCCGGGCTACGAGATTCTCGAACCCGCGGCCTGGGACGCCATCACGCTCACCGATGCCCTGGGTCGGCACGCCGAGCACGCCGACGCGCTCGTGTACGGCAGCCTCGCACAGCGGGCCCGCACCTCCCGGCAGACCATTCGGCAGCTCTGTGAGACCGAGGCCCTGCGCGTCTTCGACATCAACCTCCGCCCCCCCTTCGTCGACCCGGCGGTGGTCGAGCGGTCCATGGAGGCCGCCGACGTCGTCAAGTTCAACGACGACGAGCTGGCGCGCTTGCAAGGCTGGTTCGATCTTCCGGACGGCCTGGAGGCGGCCGTGGCCGACCTCGCCGACGCCTTCGGGGCCCGGGCCGTCTGTGTAACCGGGGGGAGCGAGGGGGCCTGGCTGTGGCGGGACGGCTCCTTCTGGCACCACCCCGGGCACGAGGCCGATGTTGTGGACACTGTGGGGGCGGGCGATGCCTTCCTCGCCGCGCTGCTCGCCGGCCTGCTCGCCGACCACGACGGAGAGGTGGTCCTCGACCGGGCCAATCGGCTCGGGGCGTACGTGGCTGCCCACTCCGGCGCCCTGCCCGCCTACAGGGTGGACACACTGTCGGACATCTCCGGACTGCCCCTCGACCCCTCGGGCGCGGCCGCCTGATCGCGCCCAGGCGCCCACCTTCAATGTTCTCTCGTCACCACCCCACCCCACCCCCATGGATCGTTCACAGAGGCTCGTTCTCTTCAGCGCGTTTGCTGCCGCCCTCGCCGGCTTCCTGTTCGGCTTCGATACCATCGTCATCTCCGGTGCCGAACAGTCCATTCAGGAGCTGTGGAACCTGAGCGACCTGTTCCACGGGACCTTTATCACGTCGATGGCCCTTTGGGGCACGGTGATCGGGGCGCTGTTTGGCGGGGTGCCCTGCGATCGCTACGGGCGGCGGCGCACCCTCTTCTGGATCGGCGTCCTCTACCTGCTCTCGGCCCTGGGGTCGGCCTTCGCCCCAAGCCCCTACATCTTTTCGGCGGCCCGGTTTATCGGGGGGCTGGGCGTGGGCGCCTCCTCGGTGGCCGTGCCGGTCTACATCGCCGAGATTACCCCCGCCCAGAACCGGGGCAAGCTCGGGGCCCTCTACCAGTTCAACATCGTGTTCGGCATTCTGGTGGCCTACCTCTCCAACTACTGGATTGGGGCGACCTTCGGCGAGAGCGCCTGGCGGTGGATGCTGGGCGTGGAGGCCATCCCGGCGGCCATCTACTGCGCGTTCGTGCTCGGGGTGCCGGAAAGCCCGCGCTGGCTGGTGATCAAGCGACAGGATGAGGCCTCCGCCCGCGATCTGCTGGAGAAGCTCAACCCGACGGAGAACATCGAGGACATGATCGCCGTCATCAAGAAGTCGGTGAGCGAAGGAACGGTGTCGCTCTCCAAATTCTTCTCCGGCACCTTCCAGTTCCCCATCCTGCTGGCGTTTCTGGTGGCGTTTTTCAACCAGATGTCCGGCGTCAACTTCATTCTCTACTACGCGCCGCGCATCTTCGAGCGGGCCGGCATCGAGGCGGAGGCGGTGCTCGGCGCCTCGGTGCCGATCGGGGTGGTAAACCTGCTGTTTACCCTGCTGGGGATGTATCTGATCGACAACTTCGGCCGGAAGAAGCTGCTCTACGTCGGCTCGTTCGGCTACATCGCGTCGCTGGCCGGAGTGTCCTGGGCGTTCTTCTCCGGCGCGGAGGGGTTCATTGTCGTGATTTTTGTGTGCGCGTTCATCGCTTCGCACGCCGTGGGGCAGGGGGCGGTGATCTGGGTGTTCATCTCCGAGATTTTCCCCAATGCGGTGCGGGACTATGGCATGTCGCTGGGGTCGGGTACGCACTGGGTGATGGCGGCGCTCATCACGCTGCTTACGCCGACGGTGCTCAGCACCTTCACGGGGGCGCAGATCTTCGCCTTTTTCTCCGGGATGATGGTGCTGCAGCTGCTGTTCGTGTGGCTGATCGTGCCGGAGACGAAGGGGCTCACGCTCGAAGAGATGGAGGTGACGCTGGGCATCAGCACCGAGACGCTGGAGGAGGAGATCGGCGTGGAGCCCGAGGCCTCCCCGACGGCCTCGTGATTCCCCTTAACGATCCACGGGGCGTCGCTCCCGGCTCCGGCCTCGGAGAAGAACTCTGTAAACGAGGGCCGAGGGCAGTCCGGACCTTCGCTCGTTTGGGATCATGTGGCCCCGTGCACAGTTTCGGATCACGCGGCCGATGATTCTGTGGATCCGCGTTGGTCGTCGCGGATGCTCCCGTTGAGCACTTGTCCCATCAGCCTGCGGTTCGCTGCCGCTGCCCCCCACTTATGAGCGACGCCGTCAAAGAACACTGCGGCATCTTCGGCATCTGCAACCACCCTGAGGCGGCCCGTCATACCTACTACGGCCTGCATGCCCTGCAGCATCGGGGCCAGGAAGCCGCCGGCATCGTCACCTCCACCTACGACGAGCAGCGGGACCAGCCCGTGATGCCGGTGCACAAGGACTTCGGCCTGGTGCTGGACGTGTTCGACGACCCGGACCTCTTCACCAAGCAGTTGCTGGGCGATGTGAGCATCGGCCACAACCGGTACTCCACGAGCGGGGCCTCGGCCAACCGGGCCAACATTCAGCCCCTCGTGGTGCACCACCGGAAGGGCAACCTGGCGCTGTCGCACAACGGCAACCTGTCGAACGCCAAAGAGCTGCGCAAGAGCTTCAGTGAGCGCGGCACCCTCTTCCAGACCACCAGCGACAGCGAGCTGATTCTCCACCTCGCGGCCCAGAGCCGCCGGCAGAAGCACCTCGACCAGATCATCGACGCCCTCATGCAGATCGAGGGTGCCTACTCGCTGCTCCTGATGACGGACGAGCACATGATTGCCGTCCGCGACCCGAATGGCTTTCGCCCCCTCGCGCTCGGCCGCCTGGAGACGCCGGAGCGGCACGAGGGCCCGGCCTACTGCGTGGCCAGCGAGACGTGCGCCTTCGACATGATCGACGCGGAGTACGTGCGCGACATTGAACCCGGCGAGATTCTGGTGATCGACCGCGAGGGCTGCGTGAACGACGGCGACTTCGAAAGCCAGGAGATTCCCACGAAGTACGGGGTGAGCCAATGCGTCTTCGAGTACGTCTACTTCTCACGGCCCGACTCGCAGATCTTCGGGGAGATGGTGGACAAGGTGCGGCGCCAGCTCGGCGTGCAGCTCGCCCACGAGGCGCCCATCCCCGAGGAGGCCGAAGACGACGAGAAGACGCCCATCGTGGTGCCGGTCCCCGACTCGGCCAACACCTCCACCCTCGGCTTCGCGGAGGAGTGCCAGGACATGGGCCGCCGCTGCCGGTTTGACCTGGGACTCATCCGCAATCACTACGTGGGCCGTACTTTCATCGCCCCCGGCCAGGACCGCCGCGAGATGAAGGTGCGCTGCAAGTTCAACACCGTGCAGGGCCTGCTCGAGGACCGCACCGTCGTGGTGCTCGACGACTCGATCGTGCGGGGCACCACGGCCCGCTACCTCGTGAACATGCTGCGCGACTCCGGGGCCAAGAGCGTGCACTTCCGCGTCTCCTCCCCGCCGGTCATCAGCCCCTGCTTCTACGGCATGGACTTCCCGGACGCCGACGCGCTGCTGGCCAACAAATTCGATGACATCGAGGCCATGCGCGATTATTTGGGCGTCGACTCGCTGGCGTACCTGTCGGTCGGGGGGCTGATGAAGGCCGTGAAGCGGGCCAACGACAGCGATCTTGGTTACTGCAACGCCTGCTTCACCGGCGACTATCCCGTGCCGGTCGACGAGGACATGAGCAAGGAGGAGTTCGACTGGCAGGCACCAGCCCCCCAGACGGGATGAGACACGTCGGCGTGACTGAGAGACATACCTCAAGCTGAGTAGACTTCAGCGGTGATGCGTATTGCGTGTTTCGTATTGCGTAAATGGGCAGGAAATACGCAATACGAAATACGAACTACGCACTCTTAAAATCCTACCGCCGCCCCCGTCCCGCGAGGGTCCGAACTGCCGTAGAAGGTGCGCTCTTGAGCAGGTCGATCCGGGTGTTTGATGCGGAGGCCCTGCGCCCGGCCCCACTGCGGGATGCCGCCGAACACCCCCATCTGCACCGGCCAGCCCCGTGCCTTCAGGTTCCACCGCACGTCGCGGGGCAGGGCATTCTTCTCGTAGCTGAGCGCACGCGGCTTCCACTGGTGATGGATCCGGCCGGCCGCAATGGCCTGCTGGATGTTCATGTCGTGGTCGATCGTGTTCATGATGACCTGGAACGTGGTCGTGATGATCGTGGACCCGCCCGGCGCCCCGATGACCAGATGCAGGCGGCCCTGCGGGTCCTCGACGATCGTCGGGGACATGGACGACACCATGCGGCGATCCGGCGCCACCAGGTTCCGCTTCGTGCCCGAGAGGCCGTAGATGTTCGGCACGCCCGGCTTCAGCACGAAGTCGTTCATCTCGTTGTTCATGAAGAAGCCGGCCCCGTCAATCGCGACCTTCGAGCCGTAGCCGCTGTTGAGGGTGGTGGTGACGCTCACGGCCATGCCGCTACTGTCGGCCACCGAGTAGTGGCTCGTCTCCATCGATTCGGAGGCCAGCATCGGCTCACCGGCCTTCACCGAGTCGCTGGGCGTGATCCGCAGCGAGTCGAACGACGCCATGCGCCGCCGCATGTAGTCCTTCTGGATGAGGCCCTCCGTGGGCACCGTCACGTGATCGGGATCCCCCAGCCACTTCGCCCGGTCGGCGTAGACCCGGCGCATGGCTTCCGCGAGGTAGTGGATCGTGCTGCTGGAGTTGAAGCCCATTCGTCCGATTGGCTTCATCTCGGCCGCGTTCAGGAGCTGGGCGATGGCCACGCCGCCGGACGAGGGCGGTCCCATCGAATGCACCTCGTAGCCCCGGTACGTGGCGCTCACCGGCTCGCGCTCCACGGCCTGATATTCGGCGAGATCCTGCTCGTCAATCAGCCCCCCGTTCTCCTGGAACTGCTCGGCGATCAGCTCAGCGGTCGTGCCCTCGTAAAATCCGGCCCTGCCCTGTTCCTGAATCCGTTCCAGCGTCCGGGCCAGATCCTTCTGGACGAACCGCTCGCCGGCCCGGTACTTCTTCGTGGAGTCCCCCTTCGTGAAGTACTTCTTCGACGGCGGAAACTCGGCAAAGTCGTCGTAGTCCTCGTTCAGGTCCTGCGCGAGGGAGTGCGGCAGGGGAAACCCCTCGCGGGCCAGCCGGATGGCCGGAGCCATGACGGTCTCGCGGCTGAGGGTGCCGTGCTCCTCGAGCGCCTTGAGCAGTCCCGCCACCGTGCCGGGCACGCCGGAGGCGAGGTAGCCCCGCTCGCTGCGGTCGCCGGCGACATTGCCCTCATCGTCGAGGTACACATCCTGCGTGGCGCCGCTGGGCGCATCCTCGCGGTGGTCGATGGTGGTGACGGAGCCGTCCGGCATGCGGATCACCATGAACCCGCCCCCGCCGATGTTGCCGGCCCAGGGATGCACCACGGCCAGCGCGAAGCCGGTGGCGACGGCGGCATCGACGGCGTTGCCGCCCTTCCTAAGCATCTCGACGCCCGCCTCCGAGGCGGTGCGCTTGGCGGAGACGACCATGCCGTTCGCCGCGTACTCGGGCACCGGAGCGGGCGCGGCGGACTCGGACGTGCGATCGGACGAGACGGCGCTGGATGCGGTCGTCCAGGCCGACAGACCGAGAACAGCAGCCGTCAGGAGACAGGCAAGCCCCACGGCACGAGCGTTCACAACACGAAACATGGAGTGGTGGGAGTGGAGAAAGAGACAACTGCGCTTTCAAATGTAGGCGTCTCGTTTTCGAATGGCAACCCCTCCCCGCGGGGCGGCAGGGCGATCGTATGTTAAAAATCCGGTCGAGCAACAGAGGCTTAGCCGCCTCTGGTCGTGGGTGAGATGCCCGGAAAGCACGAGCGAATGGGGGCGTGGGAGCTGCCTGTCCTCGAACGCTTTCGGGATGGGGGCACCGAATTCCTGCTCCAGTAGAACAGTGAGAGCAGGCCGCCGTCGCTAAGATGCAATTGCCGTGCCGCGGGGCGGTCGCGCGCCGCGTTTCGATTTGACGACTGTGCTTTCGCTGACGACCACGACCGCGACGGCATCCGGATCGCAGGCGGCGGACGCAATTCCCTCTCGTTG
>JBDGQM010000226.1:11002-12629 GCA_042219065.1 Salinibacter sp. | reverse complement strand
ATCGAGAGCCAGGCGTCGGTAAAGCGCCAGCCGAGCGACGGGCTCTTCTTGCTGTAGTCCATGTGGCCATAGATCGCATCCACGTCCGCGCCCAGGTCCTCCGGGGTCACAGAGTTGGTGAAGAACTCCGCGATGTCCTCGTAGGCCGCCCAGTTGCGGGGCACACCCAGCTCGTACCCGTACTCGTTCTTGAACATCTTTTTGATCTCCGGGTCCGTAAACCAGTCGTGACGGAACCAGTAGAGGTTCGCGAACTGCTGGTCAGGGAGCTGGATCTGGTCACCTTCATAGTTCTGGCCGAACTCCGGGTTCATCCAGTCGTCCATGTCCAGGGTCGGGTTCGTCACCTCGCTTCCTTCCCCGTTCATGAAGTCGGTCAGGTTGACGGCGCTCTGAAGGCGGACGTGCGTCCCAATGAGGTCTCCATCGTTGACGTAGATGTCGTAGACGCTCCGGCCCGAGGCCAACTGCGTTTGCAGCTTCTCCACGAGACTGCCCTCACCGATGATGTTGTGAGTCACGTTGATTCCCGTAATTTCGGAGAAGGCAGGGGCGAGAGTGGACGATTCCCACTTGTGCGTTTTAATGGTCTCGGCCACAGACTCCACGTCCTGCCCGCGGAGATTCTCAGCGTTGTGGGCAAACCACATCAGCTCGTCGATCTGCTCCTTCAGCGTAAAGACTGACGGCTGAAACTTGATCGCGTACTTCACCGCGGCCTTCTCGCGCTCGTTGAGCGGGCCGTATTCACTTTCGGCATAATCGCGAGCCTCTTGTTTAGTGATGTCCGGATAGTTGGGCTCGTCAGGGAAGTCTTGAGCCTGAGTCGTGAGAGGTTGAAAAGCGAGTGCCGCAACGCACAGCGCTACTAACGCAAGCCAAGAATAGTGCGTCGGGCGGGTATTGTAAGGGGTAGTCATGTCGAAACCACCGTTGGTAATGAGAGAGCTACGTGAGTTCGTTCAGTGCACAGGGCAGTCGGCTGCACGGCTCGTCATGAGGCCAGACGGGCGTCGAGACCATGCGTCGGTTTGTCCCAGTCCCATCTTACGGGTGAAGGAGGCATCCCTTGCAAGCTGGTCGATGGATCGTGGTGCAGGCGAGTGTCCACAGGTGCAGGGCGTCGGGACTATTGAAGGATTCTCACCGACCCGGACACGTCGAGATAGGGGGTGGGATTTCGAACCACTATCCGATCGCACAGGCCGAATCGAAGGTTGGTCGTAAGCGCTTCCGCCTACCCCTCCGCAGAAGTTTGTCCCGTCAGTTCCACAGGGGAGTATAGGAAGCGCTTTTCTTCATCGATAGTGTAATCCTCCGAGAAAATGATCCCATCTTCCCAAAGTTGTGTCGCATGATTCGCAGGAGATCATTGGCATGCCGTAAAGGGGGGTGTCTTTTCCGAACTTGCCCCCCTGCCGGTTCGCACATTCTGCACCGCAGGGGGTTGGGTCGCGATCCAGGGTGTCAGTCAGAAAAAGTTGATTGTGCAGACAACTGCGAGAGCTCCGAGGACCGGCACTGCCCAGACGGCCGTCGTCCCCAAGAACACAAGCCACAGGCAAAAAATTATTCCTGTGATCAGGAGTCCCATGAAGAACCGGTCGCCACGAGTCGTCTCGATGGG
>JBDGQM010000226.1:0-10902 GCA_042219065.1 Salinibacter sp. | reverse complement strand
TTCCTGTGATCAGGAGTCCCATGAAGAACCGGTCGCCACGAGTCGTCTCGATGGGCAGAATCATTCCCTCGCGGGCCCATCCGGGATCTTTCATGTCCCAAATGGTCATTCCAATCAACAGGAAGATGATCGTGCCGAGGAAAATGATCGTCGACACGGTCCATTGCATCCACGAGGGAGGAAGAGCGTTAAGCATGGAGTCCGGGGTGATTGAGTGAAATCAGGCCCTCCCCACGGACCCCACGTCCGAGGTGCGTGAGGCCCGGGGAAGGTGCGCAGGGAAGAACGAATATTGGGTTTAGCTACCTATCACTTTCGTCTGTATCGATCATGACGCAAGGTGATAGGTAGCCAGATGCTGGGGGACGAGAAGTCGGCCGTGCGGGGCCCCGCGGCGGTTAGACGCGCCCCATCGAGAAGCCGGTGGCGAGCAGGTCGCGCACGAGGTACACGATGATGGCCCCCGGAATCATGGCGAGGACGCCGGCGGCCCCGAGGACGCCCCAGTCCCACCCTCCAGCCCCGAGGCTTCGGGTCAGCGTCACCGTGATCGGCTGCGCCGCCTCGTTGGTCAGCGTGCGGGCCAGCAGGAGCTCTACCCAGGAAAACATGAACGTGAAGAAGGCCGTCACGGCGATGCCGGGCGTGATGAGGGGGAGAAAGATATTCCAGCAGAAACTCGGGAAGCTGTGGCCGTCGATGAACGCCATCTCGTCAATCTCCTTCGGAATCCCGGACATAAACCCTTCCAGAATCCAAATGGCCAGGGGCAGGTTGAACAGGCAGTGCGCCAGGGCCACGGCCCAGTAGGTGTCGATCAGATTCAGGTTCGAGTACAGAATGAAGAACGGCACCATGAAGGCGGCCGGCGGGGCCATCCGGTTCGTCAGGAACCAGAAGAACAGGTGCTTGTCCCCCCGAAAGTCCCACCGCGAGAACGCGTACGCCCCGGGGAGGGCCGTGATCGTGACGAACGCCACGTTCATCACGGCAATCGAGATCGAGTTAATGTACCCGTCTCGCCAGAAGCTGGAGGTGAGAATCTCCTCATAGTTTGCGAGGGTGAAGTTGTGGGGATAGAAGGTAAGAGACTGGAGGATCTCAGAGTTCGGCTTGAACGACATATTGACCATCCAGTATATTGGTATCATGAGGAATACCAAGAACAGGACTAAGTAATATTGCTTTTTCATTGGTCACTACCTGCACCTTGTCCGAGATTAAGCATGATGATGTACAACACGAACGAGAGGAGGATCACAATGAAGAAATAGATCAGAGTCGTCGCGGCGCCTCTGCCCATCTGGAATCCTCCAATGGCCATTCGTGAGGTGTACGTGCTCAGGAACGTCGTTGAACTGCCCGGGCCGCCGCCGGTGAGCACAAAGGGTTCGGCGTAGATCTTGAACGAGTCCATCAGCCGCAGCAGCACAGCGATGATGAGGACGCCCCGGATGTTGGGGAGCGTCACGTAGCGGAACGTCTTCCAGGGGGAGGCCCGGTCGATCTTGGCGGCCATGTAGTACTCTTCGGGGATGGCCTGAATGCCGGCGTAGCAGATGAGCACCACGAGGGGCGTCCAGTGCCAGATGTCCATGGCCAATACGGTCCACCAGGCATCCCCGGTAAACTGGCTGACGTTGTAGTTATACCCGACCCAGCTGAACACTTCGGGGAGGACGCCGATGTCGGACCGGGTAAACACGCGCCAGATGATGCCGACGACGTTCCAGGGAATGAGCAGGGGGATGCCGAGGAGGACGAGGCTCACGGCCGCGCCGATGCCCCCGCTCGGCATACAGACAGCCAGGGCCAGGCCCAGGGGAATCTCCGTGATGAGCACAAGCCCGCTAAAAAGAAGCTGGCGTCCCAGGGCTCCCTGGAAGGCCGGGTCCTGAATGATCGCCACAAAGTTTTCAATTCCCGAAAAGTACGGCTGTGTGCCCGGGAGGAGGGTCAGCTGGGAGTAGTTCATCACCGTGATTAGCGGGAGGAAGGCACTGATCGACACCAGAAGCAGTGCCGGCAGCAGAAATAACCAGGGACGTTGTTTCATCGTTAAAACAGGGTCCGATCAAAAAAACGCTAGGGGCCGAAACGAACAGGGGCCTCTCAGGCCGCGTTGACGGCCTCCTGTTGGTGAAAAAACCGGATGTCGTCGGGCGGGAAGCTGATCCAGATCGAGGCCTCTTCGTCGATCGCGTAGTCGTGAGCCACGCGGGCCTTCACTTCCACGTCGGTGTTCTCGAGCGTGACGGTGACGATTTGATAGCCGCCGATCATCTCCACCTGGTCGACCGTGGCGGGCAGATGGCCGGTCTCGTCCTCGGGGGCCGTAAGTTCCACGGTCACGGAATTGGGCCGCACCCCGAGGTGACAGTCCGTCCACGACGAATCGAGCTCGGGCTGAAGATCGCTGGCCAGCGGCACCTGGTGGGGGCCGAGCTGGGCGTGGGCCGTGCCGTTCTCCGCCGTGAGGTCGCACTCGAGAAGATTCATACCCGGGCTCCCGATGAAGTGGCCGATGAAGGTGTTCACCGGATTCCGGTAGAGGTTCTCGCCCGTGTCGTACTGGACGAGGTGCCCATCCCGCATGATGGCCACCTTTTCGGCGAACGTGAGGGCTTCGTGCTGGTCGTGCGTCACGTAGAGGGCCGTAATCTCGAACTCTTGCTGGGCCTCCTTCACGCGGCGGCGAATCGTGAGCTTGCGGGAGGGCTCCACGTCCGTCATCGGCTCGTCGAACAGGATGGCGGACGTGTCGGCGCGGATGATGCCCCGGCCCAGGGCCACCAGCTGGTTGAGCTCAGGCCCCAGCCCCGCAGGACTGCTGTGGAGGATGTCGTGCAGTTCCAGCAGGTCCGCGATCCGTTCGATGCGGTCCTCGATCTCCGATTCCGGCACGCCGCCGTTCCGCAGCGGAAAGGCAAGGTTGCCGTACACGTCCATCGAGTCGTAAATCACCGGAAACTGGAACACCTGCGCGACGTCCCGTTCGGCCGGGGACTGCTCGGTGACATCCTCTCCGTCGATGAGCACCTGGCCCTCGGTCGGGGTGAGCAGTCCGGAGATGATCTGGAGCAGGGTGGTTTTCCCGCATCCCGACGGCCCCAACAGTGCGTTGGCGGAGCCGTCTTCCAGCTCCAGATCCACGTGCTCGATGGCCACCGTTTCGTCCGGGGTGCCCTTATCGTAGACGTGCCGTATGTTGCGAGCTTCAATCTGAGCCATGAGACGACATCAGTCTGTTTTATGAAAAGGACGGAACCTTGTCGCCCGTTGCAATGAGGTCCTCCGATTCGAAATCGAAGACGTATAGCTTCCCGGGGTCGATGGTGAAAGACAGAGCTGTGCCGGGATCCAGGTGCAGCGGCTTCGGGCTCAGGGCATAGATCTCCTGGCCCTGGTACTCCAGGTGGAGCGTGCTGGTGGACCCGACGGTCTCCACAAACTCAAGGTCGGGGTGAATCACGGGCTCGGCGTCGTCCCCGGCGTCCGACGCGGTGCCGTTTTCGACGAAGGCCATGTCTTGCGGCCGGAAGCCGAGGTAGTACTTTCGGTCCGGGGAGAGGGCCGGGAACGCGCCCGATGCGGTGCCCGCGGCGATGCGCGAGCCGTCCTCGAACTCGAAGGATCGGTCGTTGCCTTCGCGTCTGAGCGTGGCCGGCAGGACGTTCATGGGCGGCTCGCCGAGAAACTCGGCCACGGGGAGGTATTCGGGCTGGAAGTAAATCTCGTCCCGGGGCGCGTCCTGAATGATGTCTCCCTCGTGGAGAAAGCCGATGTGCGTGGACATTGCGAGGGCGTCCCCCGCCTGCGGCGTGGCGTACACCACCGTCGTCTCCTGCTCCGAAAACAGCCGTTCGAAGTCGCTCCGCAGCTGTTCGCGCAGCTTGTAGTCGAGGTTAGCCAGCGGCTCGTCCATGAAGAGGTAGTCCGGCTCCTTGATCAGGGCCCGGGAGATGGCCGTGCGCTGGGCTTCTCCACCGCTAACCTCTTCGGGGAGGTTTTCCAGGATGTGGCTGATCTGCAGCATCTCGGCGGTCTCCTCCACGCGCCGGTCGATCTCGTCCTGCGAATAGTTTTCATCGCTCACTTCGAGCGGCGACGCCAAGTTTTCGCGGACGGTAAGGGACGGGTAGTTGATAAACTCCTGGTACACCATCCCCACGCTGCGCTCCTGGACGGCCCGATCCGTCACCTCTTCGTCGTCGTAGTAGACGTTTCCGGCATCGGCCCGCTCGATGCCCGCGAGGATGCGGAGCAGCGTGGTCTTGCCGGCCCCGGTGGGGGCGACGACGCTGAAGAAGCTCCGATCGGGGATCTCAAGGTTGATCCCGTCCAGAACTTGCTCGGTCCCGAAGGACTTGCGAAGATTTTCGATACGGATACCCATAGGGGTGTGTCGTCGAAATTCGTGAGGGAATCCTAAGTGGTGGGCGGCACGGATGTCACAGTCGATCCGAAGGGGGAGATTGCACGGCCGGTGGGGGAGACGCGAAGGCGCTACGAGGCCGTAGCCTCTTCGCTCACCGTCTCGCGGCCGTTCGTGGACTGCTCCGCGGCACTGTCGTCCGCCTCCTCCCAGGCCCGGGCCCGGTCCAGGGCTTTCGACCACCCGGCGCGGAGCTCGTCGATCCGATCGGACGACATGGAGGGGGAGAACACTCGATCCATCTCCCACTGGTTTTGAATCTCGGCCTGGCTGCTCCAGAAATCGACGGCGAGGCCGGCCAGGTACGCCGCCCCGAGGGCCGTCGTCTCCAGAATCTTGGGGCGTGCAACCGGGATGTCCAGAATGTCGGCCTGGAACTGAAGGAGCAGGTCGTTGGCCGCCGCGCCGCCGTCCGCCCGAAGCTCCGTCGTTTCGATGCCGGAGTCCGCCTCCATCGCATCGATCACGTCGGCGACCTGATAAGCCATGCTCTCGATGGCGGCCCGGGCGATATGGCCCTGGTTGGCGCCGCGAGTGAGGCCCGCGATGGTTCCGCGCGCGTACTGATCCCAGTAGGGGGCGCCGAGGCCGGTGAATGCCGGTACAAAGTACACGCCCCCGTTGTCGTCGACGGTTCGCGCCAGCTCCTCGACCTCGGCGGCGTCCCGGATAATTTGCAGTTCGTCGCGCAGCCACTGCACGACCGCCCCGGCGACGAAGATCGATCCTTCGAGGGCGTAGTGGGTCGTGCCGTCGATCTGATAGCCGATCGTGGTGAGCAAATTATGGTCGGAGGTGACGGCCTTCTCGCCCGTGTTCTGCAGCATGAAGGCGCCGGTGCCGTACGTATTTTTGCCGAGCCCCGGCGTGGTGCACATCTGCCCAAAGAGGGCCGCCTGCTGGTCGCCTGCCATGCCCGCGATCGGGACCTCGGCGTCGAACGGACCGGTCTGGGTATGCCCGTACACCTCGCTGTTGTCCCGCACATCGGGGAGCAGGGAGCGAGGAATATCGAGCAGGTCGAGCAGGTCGTCGTCCCACCCGCCGTCGTGAATGTTGTAGAGCATGGTCCGGGACGCATTGGTGGCGTCCGTGACGTGGCACGCCCCATTCGTCATCCGCCAGACGAGCCAGCTATCGACGGTGCCGAAGGCCAGCTCGCCCCGTTCCGCCCGCTGCCGGGCGCCGTCCACGTGCTCAAGCAACCAGTGCAGCTTCGTGCCCGAGAAATACGCATCGATAATGAGGCCGGTCTTCTCCTGAATGGCGTCCCGGTAGCCCCGATCTTTCAGCCGGTCGCAGATTCCGGACGTGCGCCGATCCTGCCAGACGATGGCGTTGTGGATCGGCTCGCTCGTTTCCCGATCCCACACGATGGTCGTCTCGCGCTGATTGGTGATGCCAATCGCCGCCAGGTCCTCCGCCTCCACGCTTGCCCGGCTCAGGGCTTCGGAGGCGGTCCCCATCTGGGTCGACCAAATCTCGGTGGCGTCGTGCTCGACCCAGCCCGGATTCGGGTAGATCTGCTCGAACTCTTTCTGAGCGACGGTCTCGATCTGTCCGTGGTGGTCAAAGAGGATGGACCGAGAGCTCGTCGTTCCCTGATCAAGTGCGAGTACGTACTGGGACATGTCAGGCGCAGTCTCGTAGAGGAAGGTCAATCCTTGAGCAAAAGGGGCCAGGGCTGGACCCCAGAGAGTCCGGGGGTCATCGGTGGGCCGGGGCTCTCCGAGAGGGGTTACGATTTCGTGTCATCGGTCTCCGCGGGGTTGTGGGTCCTGCATGCTCAAATGTCTTGCCGGGGCCGCCGACAAGTCTACCGATCAAGATTACGAAATTACCGAGTCGACCGGGGCACCCCCCCGATTCAGTGCAATTCTAGTATAGGAAGCGCTTTTTCGAGTCGGTAGCGTAATCTTCCGAGAAAATGCTTCCATCTTCCCAAATCGAAGCGCTTTTTGGCTTTTCGGGTCCTAGCCGGGATACTTCCTGTGCGTGATCTCTTAAAGAAGGCCCGGTAAAAATCTGAGACAGCGCTCTGCATCTGTTCGGACGCTGGAGTACAAGCAAGCAGATTTTCGTCCCTGTGTTCACCGGCTTCTCGTTTCGCACATGGCCTCGCCTGCCCGCCCGACCCCGTTTCGAGAGGAGTCGCAGTCCCTGGTTGCGCATCGGACCGAACGCGGGGGCGACGACGCTCATCTTTCGTTTTTTGAGGTACAGGAACCGGTGCATCAGATCTCCCTCCGGGTGCCCCACTTGATGTACTACGGAATGGTGGAGGGCACGACCGTCGTGCACGCAGACGGGGAAGAGACGGTGAGACTGGATTCCGCGGAGTCCCTCGTCGTTCCGCCCCTGCAGACGATCACGATCGACTTTCCGGAGGCCGGGCAGGTCCCGGCCCGGTACGTCGTCCTCAAGATCGACCGCGAAGAGGTGCGGAGCATTCTCGACCGGATGGTGGAGGGGTCGCCGGACGAAGCCGTATCGCGGGGCTGGCAGGTCCAGGATCAGGCGTTCAGTCAGGTCGAATCGAGCGAAGGCGTCAAGAAGGTGCTGGACATGGTCGCGTACCTCTTTCGCGAGAATCCGCCGAACCGCGATCACTTGATCGACCTGAACGCGATGGAGTTGATCATTCAGATGCTCCAGACGGATTCTCGGCCGCTGATGGTCGGAGAATTTGCCCGGGGCACCTCGGCGGGGGGGCTTGCCGCCGCCGTACAGTACATTCAGGACAACCTCGATCGGCACATTTCGATCGATGAGCTGGTGGACGTGGCGTGCATGAGCAAATCGAGCTTCTATCGCCATTTCAGCGACGAGTTCGACATGTCTCCGCTGGAGTACATCACGCGAGAGCGCGTCATTCGGGCCCGGGAGCTGTTGTCCGACCCGGAAAACACCGTGACCAGCGTGAGCCACGCCCTGGGGTTCAGCAGCACCAGCCACTTTATCGATATGTTCAAGGAACACGAAGGGGTAACGCCAAAGCAATACCAGCTTGATGTGAACGATACCCGTGGATCGGACTCTCACTGACCGGGGCATGTCTCCCCGGATCTTGAGCCTCATTTTGGAGCATGACTGCTGGAGGTCCGATCCACACTCACTTGTCGATACGACTCGCTTATGTCTTCGATTACACTCTTTGGGGCGGGCAGCTGGGGAACTGCTCTGTCCGTTCATCTTGCCTCGGCGGGACGTGACGTTGTGCTCTGGGCGCGCCGTCCGGAAGTGGCCGAGGAAATTCGGCGAACGTCGCACAATCCCACCTATCTTCCCGAACTTCTCATTCCCTCCTCGGTCGAGATTACGACCGACCTGCAAGAGGCCGCCCAGGCGTCCGACTTGTGGGGCATGGCCATCCCCTCCCAAAAATTACGGGCCCGAGCGGAAGCGCTTCGCCCGTTTGCGCACCGAGACGTCCGCATGGCGTCCCTCTCGAAGGGAATCGAAAATGAAACCCTGCTGACGATGTCGCAGGTCCTGGACGACGTGTTCGACAAGGTACCCGGGGACCAGATTGGTGCCCTCTACGGCCCGAGCCACGCCGAGGAAGTGGCCGAGGGCCGTCCCACGGCCATCGTGGCGGCGGTGCCCGACGAGGACGAGGCCCGGCGCATTCAGAGTGCATTCATGACGGAACGGCTGCGCGTGTATCTCAGCACGGATGTGTGCGGGGTCGAGATTGGGGGATCAGCCAAAAATGTACTCGCCATCGCCGCGGGCATTGCCGATGGCATCAGCTACGGGGACAACGCCAAGGCCGCCCTCGTGACGCGCGGACTCGCCGAGATCCGGCGTCTGGGGGAGGCGCTCGGGGCCGATCCCCAGACTTTTGCTGGGCTTTCCGGGGTGGGCGACCTCGTCGTGACGTGCATGAGCCAACACAGCCGCAACCGATATCTGGGCGAGGAAATCAGTACCGGACGGAGCCTCGACGATGTGATGAATGACATGGAAATGGTGGCGGAAGGGGTGCGAACGACCCGGTCGGTCTACAACCTGGCCAAGCACCACGGCGTGGAGATGCCGATTACAGAGGCCGTCCACGCGGTGTTGTTCGATGACAAGAGTCCCCGGAAGATGGTGAAGCGCCTCATGACGCGGTCGCCCAAACACGAGAACTGGCACGCGACGGCCCTGGAACCGTAAGGGCGACAACCGCAGCGTGCCCGTACCGCGTCGAGACCGAGGCACTCCTCGCGACATTCTGACCAGATCATCGGATCATGTCCTACGCGCCCACTGAGGGGTCGCCCCCACCGGGGGAACTGGAGTCGATCATGACCCTCGAGCAATTCATTATCGACAAGCACGAGCAGTTCCCCCACGCCACCGGCGCCTTTTCGCGGCTCCTCCGGGACCTGAGCGTCGCGGCGAAGCTCATCAACCACAACATTCGCCGCGCCGGGATTCTGGATGTGCTGGGCGAGACGGGGACGGTCAACGTGCAGGACGAGCGGCAGAAGAAGCTCGATGAAATTGCCGATCGGGAGCTCGAACGCGCCCTTCGCCGGGGCGGGGAATGCGCGCTCATCGGATCGGAAGAGCAGCCCGAGACGATCCCCATCTCGGCGCAGTCCCAGGAGCGGTACGCGGTCTTTTTCGATCCGCTCGACGGCTCCTCCAATACGGACGTGAACGCCTCGGTGGGCACCATCTTCAGTATCTACAAGCTTCCGGAGGAGCCGTCCGGGGATGCCCTGGACATGGCGCTCCGCCCAGGCGCTGAGCAGGTGGCGGCCGGGTACGTGGCCTACGGGTCCTCCACCATGTTCGTCTTTACGACGGGGGACGGGGTCAACGGCTTCACGCTGGATCCGGGCCTCGGAGAATTCTTGCTGACCCACCCGGACCTCACCATCCCGGAGGAACGGGCCCTGTATTCCGTCAACGAGGCCGACATCGAGGACTTCTCCCCGGAGCTCCGGGCGTACCTGCGGTGGCTGAAAGAAAAGGACCCGGACACGGGGAAGCGCATCCGGGCGCGCTACATCGGATCGTTCGTGTCCGACTTCCACCGCAATCTCTTGACCGGCGGGCTGTACATGTACCCTTCGTCCGCGGACCATCCGAACGGCAAGCTGCGGCTCATGTATGAGGCGAACCCGATGGCCTTCCTCGTCGAAGAGGCGGGGGGGCGAGCAACCAACGGCACCGAGCGCATCCTGGACATCCAGCCCGACCGCCTGCACCAGCGGACGCCGCTGTTCATTGGGAGCGCCGCGCTGGTCGAGGCCGCGCAGGCGTTTCTGGAGGGGCGGGAGGCGGAGGTGCCCGACGTGCGCTGAACGAGCCCCCGCACGCCGCGTACGGGGACCGCGGACGTTGCTTGATGAACCGCCTCAGCCCGCCATGCCCGACACGACAGACGCCACCGCGATCGACCCCCCGCAGGTGCCGGTCGAGGACATGCATCGGCCCGAGGCCCCCGATCGTACCTTCGAGGGCTGGTCGACCGAGGTGTTTGAGATGCTGGATCGGCTCCGCGCAGAGCCGCACATCGACCAGTACAAGAAGGAGAAGCCGGGGGTCACCGATCACCTGAAGGATCCGTTTCGCCGCTACCGGGACGACCTGGTGGTGAACTGGGTGTTGCCGAATCGGCTCGGCTTTGAAACGGAAAAGTACGTCTTCAGCCGCCTGCTCAAGAACGACTTCGGGGCCGGCGGGTGCCACGATAACCTCTGGATGTCCTTCTACCGGCCCGAGACGCGGCGGCTGGAAGACGTCCAGATCACCCACCGCGTCTCGCCCGACGGCTTTGCGGTGGGCATCTACGTGGGGGCGTACGCCACGGACCTGTTGGCGCAGGCGAAGACGCGCATCTCGGAGGCGCCTGCGACGTACCTGGACCTGGTCAACCCCCTGCTGGCGCGAGAGAACTGGCGACTTCACACCCACAGTGGGTCCGGCGACAACAAGACCGAACCCGTCCACCCCGAGCCGCTCGACCGCGTGCCGGCCTCGGTGGAGCAGGCGGACGGCATCCACGTGCGCCACTACATCTCGCGGGACGAGACCCTCCGTCTGGGGCCGGAACTCGTCGACCGCGGGCTCGACCTCGTCTTCGACGTCTGGCCGATCTATCGGTTTTATCTCGCCGAGAACCAGGGGTGAGGCGTTTGGTGATTGTTGGTGCCGGGTATTGGAACGAGCGCTACTTCTGTCGTGCGTATTTCGTATTCCGTATTGCGTATTCGTATCTTCCGAGAAGTATTTTATGGTATGCAATACGTGAAAAGTGGTGCGTAAAAAGTTATTCGGCGCGCAGTATCCTCCAGTTCCAGGATTTTTATGCGCCTATTTCCAGTGATACGAAATACGCAACACGAAATACGCAACACGAAATACGCAACACGAAATACGCAACACGAAATACGCAACACGAAATACTCCTATTCCAATCTCATGTCTCGCCTCATCGAGGTGTCTACCACGGACCAGGTCCAAACCGT
>JBDGQM010000225.1:18054-29651 GCA_042219065.1 Salinibacter sp. | reverse complement strand
GCGAAAGGGGGAGAGGGTGGGGCTCCACATTCTCCATTCCCATGATGAAACTACGTCCAGAAGCGGTGGGCGATGAGGCCGTGGGCCGCGAGATAGACGAGCACGATGAGCTCGGCCCCGACCACGAAGAGATGGTACGTCCAGGTGCTCCAGCGGGCGCGCCCTCGGCTCTGCACGAGCGCCCAGAGACCAGCGAGGACCGAGAGCCCGTACGCGATGGTCAGGCCCGCGTAGCCCACGGAGTAGAACGTGGGCGTGCCGAGGCGTGTAATCGGGTCTTCGAAGCCCAGACCGAGCAGGGCAAACGCCCAGAGCAACACAACGGTCGCGATGAGGGGCCAGAGCCGAAGGTGGACCGACTCCGGCATCTGCAGTCGCCCGAATGCCTTCGCCGGTGCCCAGTAGAGGACGAAGAGGAGGGGCGACAGGAGGAAGAGGACGGACAGGCTCGCCACGATCCACCGTCCCCATGCCGAGACCGCCGAGATGGCGTGTAGGTTGCCGGTCACGATGTCCCCGTTCCCGGACAGCACGCGCCGTCCATTCTGGTCCCGGGCAAAGACCGCCGTGGCGACCGGGTCCGACGAGCCCCGGAAGCGCTGCGCGTCGACCGGCAACAGCGTGTCCGCCGGGCCGAGGGCGGGATTCACGGAGAGGCCCTGTGCCGTCGTGTCGACGTGGACAATGCCGAGCAGCCGCTCGACGAAGTGGACAATTTCGTTGCGGGGCGTGAAGGAGACGTAGTAGCCGGTGTGTTGGGCGAGCGTGTCGGCCGGCACGTCCGAGACGGACGGAGGCTCGGGCGGCGTCAGGGAGCGCGTCTGATAGCTCCGGATCAAGTCCAGAATTTGTCCCTGCGTGTCGCCGTCTTGACTGTTGAGCATCACGACGAAGCCCCGATTGGATTCGGGCAGATAGCCGTACTCCGCCATAAAGCCATCGATGGCGCCTCCGTGGCCGTGGTACACGAACCCGTTCTCGACGGACGCGGAGTTCCCGAGCCCGTACCCCGTGCCCAATCCACGGCGGGCGGCGAGCGACGTGCGGGCAGTTTCCATGCGCTGCACCGAGGTCGTGTCCAGCAGCGTCGTATCGCCGCGCGTGCCGCGGCCGAGAAGCATCTGCCCAAAGCGGGCCAGGTCCGTCGGGCGGGTATTTAGGGCGCCGGAAGGCCGGAGGCCGATATGGACGTACGATTTCTCCGTCTCCCCGTCCGCCGCGTAGCCGGTGGCAAGGTGCGGCTTCACGCGCCCGTCGCGCCGGAAGCTGGAGGCCGTCATCCCGAGCGGCGCGAAGATGCGGTCGACGACGAGGTCTTCAAACCTCTGGTCGGCCCGTCGCTGGAGAATGTAGGCGGCCACCGGCGGTCCCGCATTCGAGTACGAGTAGTACATCCCGGGACGCCAGCGGACCTGTCGGCTTGCCGGGTTGATGGCAAGCCCCTCCCGAAGCGGAATGTCCGGTGAGCGGGACACGTATTCGTGGATGGCGAGGTCGTCGAACCCGGCCGTGTGTTCGAGCAGGTGGGCCACCTGCACCGGATCGGTGTCGGACCACGGATTCTGGATTTGGATGTCCGGGACGAGATCGCGGACGGGCGCCTGCAGGTCGAGTCGCTCTTCCTCTACGAGCAGCAGCGCGGCGACAGAGACGAAGCTCTTCGAGACGGACCCGGCCCGGAAGACGGTTTCCTCGGTGACAGGCTGGTTGGTGGCGCGGTCGGCAACCCCGAAGTACCCCTCCCACCGGATCGAGTCGGCGGAGAAGAGGACGACCCCAGCGCCCGGTGCGCCGGTGCTTTCGAGCACGGCTGCGATTGAGTCACGAAGGGCGTCGGGGGAGCGGGGGGCCTGTGCGTGGACGGGGCCAATCAGGAGTACGGCGAGACCGACCGCCGTCAGTGTGGAGCGAATGGACATCAATCGGAGATTCCAGTAGGTCGGACAGAGGGCGGGCAGGGACCACGGAACGCTATCGATTCAGCTCGCGAGGCCAGGAGCGGGTCCGCGTGGAGTCGATGGGGACGTTGGGGGACAGTGTGTACGTGCGCGAACCACCGGGCGCGAGCGGGTCGGGCAGGGGCCGCACGTGGTACGCGAGGCTGTTGACGCTCATCCAGCGGGGCTGCTCTTCGATGAGGGAGGCGGCCTTCTGCTCGGTTGCGTAGTGGCGGGTGGCGCGGTAGGGGAGGGCGTAGGCGGCCCCGAGGCGAGAGGTGTCGCTCTCACTGCGAGACGTCACCTTGATCTCCAACCGTGCCCCGTCCGCAGCGGATTCGCCCAGAAGGCGGGCCCGGCGGAGGCCGTGGAAGACGACGGCGTGCCAGCGGTCGTCGTAGGAATAGATGTGCTCGGATCGGGCGTTCGCCACGTACCCCTCCCGGTCGCGCTGCGGGTTGATGGCCCCAATGAACGTCCAGGCCGAGTCGCCGGCGGGACGGGCGTACACTTTGTGCTCCACGTGGTCGAAGTCGTACCCGTACAGCCAGAGGTCAAACCGATTGCGCGGGGCGAGGCGATCGGTGGCCTCCAGGAGGCGGAGATACGCGTACACGAACCGGTCGCGCGAGGTGGCGAAGAGGGAGCCCGCGGGTCCCATTTTCCCCCAGCTGTTGGGCACGAACGGATCGAACGACACGTCGTACCCCTCCGCCCGCGGCTGATTATCGGGACCTTGCGTATAGTTGGTCGAGGCATAATTCGGCCAGTACCAGCCCAGTCCGTCCGGCTGACCGCGGAGCATGGCCCGCACGTTGGTATCAATCTCCCACTGGCTGGGCGTGTAGCCGAGCTTGATTGTGTGCGTCTGGCCGAGGTGATGCGCCTCGGCCCCGTAGCGCCGGGCCACCTGCTTCGTGTGGCGCACCACGTCGGCAATGTAGTCGTTCGTGGCCTCCACGCCGTAGCCACGGGTAAAGTAGCCCCGGTACACGTCGGAGTAGATGAAGTCGGGGGTTGCCCTGAGCCGCTCCGTCGCCGCCATGAACGAATCCACAAACGTGTGCGGGCCGGCCATCTCCCGGGAAGCATTGTGAGGATGATGGAGGAAGACGCCGACCTCAGCGTCCGGCATGACGGCCTTCAGGGCGCGGTACATGTGTGCAAATCCGTCCGGACCGTACCGGCGAAAGGCCGTGGCCCGGTCCTCGTAGCCCGTCCCACTCGGGGGCTCGAAGGCCCCGAGGGGCGCCTCGTCGAAAATTGTGATGTGGGCTGACTCCGGATCTTGGGCCTTGTACGCCTGCGCCAGGGCCCGAAATCGCTCCAGGGTAGACCGACGGGCCGTGGAATCGGTCGCAAATACTTTCGCCGAGACGCCGTCGTCCGGCCCAATTTCGATCCAGGTATCCTCGATGCCGGCCCGCCGACAGGCCCGCAGGAAGCGCCGGAGTTCGGCCGGATCGTGGATGCCCGACTCGTACGGGATGATGCCCTGCCGCGCCGCAAACGCGAGCTTGGTCTGGAACAGCACCGGATCGTGGTCCAGCATGTGATTGGCCCCGGTCCACATGAAGACATCGGTCGAGTCGGTCGTCGGGGCCGGAGCTGGCGGGTGGGCGAGGCCGCCGCAGAGAAGAAGCAGGAGGCCGACGAGCGGCCCCAGCATCCAGGGCCGAGGACGAAAGGCAGTCATCGGGGAGGAAGAGGGCGATCGTATGTTAGAAATTCTTTGTCGTTGAACGGTGGCTCATCTATCGCCGACCGGCAATGTTGCCCGAAAACGCGGGCGAGAGGGGGAGGGGGAGCGGAGCACACGGTCGTAAGTAGACTGGCATAAATACATCAATCAAAGTCATTCTGAGCGACCGACAACCGAAGGGAGGGAGTCGAAGAATCTCTTTGAATTCGGCGAAAGCGGTACCATGGGGCGTTTCCGCCAGTCTTCTAAGAGATTCCTCGACTCCGCTGCGCTCCGCTCGGAATGACTTGATTTGTAACGTACCTTTGCTGACCTACTTACAACCGCAATTGCCGGTGCGTGAGGAAGTTCGTAAAGAGTCTTTGCCTACCATGCTCGGGGCTGCTCGAACGTGTAGGAATCGAGTATGGGCGTGTGGGCATTTTTCTACCATACTCCCAAGCCCACACGTATTGGCGGTCTCGCTAAGGACTTTTGCACAGCTCAGTGAGCACGAAGACAAATCGCCAGATGCAAGCCATGTCGGGGAGGGGCGGACGCCTGAAATCCATACTACGTCGACAAGGAAGGCGCTGCGAGTTTGAAATGAAAGTGTGACGCTGCTTCCTCTGATCGGAGCCGCGGTGCTTCGTGGACGCAGAGTCCATCGAGCTCGTTTGAGTTTTCGCGCCGGTTTACAGTTGTTGTGAACCACCGGGGTCCCGAACCCGCTGTCTGGGGAGCATTGAATCACCTCTGAGACGTTGAAGACCGCTCCCGATGTTTGCCGTCCTCGTCTGTTCCTGACTGCCACCGAGAACGTATTCCCATGGCTGTTCGCCCGTACACACTAGGTGTCCTCGTTGCAACTGTTCTGCTCTGGCTGGTCCTGCCGTTGGGGCTTTCCGCGCAGGAGGTGAAACTCCTGTACGATGATGGGGGGGTGTTTAGCGGCGAGAAGTACGTGACGATTGCGCACTCGGGGGCGGAGGGGACTGTACCGCCCGACACGGCCGCCGTCCGGACCGCGGATCGGGTGTACTTCGCCTACGAGCCGACGGGCGACTGGACGTTCGAGGAGGACGACCGGCAAACCCTTCGCGGAATTGACGTGGTTCAGGACACGTCGGTCCTCGCGACGGAGACCGTGCGGCTGGTCGGGGGACAAGAGGAGGCGGGCACCGCCGTCGTGGGGGTGCCGAAGGCTCAGATCGACTGGTTGGCGCCGGTGCAGTTCCGGCACGAGGTCGACACGTCGCGGGGGCTCTCGCTCAAGGAATACTACGCCCCCGGATACGCTCCCCTTCAGCAGGCCTACGACGAGGGCCGTCGTTTGCTGGATGCAGGGCACCCACTCCGGGCGGTCGAGGCCCTTCAGCCATTCTATGAGGAGGTAGAGCCTCCATTTTCGATCGTGGAGCGGGGACGTGCCGTCCTTGATACCGCCAGCACCGAGGCCCTTGCGCAGGCGCGCTCCACCTTCCGGACCCTCCGAGAGGATCTCGTGGCAGACGCAACCGCGGATGGATTGGCGCGTCTCGACTCCTTTCGCACTCGGCTCGACTCGATCGAGACGGTTCTAACCCCGTATGTGGACGCACGGTCGGAGGCGGGGGCGGACGTCCAGAACCGTCTCGACAATATCATGAGCTCTGCCGATCAGCTCTACGCGAACGCCCGCGACTCGTACCGGCAGAAGACCCTGCGGCTCTTCATGCGCGAGACGTACGACAATCCCAAGCTGCGTCTGTATCTCGACGCGCTGACGCAGATGCTCATCGACACGGAGACGGCCCTGGAGAGACGCGACCTTCGGGTGGACAGCCTGCGTCCGGCCCTGCTCAGCACGCCGCCCTTCGCAGAGATTCGTCGGCAGTTGGAGGCCAAGGGGTGGTCGAAAGAGTTTCGAGAAATCGTGACGCTCGTGAACGAGAACATCCACGAGCGGCAGGAGGTCTTTGGGGATAAGATCATGGAAAGCCTGCGGCTGCGCCGGCCCGCGGCGCCACAGCCCTACTACGAGATCGCCGCGGCCATGAACGCGCTCCTGGCGGGGGATCGGATGCGGTTTTCGGAGGCGTGGGGGCGGGCCCTGGAGAAGGTGACGGATCTTTCGCTGCTCGACGATTTGCAGCGCTGGCGGCTCGCCAGTCGGCTTGCGCCCGATGCCGTGCCCAACCGGGCGCAGATTCTCATTGAGGAGGCGAAGAACTTTTGGCGAGACGGAGAACTGGGGGCGGCGGAAGATCGGTTCCAACTCGCCACCCGACTGGTCGACGGGCATGCCCCGCTGGTCTACGACCTCGGACGGGTGAAGCAGGCCCGAGGAGACACCTCGGCGGCCCGTAAACACTTCCTGCAGGCCCGAGAGATGGCTCCTTCCTACGCGCCGCCGGAGGTGCGCGTGCTCCGCACCCAGCTTGACCGGAAAAAGTACGAGCAGGCCCTGGCGCGGTCGGATTCGCTCCTGCAGCGGCAATCGTACTGGCTGTTCTACATGCCCAAGGCCCGTGCGCTGGTCGGCCTGGAGCGGTACAACGACGCGGTGCCGGTCCTGCGCGGACGCTGCGAGCCGCTCAACGACAAGAGCTACGCGCTGTACGCGGTGCTCGCCGAAGTGTACGCGGAGATGGGCTCATGGGAAGGGGCACGATGGGCCGTCCAGCAGGCGGGCACGTTGTCCCCGCGGCGGGAGGACTTTGAGCAGCGGATTGCGGCGGCGCGGGCCCAGGCCAAAGCGGCGGGCGAGCCCCTGACGGAGGCGGGCGCGGACTCCGCGGGGACCGAGGTGATACGCGAGCCCGCCGACACTACGGGCGGCGCCGGGCCGGGATCGGGAAATAAGTGAGTGATGGGTCCGGCGATGAGGCGCGGGGGCCGACGCCGTCCACCGCGCTTTAACCTTCAACGCATTATCGAGACGTGCAGAAATTCCTGAAGACGAAGCCTCTGGGCATGGGCGTTTGGGAGTATGTGGGTATGGGAGAAAAAAACGCCCATCCGCCCGCTCTGCCGACCGTTCCGGGGGGCAATTACTTCTCGACCGCGGCGGCGGAGGGCGTGGAGGCTCGGCTCCACAGCCAGATGCCCAGCGCCACGACCGGAATGCTGAGGAGTTGGCCCATGCTCAGGCCGAGTGGCAGGCCCACCTCGAAGTGGATCTGCCGCATCTTGAAGAACTCCAGCACAATGCGGACGCCGAAGATGAGCGTAAAGAACATGCCGATTAGGAGCCCCCGCGGCGTCTCCGCGCCCCAGCGCTGATACAAGCGCCACAGCAGCACGAAGATCAGGAAGTAGCAGATCGATTCGTAGAGTTGCACGGGGTGGAGCGGAATCGCCTCGACGCCCCTGCGGACGCGGGCCGCGCGCTCGAAGACGACCCCCCAGGGAAGATCGGTGGGGACGCCCAGGATCTCAGAATTAAAGAAATTGCCCAGGCGGATGAGGCTGCCGGTGAGGGCCACGGGGGCCGCCAGGCGGTCGAGCAACCACAGGAACGGCTGGTCCTCGCGCCGCTGGCAGTAGATCCAGATCGCCAGGACGACCCCGATGAGGCCGCCGTGGCTGGCGAGCCCGCCCCGCTGGATCATCGGGATTTCGAGGGGGTTGCTGAAGTAGTAGCCGGGGGCGTAGAAGAGGATGTGTCCGAGTCGCGCGCCGAGAATGGTGCCGCCCAGCAGATAGAACAGCAAAAAGTCCAGATCCTGCTCCGGCCGGTCCTCGCGCTGAAAGACGTGCCGCATGAGGTAGAACCCGATCAGGAATCCCGAGGCGAAGAGAAGGCCGTACCAGCGCGGTGCCAGCGGGCCCCAGCGAAAAATCGTCGGGGCGACGTCCCAGTGGATTTGCAGGAGCATACAGGGCGATGGAGGCAGGAAAACAGTCGCGACACTGTACGAAGCGATTCCGCTCCGTTGCGTTCAGGCTTCGCTCAACCTTTACACATGGGGGTTCTGAATCCAGAAACCCTGCTCGTTTATAATCGATCTAAATAGATGTTGGAATCCTCCTCACCTGTCCTCTGCTCTCGCTATGGCGTCTGCCTCGTTTGATACCTCGGTCCTTTTTGCCACCGATCACGGGTCTGTGGAGTGGGCATCTGAAAAACGTGTCCGCATCGCGCTAGACGGCATGCAATGGTGCCTCTCTCCCTCGGATGTGGCGGACCTTCGCCGCACGACGCAATCCCTGGCGAGTGAGGTGTATCACTGCGAACGAGACTGTCGGTGGCAGTTGCGCGTGGAGGAGCACCCGACCGTCGTGCTCGATTCCGAAGAGGTGCTTCGCCTCGATGCGTTGCTGGACGGGGCCGTGACCATGCTGGAATTGGATTCACTTCTCGAGGAGGCCTCCATCGCCCGTTCGGTGGCCTCGAACCTTCAGTAGCGAGAGGGCCCCCGCGGAATGCGCGGAGCCGGGGGCGATCTGAGTGGGCTGGCATCGCTGTTGCCGGGGATGGAACGCTGAGGAACATTGTTCCCGGATGCGCCTGCGAGGGGAGTGCAACTCGCCAAACAGGGTCCAAAGACGACGAAGCACGAGATGACCACCGCAGTCATTGGGGCGAACGGGGGCATCGGGCGCCGCCTTCTTCCCCTGCTCGACGAGGCCGGCCACGATCCCATCGGCATCGTCCGCGCCGAAGACCAGTTCGACACGATTCGCGACCGCGGGGCCGAGCCGCGACTCGGGGACCTGGAGGAAGAATTTGCCTCGGCCCTCGACGGGGCGGACGCGGTCGTGTTCACGGCCGGGGCGGGCGGCTCCACCGGCTGGGACAAAACAATCCTCATTGACCTCTGGGGCGCCGATCGGGCCATCAGGGCCTGTGAGGAGCGCGGCATCAACCGGTTCGTCATGATCAGTTCCCGCGGCGCCGGCGCCCCGGAGTCCCGCCAGGGGCCGCTCAAGCCGTACATCGTGGCCAAGCATTTCGCGGATCGGGCGCTGGAGCACTCGTCGCTCGACGAGACGATCCTGCGCCCCACCCGCCTCACGGACGCGGACGGCACGGGCCGGGTCGCGGCCTATTTCGGGCATGATCCAGAATCCGGCGCCCCCATTTCCCGCGCCGACGTGGCCCAGGCGGTGGTGGAGTGCCTCGCGAATAAGGGAACCATCGGGGAGGCCATCACGCTCTACGGGGGAGAGACGCCGATCGAGACGGCGCTGCGTTCGTCGTCTTGATCCGGCCTCGAAGCCGCGGGGGTACTCAAGAGTTTCGGCCGTCGAATCGTCCGGAGATGTCGATGAAAGACGTCGTCTACGACACGCTCAGGAGTGTCGCAAAGCACTCGGTTCCCAGCAGCGCGCTTTCCGTGCTGGAGAAGGGGGTCGTCCACTTCAACCGATTGCTCGCCGGGAGTCCGTTCGCGGAGGGCGGGCCGGAGCTTCTCGTGCACTGCTGCCACCATCGGAGCGGCACGGTGTGGTTCACCCGGGTGCTCTCGACGGTGGCCCGGCGGTACGGTCTGCATTTCCAGGCCGGAAGGCAGGAGGCCCTGACGCCGTCCACGGAGATCTTCCTGCAGGATCACAGCCGGATCGACCGGTCGGCGCTCCCCTCGTACCGCGGTTCCCACATGATTCGGGATCCCCGGGACATGGTGGTGTCCGGCTATCACTATCACCTCTGGACGGAGGAGGAGTGGGCCCATGAGCCCCGCGAGCAGTACGACGGAAAGAGCTTCCGGGAGGCCCTGAATGATGTCGGGGAGAAACGGGGAATGATCCTCGAGATGGAGCGCTTCTGCAGGGAGGACCTCCAGGACATGCTCCGGTGGGACTACGACGACCCGGCCTTTTTGGAGCTAAAGTACGAGGACGTGATCGCGGACGAGGCCTCTCACTTCGAGGCGCTGTTTGAGCATTACGGCTTCCACGAGGAGGCCGTAGAGGCAGGGCTGGAGGTCGCGGCGTACTACAGTTTCCAGAACGAGTCGGGGCGAAGTTTCGGGGAGGTTGAAGAGCAATCGCACCTTCGCTCGGGGCGCACGAGTCAGTGGGAGGAGCACTTCGACGAGGAGCTGAAGGCACGGTTCAAAGAGCTGGCCGGCGACGCGGTCGTGCAGTTGGGCTACGAGGAGGACAATGAGTGGTGAGTTGGGTCGACGTTGAGCGCCGCTCCTCACCCTCCGGAGCCCGGAGCTATCCCCCAGTTGCCCCTTCGCGTTGCGCCTCGTCGTACACCTCGAACCCGAGGTCTCGCAGATAGGCGTAGGTCGGAGCAAATTCCTCCTGCAGCCGAGTCTCCATCTCTGGAGACAGGGCCTCCGTCTTGGCCCCCGCCCTGCCCAGCAGGCGGAGCAGTGCCAGTTTGGCCTGTCGAGCCACCGTGCTTCCGAGCAGCCAGCGGTAGACCTGGGGGAAGTGGCGGCGAAGCGGACGAACCGTGGAGCGGTACACCGCCCGGAACGACGGACTGCCCGTCGGATTCTCGGGCCGATCCTCGGTCTTCGGACGGGAGGCATTCGGCAGGTCGAGGAAGTCCAGGAGATCGGTCCAGAACCCCTCCGGATCGGCCCGCCCCGCCTCCAGGCTCACGACCCTGAACTGCTCCGTCCCGAACCGCTCGGTGTAGGCCGGGAGGGTCTCTTCGTAGTGGCTGGTCCGGACGAGGTACTCCCGCTCAGGGAGCGCCTCCGACAGGGAGGTGTCCTCGTCGATAAGGCCGAGCTGCTTGTTGTACCGGAACTGGGACAACAGGCGCTGAATGGGGTCGCGGACGATGGCCAGCAGCTTCGCGTCCGGGTTGTAGGCCTGAATCTCGTCGGCGGTCGCCGCGCTTTTGTAGTACATCACCGTGGCGTCGCCGAAGTACTGGTAGTCTGCGCCGAGGGGAAAGTGGTCGTGATAGTCCTGAAGGGTGTGCGGACGCTCCTCCTCTGGGCCCTCGTCGCCGAAGTAGTAGAGCTCCTTCGCGTCCGCCATGAACACGTCGGGGTGACGGTCGAGCAGGTAGTAGAGCCAACTCGTCCCGGCCTTGTTCACGCCGATGACGAAAAGATTGACCCGGTTCATGGGAGCGTGGAGAATGAGATGTGGACGGAAGGAAAAGCTGTGGTTATGAACACGGAGCTCATCGGGGCGGGTCCTTCCGGATGAGATACAGCTGGGCGGAGTATTGGTGTTCGTGGGCGGCGGCCCAGAGCGTGGAGAGGGCCGCCACGACGGGGGCTCGAAGGCGCCACCCGTCCCGGTACTGTTCGCTGAGCAGCGACACGTAAAAGGCATCGAGCCGCATGGGGCGGATGTCGGTCACGATCATGCCGAAGCGGTCGAACAGGCGACGGATGTCGGGCGGGCGGAAGTGGTACAAGTGGCGCGGCACGTCGTACGCGGCCCAGTGCTCGCCGTAGTACTGGGCGTCGAAGGACGCGCAGTTGGGAACGGCCACGGCCAGGGTGCCGGTGGGAGCCAGGGTTCGCCTCAGGTCCCTAATCGTGCTGGACAGTTGTGAGACGTGTTCCAGTACGTGCCAGAGCGTGATGACGTCGAAATGGTCGGCCGGAAGGGTCTGAATGTAATCGGGGTCCTCGACGGTGAGGTCATATTTCTCGGCGGCCACCTCCTGCGCCCCGGGATCGGGCTCTAGGCCGCGTGCCATCCACCCCTTGGACTGGCAGAGATCCAGAAACTCTCCGGTCCCGCACCCGAAGTCGAGCAGGCGGCCGGGCGGGTTCGTCACGAGGGACGAAATGAGACGGTGTTTCGAGCGCAGGGTGTAGAGCCGTACCCAGCGGTACAGGGTGTCGATCAGGCCCCGGCTGGTGTCCTGGTGCGGCGTGTAGTCCTCACTTTCGTAGTACTGCCCAATCTCGTCGTCGCTGGGCCGCGGATTCGTGAAGCGGAACCCACAGGCGTCGCACTCCACGAGGTCGAAGTCTTCGCCCGACACGGTGTGGTCCCGGCACGTCTTGAAGTGCCGGTAGTGATCGTTTTGACAGAGGGGACAGTGGTCGAGTTCGTCCACTGGA
>JBDGQM010000225.1:1804-17954 GCA_042219065.1 Salinibacter sp. | reverse complement strand
GCCCGCCGGAACAGCGAAATAGACCGACCGTTTCGAGACAGGCTTGTCAAACTGAGCGGGCCTTCCGGCCCGCAGTCTCGTCTTGACTGTGTCAGCGATTCCCCTCACATGGCTTCCACCGCCCGGACGCCCACCCCGCGTACCGCCCAGGCCGACACGTTTTGGACGCGGCTCTCGCCCACGACGCGGCACGCGGCCTGCCTCGGGATCTTGTTGGTGGTCGCCCTGGCCTTCTACGCCCCCGCCGTCTTCGAGGGAAAAAGCATTCAGGGCACCGACAACATCACCTTTAAGGCCAACGCGCAGGTGACGGTGGAGCACCACCAGAAGACCGGAGAATGGCCGCGCTGGGCGCCGAACGTGTTTGGCGGGATGCCCTACATCAACGAGAAGATCTCCGTCCCGCAGCTCGACACCCTGGTGAACGTGGTCCGCGGGGCCCTCTGGCCCGTGTCCCACCTGTTTGTGCTCATGACGGGCATGTACCTGCTCGTCTTCTACGTGACGCGGACTCATCTCTCGGGGCTGTTATCGGGGCTTGCCTTTGGCTTTACGACGTACATCCCCATCATTATCGGGGTGGGGCACGGCACCAAGTTCGTCGCGCTGGCCTACGCGCCGTACGTCTTGCTGGGCTTCGTGTACACCCTGCGGAATCCTTCACTCTTGGGGGGACTCCTGTTTGCGGGGGCGCTGGCGCTCCAGCTGCGGGCCAACCATCCGCAGATTGTGTTTTATACGGGGATGGTCCTTCTGCTGTGGTGGATCGTGGAGGTCATTGGGGCCGTACGGGACGACCGGGTATCGGAACTGGCCACGTCGACCGGCTGGCTCGCGCTGGGCACGGTGCTGAGCCTCGCCATGGCCGCGGAGCCCTACCTGGCTCGGTATCAGTACAAGCAGTATTCGGTGCGGGGAGCCGCCGCGGCTGTGACCGGCGGGGGCAACGGAGGAGGGGGCGGCGGCATGGAATGGACGGCGGCCATGCGGTGGAGTCAGGGGCCGGGGGAGCTGTTCACATTTATCGTGGCGGAGGCCTTTGGCGGCGGCGGGCAAACGTACTGGGGGCCCAAGACCTTCACCGAAGGCCCGCACTACATCACCGGTGTGGTGGTGGCCCTCGCCGGCCTCGCCGTCTGGCGGGTGCGCACCTGGCTGGTCTGGGGCCTCGGCCTCGGGGCGCTCGGCACGGCCCTCTTCTCGCTGGGCAAGTACGCCGCGTGGCTCAACTGGCCGATGTTTCAGTACTTCCCGTTCTTCGATGCCTTCCGCGGGCCGGCCATGTGGTTGAGCCTCACGGCCCTCGCCTTGGCCCTCCTGGCCGGCATTGGGCTGGACTACGCGCTGCGGCGCGAGAACGCGAGGGGACGGCGCCGGGGACAAAATACGGACCCGCGTCAGCGGCCCATTCTCACTGCATTCGGGGTCGTGTTTGGCGTCGTGGCGCTGGTGTGGCTCACTCCCAATACGTTCCTTGACTTCGAGAAGCCCAACGAGCGACGTCGCATCCGGCAGGCCCTGCTCCGCCAGAATCCGAACGTCTCCCCCCAGAATCCGCGGGTGCAGCGGGCGATCAATCAGCAAATGCAGAAGGTGAAAAAGCAACGGCGCGGCGCCTTCACGACCGACGCGCAGCGCACAATGCTTTTCCTCGTCCTGGCCGCCGGGGCCCTCCTGCTGTACCGCCGCGAGACGATTCCGGCGTGGGGCGCGGGCCTCGCGGTCGTCGCCATCGTGGGGATCGACCTCTGGGGCGTGGACGCGCGCTACATGGGAGAGGAGCGCTACTCCTCCCAGAACGTGGAGCAGTCCATTCCCACGTACCCGTTCGACCAGTTCATCAAGCAGAAGCAGAAGGCGGCCGGCGGACTGGGCCACTTCCGCGTGCTCTCGTTGGTGGAGGGGGATCCGACGAGCAAAGCGCGGCCCTCCTACCACTACGAGAACGTGGGGGGATACCACGGGGCCAAGCTGCAGCGCTACCAGCACTACCTCGACCACATCCTGCAGGTCAACGCGCAGGGCCCGCCGAACGAGAACGCGCTCGATCTCATGAACACCCGCTACATCGCGGCCCGCCAGCGGCTGCCGGGGACCGAGGTCGTCCACCGCAGCCAGAAGTCGGGCGTGCTGGTGCTCAGGAACAAAGACGCAGTGCCCCGCGGCTTCCTGGTGGGGCAGACGGGCGTCGTCGAGGCCCCGAAGAACATGTGGGCGCGGCTCCGATCCTCGTCGTTCAACCCGCGGCGAACGGCGCTCCTTCCCGAGCCCCTTAACAAGCCGGTCACGCCGATCGACAGCAACAGCACGGCCGAGGTGACCCTGGAGCACTACGAGCCGGAGGAGATCCGGTGGACCGTGAAGACGGATGCACCCCGCTTCTTCGTGGCGAGCGAGGTGTACTACCCGGCCGGATGGAACGCGTACTTGGACGGTGAGAAGGTTCCGATTCATCGGACCGATTACCTGCTCCGCGGCGTGCACGTGCCGGAGGGGGAGCACACGCTGGTGATGCGCTTTGAGCCGACGGCCGACCGCTACGGGCGGTGGATCGCGTGGACCAGCACGATCCTCGTCTACGGGGGCGTTCTGATGTTTGTCGGAATTCGGACTCGTCGCCGATGGTCCCTGGGGGAAGCCGATCAGGATGATTCTTGAAGGGGCGCCGACCGTTGACTCTGCGACCTCCCGGGTCGTCACCCGCAGTTGTGTCCGCGGTGCGCTCGCAAGTTCTGGGGTGCGTCGGGACGAGTGCCTCGCAGGAGGGACCCCGCCACACTCCGGAATCATTTGGTCACGAGAACGCAGCGCCCGTATCGACGTCCACTGATGCGCCTTTGCCCATGGTGAATCTGCCGAACACATTCATTGTTGGGGCGGCAAAGTCGGGAACGACCTCCCTGTACAACTACCTGCGTCAGCACCCGGACATCTTCATGAGTCCGGTGAAAGAACCCTGCTATTTCGCCTACGCAGAAAATCCGCCGGCCCTAGCCGGGCCGGGAGACGAAGCGGCCAATCGGGAGTCTGGGGTCGTCTACACGCTGGACGCGTACCAGGAGCTGTTTGCCGAGGCAACGAGCGAATCCATTGTGGGGGAGGCCTCGCCGGTGTACCTGTACGACGAAGACGCGCCCCGCCTGCTGCACCAGCACTGCCCCGACGCCACCCTCATCGCAATCCTCCGCAATCCCGTCGATCGGGCGTATTCGCACTACCTTCAGCTCGTCCAAAGTGGCCGGGAGCCACTCGAACGCTTCGAGGCGGCTCTCGACGCGGAGGACGAACGGCGGGACGCGGGGTGGGAGTGGTCCTGGCACTACCGGCACATGGGATTCTACGGACGGCAACTGGCGCGGTACCTGGAGTACTTCGACCGCGAGCAACTCCACGTCTACCGCTTCGAGGAGCTGACGAAGGATCCCGAGGGCTTTGCTCAGACGGTGTACCGGGCACTCGGCGTGGGTTCGTCCTTCGAGCCAGACACCGGCATTCGGCGCCGCGCCACGGGGGTTCCTCAGCTCGACTGGCTGCACCAGTTCATTGGGACTCCAGACCACTTCCTGCGCCGATGGTCGCGCCTCGTGCTGCCGGAGGCCGTGCGGGATCGAATCCTCATGGCGGTGCGGAACGCGAACCTGCAAAAGCCGCCCCTGTCGGACGCCGCCCGGGCTCGCCTGACGGACGCGTATCGCGACGACGTGCACCGACTGGAGGCGCTGCTCGACCAATCCTTCTCTGACTGGCTGACCACGGACGACACGCGAGTCGCTGATGGCGCATGATCGACCCGACAACCGGACCGGCCCCAGTGCCGACCGCCCCCTGAATGTACTCGGCTGGCCCGGGTTCACCAGCGAGAACGGGAATCCCTACACCCGCCTGCTGTACGAGGCGATGGAGGCGGAGGCGAATGTGGAGGTCGACGGCTTCACGATGTTCGAGCCCCTTCAGCGGCGCTACGACGTGTGGCATGTGCACTGGCCGGAGGACTTTCTGAGTTATCCGTCGCCGGTGGCGGCCTACTTCTACGTCACGGCAGAACTACTCCTCTTTGCCTGGGCGCGGCTCTGTGGAACCAAACTCGTGTGGACGGTTCACGACCTCGGTCCTCACGAGTCGTATCACCCGCCGCTGGAGACGGTCTTTTGGCCGCTGTTCCTTCCCATGGTGGACGGGATCATTAGCCTGAGCGAAACGGCCCGCGAGGAAGCGGTCTCTCGGTTTCCGGTGCTGCGTCAGCGTCCCAGTGCCGTCGTGCCGCACGGCCACTACCGCTCCGCCTATCCCGATCCCGTTCCGCAGACCGACGCCCGGACGCAGCTCGATCTATCGGAGAGCGCCCGGGTGGCCCTCTTCTTCGGGCGCATCCGGCCGTACAAAAACGTGCCCCGGCTCGTCGACGTCTTTCGGCGGTGGACCGATCCGGAGGCGCGTCTCCGCGTGGCGGGCAATCCCAGCGAAGAGGAGCTCGGGGCGACCATCGCCGAGCGGGCGACCGGGGATGCGCGGGTGACTACCGACCTACGGTTCGTGGAGGAGCATGAGGTGCCAGTCCTTTTTGGGGCCTCAGATCTGGTGGTGTTGCCCTACGACGACATCATGCACTCCGGCGCGGCCCTCCTGGCGCTCTCCTTCGACCGGCCCGTGCTGGTGCCCAATCGGGGGGCCATGAGCGAACTGCAGGCCCACGTCGGGACGAACTGGGTGCGTACGTACGACGGCGCCCTCACCGCCGAGGCGCTGGCCGACGCAATGGACTGGGCCGAGTCGCAGGATCGGCCTGCCCGGGCTCCGCTCGAGGACTTGAATTGGGCACCCCTGGCTCGTCAAACCGTCGGCTTATACCGCCGCGTGCTGCAGTCCTGACCGCTTGCGACCGGGATGTTGTGTCCCGGACATGTAGCCTCATCCTTCCGAACGGAACCACTGATCCCCTATGAATCTGCGCACCAGGGCCCTGAAAGGCGTGGCGTGGTCGGCGGTCCGGAAGTGGGGAAGTCGGCTCGTTAACCTCATGGTCTTTACGGTCCTGGCCCGGCTCCTGGCGACGGAGGCCTTTGGGCTCGTGGCACTGGGGGGCACCTACGTAGCTTTTATTCGCGTCTTCGTCGACCAGGGCTTCGCCGATGCGCTCATCCAGCGCGACGAACTGACGGACGCCCACCCGGACACGGCATTCTGGGTCAACATCGGTCTGAGCTTCGTCTTCGTCGCGGTCAGCGTGGCGGCGGCGCCGTGGATCGGATGGCTTTTTGACGAGCCTGAGCTCGGGCCGGTGGTCGTGGGGCTCTCGCCCAGCTTTGTGCTGATTGCGCTGGCCGGGGTGCAGGAGGCGCTGTTTGAGCGCGACCTGGACTACCGCACGCTCGCGATCCGCGAATTTGTGGCGGCGCTCTTCGGCGGGGTCGTGGGTGTCACGATGGCGTATGCGGGCTACGGCGTATGGAGCCTCGTGGGCCTGATGCTCGGCGAACGCACCGCGGCGGTCGTCGTGCTCTGGACGGCGAGCCCGTGGCGGCCCGGCTTCAAGGTGCGCCGCAAGCCGTTCAGAGATCTGTTCTCGTTCGGGGTAAACGTGCTGGGGACCAACCTGCTCGGGTACGTCAACCGCCGCGCCGACAACCTGATTATCGGGTACGTCCTCGGGGCCGAGCTGCTTGGGTTCTACGAGGTGGCCTACCGGCTCTTTCAGGCCGGCACGGGCCTCATCACCAACGCGGTCTCGTCGGTGGCCTTTTCCACCTTTTCGCGCCTGCAAGACGAACCGGCCCGGATGCGAGAGGGCTTCTACACGGCGACACGGATGGTGTGCCTAGTCGCGTTTCCCGTGTTTTTCGGGGCCGCGCTCGTGGCGCCGGAGCTCATCGGCACCTTCTTCGGCGCCAAGTGGCTCCCGCTCAGTGCGCAGACGTTTCAGGTGCTCTCTTTCGTAGGCGTCATGCACGCGGCCTTCTATTTCAATTCGTCGGTCATGCTTGCCATGGGGAAGCCCGACTGGCAGTTCTACCTGGGGCTGCTCAATGCAGTGGCAAACGTGCTTGCCTTCACCCTTGCCGTCCGATGGGGCATCGTGGCAGTGGCGGCGGCCTTCGCGGCCCGGAACCTGTTGGTAGCGCCGGTGCCCCTGCATCTGGTCCGCCGTCTCATTGGGATCGAGTGGTGGGAGTACCTGTCGGCCTACGGGGCGCCCCTGCTGGGAACGGGGGCCATGACTGGGGTGGTGTTTGCGCTTCGATGGGGAATGAGTGGAGCGAGTGACGCGGCCCTGCTCGCCGCCGCCATCCCCCTGGGCGGTGCGGCGTACGCGGGAACTCTTGCCCTCGTCGTGCCGAAACGTCTGGGACGGCTCCGGGGTTTGGTGGCGACAGTCGTCACCCCGTAATACCGTTTTGATTTCATCGTGTCGGCTCGAAACTGAACTGAAATCGGCAGCCTGGGAGCGATAATTCTTCCTGTAAACCCCTAATTTTCAACGACTTAACCTTGGCGTTAGGGTCCGATATCGACCAAAAGGACCGATACCCTCTGGGTTTTACCGACATTCTCGAATAGAATTGGTATAACCCCCTCGTTTGGGGACCGTGCCATGAGTCGTCGTCCTGCTCCCGTTTCAACGACCGATCTGCTCAACTGGGCGCTTCTCACCCTCCGGCGCGACTGGCGACAATACGAAGGAGCGTCCCGACCGCTGACCTGGAGGCGCATCGAGAAGAGTCTTTCGCCGACCGTTCGTCGTCCTGTGTTCGTGATCGGGGCGCCCCGATCGGGCACGTCTTTCCTCGGGCGGTGCATCGGGCGCCTGCCGGAGGTGTCGTATCATTTCGAGCCGGCCGCCACCCAGCGGGCGGCCCAGCACGTGTACTTTGATCGCTGGTCGTTCGAGCGGGCTGCGCGGGTCTACCGAACGGTCTACCGGTGGCTTCTCCGGATTCACCTGGACGGGGACCTCCGGTACGCCGACAAGTCGCCCCGGAACTGCTTTCTGGTGTCGTTTCTGCACCGCGTCTTTCCGGGGGCGCAGTTCGTGCACATTATCCGCGACGGCCGGGACGCGGCGCTCTCCCACAGCAAGAAACCCTGGCTGCAGGCCGCCGCCGCGGCGTCGGGGGAACAGGGGGTGGGCGGCCATCAGTTCGGGCCGTACGCGCGCTTCTGGGTGGAGGAGGACCGCGTGGAGACTTTCGAAACGACCACGGACTACCACCGCTGCATCTGGGCGTGGCGGCGCCACGTGGAGCGGGCACTTCGGGCGAGCAAAGAATTGAGTCCTGACCAGTACCACGAGGTCCGCTACGAACGGCTGGCCCGCGCGCCCACAAACACCGGGATGCGTCTGCTCGATGCCCTGGGCATCCATCACGAGGCGTCCCGTGCTCGCCTGCTCGATCAGGTCCGTACAGCCCACGACGAGTCTGTAGGGGCTTGGAGGCGGGAGCTCTCTACCGAGCAGTGGCAGACGGCCCGGGAGGAGGCCGGCGCGGTGCTTGACCGGCTCGGATACATCGACGGGGCAGAAGCCGAGGACAAGCGGGTCTCTGGGGCAAGCGAACGACCTTCTGAATGACGAGGCAGGCCATGGAGGTTCCCGACATTATCGTCATTGGGGCGCCCCGATCCGGGACCACCTCGCTGTACCGGTACTTGGATGAGCACCCGGAGGTGTACATGAGTCCCCTGAAGGAGACGCGGTTCTTTGCCTACGAAGGGCAGACGGTTGATTATGACGGTCCCGCCGACGCGTACGCCTACAACCGAGACACTGTCACCGACGCGGCAGCCTATCGGCAGTTGTTTGCGGACCGTACCCCTGGGCAGCGCACGGGAGAAGCCACGCCGGTGTATCTGTACCGAGGCGACCGTGCGGCGGAACGCATTCAGCGTCACGCCCCGGACGCGCGTCTCGTCGCCATTTTTCGGAACCCGGTGGAGCGGGCTTATTCGGACTTCCTGAACATGGTGCGCCTCGGGTGGGAGCCGGTCCACGACTTTGAACAGGCCCTGGCCCGGGAAGAAGCCCGCATCGGGGCCCACTGGAGTCCGTACTACCACTATCAGGCCAAGGGCTTTTACGCCGATCAGGTGCGCACGTATCTGAGGCGGTTCGACCGGGAGCAGATGAAGTTCTTTCTCTTCGAGGACTTGAAACGGGACGCGGCCGCGGTGATGGAAGACCTGTTTTCGTTCGTGGGCGTCGATCCGTCCGTGTCGGTCGGCACCGAAACCCGCCACAACCGCTCCGGGCTGCCGCGGAGTAGCGTCGCACACCGTCTTCTCACGCACCCCCTCCTGGAGCGCGTGATGCGGGGGCCGCTCCGACCGATTCGCACGACCCTCCGGGACTGGAATACGGCCCACGAGAAGCCTCGGCTTGATCCCGAGGTCCGGGCGGATTTGCGGGAAACCTACCGGGACGACATTCAAGACCTCCAAAAAGTGATCGGCCGGGATCTCTCGCACTGGCTCTCGTAGCCGTGGTGCGGGGCCGCGTGCTCTCGTGTTCACAGTCCTCGACTCATGGCCTCTTCGTCTTCCGGGTCCGGGTCCGACGTGTCCGTTTTCTTCATCGTCGGCTGTCCACGCTCCGGCACCACCCTCCTGCGGCGGATGCTCAACGCCCATCCGGACGTTGCCGTTGCCCCGGAGACCTTCTTCATGCGCCACTTTTGGGAGCAGCAAGACGCGTACGGCGACCTCTCGGACGACGCAGCGCTCGACCGGCTCATCGACGACCTGACCGCGACGGCGGCGTTCGAGGACATGGGGCTCGACGAAGAGGCGTTCCGCACCGCCGTCCACCGCGCCCCTTGCCGCTGGGACACCGTCTTTCGCGTCCTTCTCGAGCAGTTTGCCGAGCGTCGGGACGCACAATTCGTGGGGGAGAAAACGCCGAATCACGTACGCTTCATTCCCACCCTCCGCCGCTGGTTTCCGGAGGCCCGCTTCGTGCATCTGGTCCGGGACCCACGGGCCGTCTCCAACTCGTGGCGCTCCGTGCCGTGGTCGTCGGAGTACCGGTGGCGCGACGCCGAGGTGTGGGCCGAGTTCGTCGGGGCCGGTCGCAGGGCGGAAGAGGCGGGAGAACGGGTGCAGTCCCTGCATTTTGAGGCGCTCGTCCGGTCGCCGGAGGAAGAGCTGCGCGCCGTCTGCAATCATCTTGATCTGCCGTACGATGGGCAGATGCTCGCCTTCCACGAACGGGAGCCGGCGACGGTCGACGTGGAGCGCGAGCCATGGAAAGAGCGCGCCACGGACCCGATCGATCCGAGCGTGGCCGATCGCTGGCGCGACGAACTTTCGGCCCATGCGCAGGCGCAGGTCGAAGTGGTGGCGGGGGCGGAAATGGAGCGCTGGGGATACGCAGTGGAGCGCTCTACGTGGCACCGACAGGTCGCCGCGCTTCGTCGGCATGTAGAGCGTCCGGTCTGGAAGCTCGGATTGGTTCTGGAGGAGTTGTGGGGGGAAGACGACGCGTCGGGGGGCGCTTCGTCGGAGCGCGAGGGCCCAATCACGGTCGGCTTCCTTCACGTCGGGCACTCTCAGCACGGGGTTCGGCGCTACGGGCAGGTCCTGGCGGAAGGGGCTCGGTCGCACCTCGACTCCGTACGCGTGCTCGAAGCCAGCATCGAGTGGCCCGAACATCCCCGGCGAGACGCGGGGCAGCTCCAGGAGGCGGTCCGCACCCTTGAGGCCGCGGAGGTCGTGCACGTGCAGTACGAGGTGCGGAGCTGGGGAGAATCGGTCCGGGCACTCGTCAACGTGTTCCGGTTCGCCGCCCTGTGCGACGCCGAGATCGTCGTGACCGTCCACGATGCGCGGGACGGGTATGGCCCGTGGGCGATTGTGCGGCGGCTGCTGGAGCAATCGACGCTTCTTTCTGGGGACGCCGACACGCCGACACGGACCGAGGCGGAAGGGACCGGGAAGGCCGACGGCGACGCCCGACGCTCCCTCGCGCAGGCAGCCCTCAAGGGCCTCCGGTACCTCGTGCAGGAGGGAAGCATCGCGCTCTCTACCCTCCGGCTTACACAGCGGGCCGCTCAGGTGCTCGTCTGCACCTCGGAGGAGGCACGGCGCCTCGGGGGACTGGTCGAGGATGAGCGGTTGACGGTGATTCCGCACTTCGTCGAAGAACGACCCCGGCACTTCGGTCGGAACGAGGCGAAGGCGCACCTCGACCTTGGAGAAGCGCGGGTGGTGGGCATGCTCGGATTCATCACCCGACAGAAGGGGTACGACCTCGTTGTTGAGGCCCTCCCGCACCTTCCGGACGACGTCGTGGCACTGTTTATTGGACGGCCGGGCCTGGAGAGTCGGGGCTACGTCGAGGATCTCCGTGCGCGCGCCGCGGATCTTGGCGTGGCCTCGCGTCTCCGGGTGACGGGCTACGTGCCGGAGGAGGATCTTGACCGACACCTTGCCGCCACCGACCTCGCCCTCTGTCCCTTCCGGGAGGCGTCGGCGTCGGGGTCCCTGTCGACCTGGATTGCGGCGGAACGGCCCATTCTTGCCTCCGACCTTCCGCTGTTCGCTGAGTACAACGAGCGTGTGCCCGGGGCCATCGCCACCTTCCACCCGCACACCCCGGAACGGCTGGCTGCACGCGCGGGAGAGGTTCTTGGGCGTCCAAAGGAAGAAGTGCGGTCCCGCCTCCACGCGCTGCGCGAGTCCCTCGCCGTCCCGGAAATTGTCGCCCAGCACCACGAGGTCTACCGTTGGGTCTTGGGGGAGCCCTCCGGCTAGGCGGGGGCCGATGAACAAGAAGAGGGGGGTATGTGTAGCGTCCCTTCCGTTTCTGATTTACAAGTTTGCTCCCGTGTATCTGTGGCCTCGTCCGGCGACTCCCAAGGTGCGATTTTCTGGGACCGGCTCCGGGACCTCTTTGTCCCCGACGAGGAGCCCCGGCCGCGGGAGAAGCCCCGCCGGGGGCTTGCGATTACGGTCTGCGTGCTGCTGTCGGTGATTCTGTGGCTGTCGTTGACGCTCACGGAGGAGCGCATGCAGGAGCTTCGGCTGCCGGTCAAGGTTGAGGCAACACCCAAGGGCCTGGCCCTGGCCGAGAGGCCACCCTCTCACGTGCAGGTGGAGGTGAAGGGACGGGGCCTCGATCTTCTCCGGCTCCTCTACAATCCGCCGGTGGTGAACGTGGACGCCACCACGGACCAGGTGAACGTCGAGGAACAGATTAACATCCCGCAGGCATCGCTCGAAAGCGTCACCCCCGCCTCGTTCGAGATGACGCTGGACTCCCTGTCGACCCGACGCGTGCCGGTGCGAAGTCGGGTCCAAATCAACCTGGAAGACGCCTATGAGCTGATCAGCCCGCCCGCCCTGGATCCCGATTCGGTGCAGGTGAAGGGCGCCGAGTCGGTGGTCGCGGGAATTGAGGCGTGGCCGACCGATTCCATGACGATCGACAATCTTCGGGACACCGTCGAGGTTCGGGTGTCGCTGCAGGACACCTTGACGGGACTGGCTGCGGTCACGCCCGAGTCGGTTCGTCTCGTCGCACGGGCCGGTCGCTTTGCCAAAGAGACGCGCGAGGTGGACGTCGAAGTGACGGGGGTACCGTCGGGCCAAGATCTCGTGTCGCTGCAGCCGGCCTCGGTGCGCATTCGGTACCGCGTGCTGTTTAAGGACATGTTCAAGGCTCGGAACTCCTCGGAGTTTTTCGCCACGGTGTCGTACGACCAAATCCGTTCGGACACAACGGGATACGTGACGCCTCGTGTTGGCGTCCCCACGGATCTAGTCATCCGAGATCCCGAACCCATTCCCTCCCGGCTGCGCTACTATACCTTCGTCTCGGAAAATTAGTCTCCGGCGCCGGGACCGCCGATGCAGTGAACCGCTCGTCCAACCTCTATGGTCGCACTGGCCTTTGCCGTGGCGTGCAGCGTCGCCATCGGCGTCATTTTCAAGCATGCCGGACGGCGTCAGTTGGACCGGACGGCCCTTCTGACGGTCAACTACGCGTCCGCCGTTGGCGTGGCCGTTCTCGTCCTGGCCCTCGGGGGACGGGACGTGCAGGGCGGGCTCACGCTGTCGGTGGGCCTCGGCGTCCTCGGGGTGGGGACCGGCGCGCTCCTCATTGCAGGCTTCTTTGCGCTGGCCTGGGCCACGGAGGCGGCGGGCATGTCGCTGGCCATTGGGGTGATGCGGGTCTCTGTGGTGGTCCCGTTTCTGGCCTCGTGGCTCGTGTGGGAGGAAGTGCCCACGCTGGCGCAGGGCATTGGCATGATCCTGGCGATGGGCGCGTTTTTCTTGCTGGCGCATCGAAAGCCGACGCCGGCGCCCGCTCCCGCGTCGTCCCCGACCGAGGGCCTTGCGGCGGGGATGCAAGCCGCGCCTTCGGTGGACTGGTACGCGACAGGGGTGCTTGCCCTGACCTTCTGCCTGGGCGGCGGGGTCGACGTGTCGATGAAGGCGTTTCAGGAGGGGTTCGGGACGCAAAATAGTCGGGTGTTATTTTTGCTCCTCGCGTTTGGGGTGGCGTTTCTCATTGGGGCGGCGATCGTCCTCTGGCGGGGCGTGGTGCGCGACCACTGGCCGACGGGCCGCACGCTTGGGTGGGGGCTTCTGCTCGGGATCGTAAACTACGGATCGCTCGAATTTCTGCTTCGGGCCATCGAGGCGCTTCCGGGGCCGTTCGTCTTTCCAGCGAACAACATCGCGATCATGTCGCTGGCGGCGCTGCTCGGCGTGACCGTGTGGGGGGAGCACTTGTCTCGGCCCAACCGGATCGGACTCGGGCTGGCCGCCGTTGCCCTTGTGCTGCTGGGGCTGTAGGGCGTGTTCGCACCAAGGGGGTCGCCAGCCTCAGGACGATGGAGATGCACGCTGACATCGTTGCCCAGATTCTCAGGCCCATGACGTCTACTGTGCGCGCCGCCGTCGGCGGCGGTCTCATTGCGGGGGTCGTGCTGATTGCGGCCCTGGTGTTGTGGCAGCAGGCCCCGTCGGAGGCGACCGTTCGGCGCACCGTCGTTACGACCATTCAGGACGAGGCGCCCGCGTCGTTTCTCGTGACGGGCACCATGGACGTGAGCGTCACGGTCCGCGTCGACTCCTCGCAGTACCTCACGCCGTCGTGGCTCACCTACGTGCTGGAGACGACCCAGCCGGGCGCGCTTGCGCTCATTCAGGGGGGAAGCGAGACGCGGGTGCGGGTGCCGGGCACGGTCTCCTACGGCTTCGACGTGCGGACGCTCACGCCCTCCATGATTACGGTGGAGGAGGACGGAGAGGTGGGGGTAGCGCTCCCGTCGCTCTCGGTGCACAGCGTAGAGCCCGACCTCTCCGCCCTGGAGATCCGTTCGGAGAACCGGGGATGGATGCAGGTGCTGCCGTCGGACCTGCCGGAAGCGGTGCGGACGCAGGCGCTCGGGGTCGTCAAAGAGGCGTTTCGGCGGCAGGCCAAGCGTCGACTTGAGTCGGCGACGCAGCCGCGGGTGAACACCGCCCGGGCGCTGGAGGCCACGCTCCGGCCGCCCCTCAAGGCAGCGGGCGTCGACACGCCGCAGTTTCGGATTCGAGTGGGGGAGGCACTGGTGTTGCAGCCGGAGGAGTGAGGGCGTGGGGGAACGGGAGCGGGGGGGCATGGACACACCGCCCTGGATCGGGGCAACGTCAGACTCCTTTGCCAAGACGCGATTGGCGTGGAGGGGGGAGAAGAGAGCACGGGAAGAGAGGGGAAGGGGGTATTCTCCGCACCGTCCGGAACGGGGAAGAATGCCTCCCAACTCGTTTCCGGAAGGGATGATACCGTCTGCGCCAAATCGGTGTGCAGATCCAGAGGGGTCGGCGCGGTCAATAAATGGGAACCGAAAGGTAGATTTTGTCTCCGTCTCGATGTAGGGACGACCGGCGGGTCGTCCCTACATACCGAGCCGTGCAGAAATTTCTGAAGATAAAGCCTCTGAGTATGGGCGTTTGGGGGTGTGTGGGTGTGGGAGAAAGAACGCCCGTACGCCCATACTCCCACACTCAGCCCCGTTCCGCCAGAGCATTCTCGGTCGAGGTGGGCACATCCCGTTTAAGAAGTTCCTCACGCATCGGTAAACAGGTAGGAGCAATAATGCACATTGAGCGCTCGCATTTGATATGAGGGTAGGCGGGTGTGGAGGAACGCCGGGAGTTCGGCGGGCGAATGGATTCTGCAACTTTCAGTCTAAATTGAAACCGCGCCCTCCGTCCCGTGTACGTTCATTCTGTTCCGGAGCAATTGGACTGACGCAGTCTCTGGGACTATCCTTTGACCCTACAACGGATCGATCCTTTCCCTTCCACTGGTGTGCGGATGGAGCCCTCGTCTTCACCCCCTTACGTCGATACGCCGTACGGCATCCTGACGGACGGGGGGCGGTGGTACCACGTCACGGAAGAGGACGTGCAGGAGTATGCCGGGGCCGTGCTCGATCACGTGTCGCTGGAACAGCTGCTTCAGTGGGCGGACACGTGGGTCGACTCGGCCCGAACCATCGTGCTGTGGAGCCTTCCGCTGCTGCTTTGGGGCCTGCCCACGGGGTGGGCGCTGGCCGGCGCACTCGGGTTGTTCGTAGGATGGGCCCTTCTGAGTCCGTCCCTCCCGAGTCTGCTTGCGGTTCGTGCCGTGTCGATGCTGGAGCACGTGCTCGCCCAGGCGCTCTTTTACGTCCTCACGATGAGCGCCTTCGCCGGCGCCGAGAGGTACACCGCCGTCGGCGTGGGGCTGGTCGGCTTTGTTCTGCTCCGATGGGGCGTGCTGGAGTGGGCCGCGGGATACGCGATTCGGCCGCTCCGGCGCATGCTGTATCCCCTGCCCGTGGCCGATCAGGTGCTGCGGGGGCTCATCGTGCGGGTCGCGCTCAAGTACCGCCTGTCGCTCCCGCAGGTGGACGACATCACGAAAGACATTCTCGACAATCTGCACGGGCACGAAGAGGCGGACGATGACGTGTCGCCCCGAGACCGTTCCGGCGACCGGTAGCTTCGGTCCGCGGCCTGAACGCTTTCGTTTTCATTCAACCCGCTGCTCGTATGCGTGACGATTTTTCTCCGCCCCCGGCGGATGCCCCCACCACTTTGTATCTTGTCCGCCACGGCGAGACCGAGCACAACCGACGCGGCATCGTGCAGGGGGGAGGCGTGGACAGCACGCTCAACGCCGACGGTCGGGCGCAGGCGCAGGCCCTCGCGCAGCGCCTTGCGTCGGTCTCGATCGACTCGTTGTACGCCAGTACGCTGCAGCGGGCCAAGCAGACGGCCGACATTCTCGTGCGGCCCCACGAGCCGTTGTCCCGAACGCATCTGCGCGCCCTGCGGGAGATGAACTGGGGCGTGCTGGAGGGGGAGCCGCCCTCCGAGGAACGCGACGCATCGATGTCGGCCCTCAAGGCCGAGTGGCAGGAGGGGGCCTACGATCGGGCCGTGGAGGGGGGCGAGTCGATTCGGGATGTGCAGGGGCGCGCCCAGCGGGCCCTTCGGCATATTCTCGCCCGGGAGGTGGGACGGACGACGCTCGTCGTCACGCACGGCCGGTACCTCCGGGTGCTGCTCGCGACGCTGCTCGACGACTACGGGCTCGAGCACATGCAAGAGCTGGGGCACTCCAACACCTGCGTCAACCGGGTCGTCTACGAGGACGGACGGGCGCAGGCCGATCTTTTGAACTGTACGGCGCACTTGTCCTCCGAGGTGTCGGCCCTGACCTGAAACGACCGACGTCCCTGGGAAACACACTGGCGCGCTTCTGGCATTCGCGGATCGCATCCTGCTTTCGCACGCACATGCTCGATCTCAATCCCGCTGTCATTCGAGACATTGACGCCGCCGACGAGGTGCGGGCGGCCCTGTCGACGCACGTTCGGCAGGCCGTCCGGTCGGGGCGAGGAACGGCCCCGTGCCTCACGCGAGTGAGCGTCTCCGTTCCGGAACCGGTCCGCCCGATCGACTGGATTCGGGCCCAATCGCTCTCCGAGACGGCCTATTGGTCGGGCCGCGGCGAGACGCGAACAATTGCGGCGGTGGGCGCGGCGGATGTCGTATCCGGCGCGCGGGCCCCGGTGGACTACGAGGCCCTCGGCGAGCGCCTCGACGACCGCCTCGGGGAGGCCGCCCCGGCCATCCGGTACTACGGCGGGCTCCGCTTCGACGCCGCACAGCCGCAGGC
>JBDGQM010000225.1:0-1704 GCA_042219065.1 Salinibacter sp. | reverse complement strand
GATGATTCGCTGGGCGCTCGACGCGATCGAGGGAGACGCGCTCGACAAGGTGGTGCTGGCCCGGCGCGTGGCCCTTATGCTCGGAGACTCGATGGATCCGCTGCTCGTGCTGAGCCACCTGGAGGCGGCGACGCCGGGCTGCTATCATTTTGCGGTGCGGCCGGCGGAGGGGCCCGCGTTCGTGGGGGCCTCGCCCGAGCGGCTGTTTCGGCGGGCGGGGCGGAGCGTCGTGAGCGAGGCGGTGGCCGGAACGCGGCCCCGCGGAGAGACGGAGGCCGAAGACGCGGCGCTCCGCGAGGAGCTGCTGCAGAGCCCCAAAGAACGCCGGGAGCACGCGTTCGTCGAAGACGCCATCCGGGCCGATCTCGAGGGGGTCTGTACCACGGTCCAGTCTCCGGAGGCGACCGACGAGCTGGCCCTGGCCCGCGGCCGGCATCTGCACTCTCGGATTCAGGGCACCCTTCACGCCGACACGCACACGGCAGACCTGCTTGAGACGCTTCACCCGACCCCCGCCGTTGGGGGCGTGCCCACCGACAACGCCGTGGCGGCGATTCGGGCGCAGGAGCCCTTCGATCGCGGCTGGTACGCCGGGCCGGTGGGCTGGGTGGGGCGCGACAGCGCCGAATTTGCGGTGGCCCTGCGGGCGGGGCTCGTGGAGAACAATCAGATTGCGCTTTTCTCCGGGGCGGGCATCGTGGAGGGGTCCACGCCGGATCGGGAGTGGGAAGAGATCGAGCAGAAGATCGGCGACTTTGCCGCCATCATGGGCGTGGCCGATCCCGAAACGGCGTCCCGGTGACCGGTACACGGAACTCGCGTGTTCGACGCTGAGTCCGGCGATGGCAACTCGTCCGCACCGAATCGCACCACTCTCGTGCCTGATCCATCCTCCGTTCTCGACGCGCCGAATCCCACCTATCTCTGGACGCAGTTGCTCGTCGAAGAACTGGTCCGGACCGGGGTCGAGACGTTTTTTGTGGCGCCCGGGTCGCGGTCGACCCCGCTGACCGTTGCGGCGGCCTGGCATCCGGACGCGGAGACGGTGCTTCACGTGGACGAGCGGGGGAACGCCTTTGCCGCGCTGGGCGCGGGCCGGGCCACACAGACGCCCGCGGCCTGGATCACCACCTCCGGCACCGCCGTCGCCAACGGGCTGCCCGCCGTCGTGGAGGCATCCGTGGACGGCGTGCCGCTCCTCCTCCTCACGGCCGACCGCCCACCCGAACTGCGAGACACCGGCGCGAACCAGACGATCGATCAGGTCAAGATCTTCGGGGACTACGTGCGGTGGCAGGTGGACGTGCCCCCGCCGTCCGACGAGATTAACCCGGCGTACGTCCTCACGACGGCCAATCAGGCGGTCCACCGCACGCAGCGCGCCCCCGCCGGGCCCGTGCACGTCAACTGCATGTTTCGGAAGCCGCTGGAGCCGGTCGAGTCGGAGACCACCGTCACGATCCCCGCTACGGTCGAAGACTGGGCCGCCGGCGCGGAGCCGTACACGCAGTACCCGACGCCGGTCGCCACGCCGCCCGGCGCCGAGGTGGAGGCCCTCGCGGAGCGGCTCGGCGGCACCGAACAGGGACTCGTCGTGGCGGGACGGCTCGACACCGCTGCCGCGGCGGACGCGACGCAGCGGCTCGCGACCCACCTGGGGTGGCCGCTCGTGCCCGACCTCACCTCGCGGCTCCGGCTGGGGGC
>JBDGQM010000224.1:0-5881 GCA_042219065.1 Salinibacter sp. | reverse complement strand
GTAGGCCTGTTGCTTCGCTTTTCGTCGTCTATTAAGGATTTGGAGGATCGACCAGAGGAGCTTTTCGTAATAAATGTCCCACTTTGGGTTGCGGCTTCGATCGTGGCATTCTTTCCACCGTCCCGCCCCGTCACGGGCCAATCCGCGACGCCGAAGCATGCATCCACTACGCCCCAAACTGGCATCTAACCTTACGTCGCTTGCCGCATGGCTCCCGAGATTTCAGACAGCCCGTATACGAATGTCATCGACCTGACCTCCGAGGCGCAGAAGGAGCGGAGACGCGACGAGATCGGTGAGCTTCGCGAACCGGACCCGCCCCTCGACGAGGTGACCGTCAACGATCTGTCCGGGCACATGGAGCAGGCCGTGCACGCCGCCGGCTGGACCGACCTGATGGACGTTCAGCAGAAGGCCATTCCCTACATCCTGGAGGGACGCGACCTGATCGTGCAGTCCCAGACCGGATCGGGCAAGACCGGCGCCTTTCTGCTCCCGCTCTTCGACCTGGTGAATCCGGACAAGGAGGAGCAGCAGGTCCTCATCCTCACCCCCACCCGGGAGTTGGCCCGGCAGATCCACGAGGAGTTCGAGCAAATGAAGATTGCGACGCCGCGCACAAACCGGATGGACGCGGTCTTGATCTATGGCGGCGTCGGCTACCAGCCCCAGATCAAGGGCCTGCAGGAGGGCGCGCAGGTGGTCATTGGGACCCCCGGACGCATTCTCGATCACCTCAAGAAGGACAACTTTGACGCCAGCACCCTCCGGATGCTGGTGCTCGACGAGGCCGACGAGATGCTCTCGATGGGCTTCTACCCGGACATGAAGGAGATTGTGGAGTACGTGCCGGAGGATCGCGTCTCGTATATGTACAGCGCCACCATGCCGCCGAAGGTGCGAACGGTGGCCCGCGAGTTCCTCGACGATCCGGGGTTCCTCTCCCTTAGCACCGACAAGGTGAGCGTGGAGGAGAATGAGTACCGCTACTACCTGGTCAATCCGATGGACAAGGATCGGGTGCTGGCGCAGCTCATGGAGTTGGAAGAGCCGGAGTCGGCCCTCATCTTCGCCAACACGAAGCGGGAGGTGAGCTACCTCAACAAGTTCCTCGGCAACAAGGGGTACGACGTCGATGAAATGTCCGGCGATCTCTCCCAGCGCGATCGCGAGAAGGCGCTCGACCGGCTGCGGGAGGGGGAGCTGCGTCTCCTCGTAGCGACGGACGTGGCGGCTCGTGGCATCGACGTGTCCGACCTGAGCCACGTCTTCATCTACGACGTGCCACAGGACCACGAGTACATCATCCACCGCTCCGGCCGCACGGCCCGGGCCGGCGAGGAGGGCACGACGATCGTCCTCTCCACCCACGAGGACGAGTTTGAGCTCAAGCGGATGGCCAACACCTACGACATTGAGCTCGAACGGGCGGAGCTCCCGGAAGACCCCCATCGGACGGCCCGCGAGCTCCTCGAGGATCGCTACGCCGACTTCGACTCCTCACCGGATGGAATGGAGCAGAGCGTCGAGGACTTTTTGCCCCTCGTGGAGGAGCTCTCCGAGGAACAGCCGGAGTTGCTTGCGTCCGTCATCACAGAGCTCTACGCCCAGAAAAAGCAGGAGGACGAAGAAGAGGCCGTGTAAGGGGATCGTGATGTGTGAAACGTGATGCGTGATTTTTTTCTTCTCCACACCTCACGCATCACTCGTCACCGTTCATTCTCCATAACGCGCTCCGCCTGTCGGTACGCGATGCCCCCGCTCGCCGCGAAGATGACGGCGTAGATGCCCAGCGGCGTTTGAGTTTGCGCAATGGCCTGGTAGGCGAGCGCCGAGAGTCCGGCCGCCACGCCGCCGGACAGGAGGAAGACGAAAACGTGAAGGATCCATCGGCCGAGCGCCTGGCCGGGCGAGAGCGATTGCTCAGACATTGGTCAGTGCATGGATTGGTCGGGAAGGGGTGCGGACCGTGATTCTACCAGGACAGCCGGATAAGGGCAAACATTGGTAGAGAAAATGGGAGCGTGGGGGCGCGGGAGTATAGAGGGGCAGCGCCATTGCAAATCGGAATCCTCTCGTTTCTCTCCGGTTGCGTTACAAGATTGTCATCCTAGGGTTAAGGGTTCCTGGGGGACGATTTTATTATCATGTAGTAGACGATGTTTGAAATAATTGCGCCCTGCCACCGGGGCGCTTTTTCTATGTGTGGATCGTTTTTGCCCTCCTGTCGGCCCTTTTGTCCGCACTGGGCCCTTTCTGTCCACGGATTGATCTGTCTCTTTCGGGCTGAATTTCCCCTCTCACGGCTCCTGGGCGGGGATTGTGCATTTGAAGGATGGGCGTCGTGAAGAATGTAGGGCGCGTCAGCGTCGACTTTAGTAGGTCACTCCCTTGCAACGGGCAACGAGTTCGGTCTGAGCGGGCCTACGACGTTGTGTGTTTATCAAGGTTTAGAATTAGAAGTTGGAAGGGCAGCGCCGCCTTGCGTACGATCTCTATTCTCACCTCTGCGCTGCCGGACGCTGGGAAGCCTCCGACACCACCGGGGCCGGCGCCCGCCGCCAGCGTGCGTCCAGCGACCACCGTCCGCTTCCGAACGTGCACACGAGCACGAGCAGAAACAGCACCAGGGCCGAAAACTCCAGCGACTGATTGGCCGACAGGAGGCCGTCCTGCCAGTGAACCACCACCACGGCCCCTGCGAGAATGGGAAGTTGGACGAGAGCGGCCAACCGTGTGTACAGGCCCACGGCAAGGAGGACGCCGCCCACCAAGTGGGCCGTCGTCACGTAGACGGTGAGCCCGGAGAGCCCAAGACTGGTGGAACCGGCCAGTTGCTGAAGCCCCGTATCCGTTACGAGAAGTGCGAGGCCCCGGAAGAACAGCCCCGTCCCCAGGTACACGCGAAGCGCATCGAGCACCAGATCGCGTTGGGCCTCGAACGAGCGCAGCAGAGACATCGGTGTTGGAGCATCGGTTGGCAAAAAGTGGCAGGATGTTCCAGAACGCGCACGCGCCGAAACACGATCCCCGCACTGGTCTCATTCTGAACCCGACGACCCGGTCGACAGTTTGGCTTCTGCTGCCGGTCGTTTGAGTCCGGACTGACCGGAGAGCGCCGCGTCCCTGTGTTTTCTCGATCCCCCAGTTCGATGGACGACACTTCCTCCCATGCCCTTCATCGCCTTCGGGCCGAGTGGCGGGAGCGATTGCGTGCGGCCCGCGACCGGGCCACGGCTCAGGTCGAGGAGAAGGGCATTGCGGACCTCCGCGCCCTGCGGACGACCATAGAGGAAGAGATGGCGCGGCTCGAAGAGCGCCTCCCAGATCCAGTTCCACTGGAGGCCCGCGGTCCGATGAAAAGGGAGGAGCAGGCCCGGCACGTGCAGCATGCCCTTCAGTACAATGCCCTGCGGGTGCGGAAGCAGGTTGTGGCCCACGAGTTGCGCCGTCGGGCGCTCGGCCCTACCGCGGTTGAGGAGGAAGTGGACGTGCCCCCGACCACGAAACAGTACGCGGGGGTGGCCTGGGAGGTGATGGGGGAGGCTGAGGTGGAGACCACGACCGAGGTTTACCGGGAGGTGGCGCGTCGGCTGGAGGACGAGGTCCACCTGACGACCGTCGAGATGTGGCTGCGGGAGAAGAACCCGCATCATCCCGAAGACACAGAGGGCCGGTGGACAGAACTGCGCCGGGCAGTACTCCTCGCCGCCGCGTAACCGCTGTGCGGGAGGATGGCGTCCCGGCATTGCGACTCACCCGTTCAGGTCCTCGGCGTCGGTCGCGCCCTCCTCCACGTAGCCCAGCAGGTCAATCACTGTCCCCAGCCCCACCAGAAGCCCCGCCACGGCGAGCAGGGCCGTTCCGAGCGCATTCTCCACGCCACCCCCCTGCGGCGCCCACATGAGGAGCAGAAGCCCCCCGATTCCAGCCACCAGCGCGAGTCGGTACGCGGCATTTTGCATCGGGGCGCACGTTCGGTTTAGGAGACGGTCCCCGCAGGACCGGACGCGATTTCGTCACGCCTCCGCAGCGGGTTCGTCGTCGCCGATGGTCTCGACGGGACTGGTTGAAATCCGCTCGGCGACGCCCACGGCGCCCTCGTGGGGGCCGGTCAGTGCGGTCACCGTAAGTCGATCCCCGGACACCTCGACCTCCCACCGCTCCCGATCGGTGTCGTCGGCGCCCTCGTCCTTGAGCACGACCGCTTCCCGGCCGGGCTCCAGAATTGGATGTGGAGCGACCGAGGGAGTGCCGCCGTCATCTTTGACAACGTCCCAGGTGTTCGGGGTGGCGACGTAATAAGTCGGGACAGCGGGCGACTGGCCGTCCCAGCGGAGTACCTGCCAGTGCCCGACCCAGGGCAGATTCGCGGCTTCCTCCGCGTCAGCGTCGGAGGCGGACGTGTCGGCCGGGCGCAAGTCGTCTTCGGAGGGCATAAACGGCAACGTGTGGCGTGATCGGAGAACGGCGCGGTCTCTGCGGGGAGTCCTCGCGGTCCAGATCACTACAACTGGATGACCTCAGGAGCGATCCGCCGGTTTGCACCGAATCCCCCATTCCCAACGAGGCCCCTCGCTAGAGTCTCTGATCGGACCCTCTTAAGTCCCATTCGCCCCTGAGTCCGGCGGTCGTGGTCGCGCATGTCGGGCCGAGAATCTGTCTTGGGGGAGCTTCGCGATCGATGTCTTGGCCCGAAGGAATACAGGGATCAGAACTGTATCAGAGTTCGCGCCTTCGTCCGGTAGTCACCTCGAACTGGGCCCGCAGGCGAACATGTGGGGAGTGCACCGGTCCAATTCGCAGTGTCGATAGCTCTTTCCCACCCCGTTTCCTCACTTATGCCAACTGACGCGACGATTCGCTCTCTGGACCGCACTGACGCGCTTCCTGCCTCTCCCTTTCCCACGGAGGACCCGGTCCTGAGCCAGATTGGCGATACTCCAATGATTCCGTATCCGGGGGTAGCCGACGGGCGGCTCCTCTGTAAGATGGAGTCGGAGAACCCCACCCGGTCGATGAAGGACCGCATCGCGATGGGCATCCTGACGGAGGCGCTTCAGGAGGGCGACTACGATACGGTCGTAGAGGCCAGTTCCGGAAACACCGCCGGCGGCGTAGCGCTCGTGGCCAATCGCCTGGGCCTTACGTGCAAGCTCACGTGTCCGGAGGGCACGAGTCCCGATAAGATCGGCTACATGAAGGCGTTCGGCGCGGAGGTGCACCAGTGCCCGGACGTGGACTCGGATCATCCCGAATACTACCGGACGGTGGCCGCGCGCCTTGCCGAGGAGGAAGGAGCGTTCCTCGTTGATCAATACCACAACCAGTCCAATCCGGGCGTGCACTACCAGTGGACGGGGCCGGAAATCTGGGCGCAGGCCGGAGGGGAGATGACCCACCTCGTCAGCGCGATGGGCACGGGCGGGCTCCTCAGCGGAAGTGCCCGTCACGTAAAAGAGCGGGCCGAGGCCGAAGGGCGCGACGTGACTGTCGTGGGCGTGGACGCCGAATGCTCGAACATCTCGACGGCGTTCCGCGGCGACGAGCCGGTGCCCTACGACACCAGTGTGGAAGGCCTCGGAAAAGGCGGAGACCTTCCGACGATGTGGTTTGACTATCTCGACGAGATGCGCGACGTCGCCGACGAGCAGGCCTTCCAGCAGGCCCGCACGTCGGCCCAGGAGCACGGAATTCCGATCGGTCCGAGTGCGGGAGCGGCCCTTTCGGTGGCGCTCGACATCTGTGCCCAAGACCCGAACGCGCGAGTCGTGAGCATCGTCTGCGATGGGGGCGAGCAGTACTTCGACGCGCTGTTTGAAGTTTGAAGTCCTCGAGGGCTCTCGGTGTAGGAGCGGGATCGGGAGGCTCTAATGCACCT
>JBDGQM010000223.1:0-17272 GCA_042219065.1 Salinibacter sp. | reverse complement strand
CCCGGCATAAGTCAATGTACGGAACCATCGCCGATAAAAAAAGCGGGACAGCAGGACGGGGTGCCCCGTGCCTCCTGTCCCGCCGGACAGCGTTACGCAGATCGGTCCGTCTACGCGATCAGCGGGGCAATCACGAGAGACACCACCGCGATGAGCTTAATGAGAATGTTGAGGCTCGGGCCGCTCGTGTCCTTCAGTGGGTCGCCCACCGTGTCGCCCACGACCGAGGCCGTGTGCGCTTCACTGCCCTTGCCGTGGGTCTCGCCGTCTTCGCCGGTATAGTCGGCCTCGATGCGCTTCTTGGCGTTGTCCCAGGCACCGCCCGCGTTGCTCTGGAAGATCGCGAACAGGACGCCGGACACCGTCACACCGGCGAGCAGGCCGCCGAGCATGCCCTTGTCGATAAAGAAGCCGACGACGACGGGCACGAGGATGGCGAGCAGGCCGGGCGCGGCCATCTCGCGGAGCGCGGCCTTCGTGGAAATGTCCACGCAGCGCACGTACTGAGGATCCCCTTCGCCCTCCATAATGCCCGGAATCTCGTCGAGCTGGCGCCCCACCTCCTTGATCATGTCGCCGGCCGCCCGGCTCACGGCTTCAATCGAGAGTGAGCTGAAGACGTAGGGCAGAACCGCTCCGATGAGGAGGCCGGACAGAATGACGGGGTCCGACACGTCGATGCTCTGCACGTCGGCCTGTCGCATATATGCCGCGAAGAGGGCCAGCGCCGTCAGTGCGGCGGAGCCGATGGCGAAGCCTTTGCCGATGGCGGCGGTCGTGTTGCCCACGGCGTCGAGCTTGTCGGTGCGGTCGCGCACCTCGGAGGGGAGATCACTCATTTCAGCGAGCCCGCCCGCGTTGTCCGAGATCGGGCCGTAGGCGTCGATGGCGAGCTGCATCCCTGTGATGGAGAGCATGCCCACCGCGGCGATGGCGATGCCGTAGAGGCCGGCGAAGTAGTTGGCGCCGACGATGGCGACGGCGAGGATCAGGGCGGGCGCGCCGGCCGACTGCATGCCCACGCCGAGGCCGCTGATGATGTTGGTGGCCGTGCCAGCGATGCTCTGCTCGGCAATGCCTTCGACCGGGCCGTAGTCGGTGCCCGTGTAGTACTCGGTGATGAGGCCGATGAGCAGTCCGGCCGCCAGCCCAATCAGGACCGCCCAGAAGACGCCAATGGCCGTGTACTCGTTCCGGGCACTGAAGGCGATGGCCTCCGACGTCCAGGTGGCCGGCAGCATCCAGGTGATGAGGAAGTACGAGGCGACGGCCATGATGGCGGCCGCCCCAAACTCGCCGGTGTTGAGGGCCGTTTGCGGATCGCCGCCCTCCTCGACGGTCACGAACCACGATCCAATGATGGCGACGAGAATGCCGACGGCGGCCAGCACCAGTGGCAACATCACGCCGGCGAGGGTCAGCGTTTCGTCCGCACTGCCGAAGGCTGTGGTGAAGGAGGCGCCGAGCACCATCGTGCCGATAATGGCGCCGACGAAGCTTTCAAACAGGTCGGCGCCCATGCCGGCCACGTCGCCCACATTGTCGCCCACGTTGTCGGCAATCGTGGCGGGGTTGCGCGGGTCGTCCTCCGGAATCCCGGCGTACACCTTGCCGGCGAGGTCGGCCCCCACGTCCGCGGCCTTCGTGTAAATGCCGCCGCCTACGCGAGCAAAGAGTGCGATGGCGGAGGCGCCCATCGAGAAGCCGGTGATGACGTTGATGACTTTCGGAATCTCCCAGCCCAGCGCGTTGTCGTAGAGAAGGAAGAGTCCCCCGAGCCCGAGCACGCCGAGCCCCACGACCGAGAGTCCCATCACGAGGCCCCCGGAAAACGCCACGTTCATGGCAGGCCCGAGGCTCGTGCGAGCGGCCTGAGTGGTCCGGACGTTGGCCTTCGTCGCCACGGTCATGCCGATAAAGCCGGCCAGTCCCGAGCAGATCGCGCCCGCGATGAACGAGATCCCCACCCACCAGGAGGAGTTCACCTGTCCCAGGTTGGCCACAATCAGGAGTCCGGCCACAACAACGACGAAGATGCTGAGCCATCGGTACTCGCGATTCAAAAACGTGCGGGCGCCTTCCGCGATGTTCGCCGACAGATCGATCATCCGGTCGGTGCCCTGGTCCTGTCTGTTCACCCACCGGGTCGTCGCGAAGGCATACAGCAGGGCCAGCACACCGCTGGCGGGAATGAGCCATTTGAGTAGTAGTGTCATGTCCATAGAAATGGTCGTCCTGTTCGTTCAAGAGAGATATTCGAGACCGCAAAGCCGCGTGCCGCGGGGAGGACGCAGATCGCCCATGAGAGCAAAACCGCGGCACGCACGTCCTCCAGGCACCTGGAAAACGGCTTGTAACCTATTGAGGCGCGTTCGCGGTTGGTAGGGCGGTCTACGTAATTCAAGGTGAAAACCAGGTGGTTTGCGTATTGCGTATTTCGTATTGCGTACTCCGGAGGGAGGTCAGAACGAGATACGAAATACGCACCACGCAATACGCTTCTGAGACGAGAATCCCTGGCTCTGAATCGGAGGTCCTTCCAGAAGAAAGAAGGGCTGCTCAATTGAACTGGTTCATCGCCGCCTCCAGGTTCTCGTGGGCGGTGGTCAGGATGGCGTTGCCCGCCGCCTTGATTGCCCGTCGAATCTTCGGGTGCTGATCGGGCGAGAACGGGGACAGGACGTAGTCGGACTGTCGGCCCTCGGGAAAGTCGTCGCCGATGCCCACGCGGAGCCGCGGAAACTCGGTGGTGCCCAGCCGCTGGGCGACGTGTGCGAGTCCGTTGTGTCCGCCGCTACTCCCGGACGGGCGAAGGCGAATGGTGCCGACGGGGAGGTGCAGGTCGTCGACGACGATCAGGAGATCGTCGAGGGCCAGGTCGTACTGCTCCTGGAGCGACGCGACCGGCCCTCCGCTCCGGTTCATGTAACTCAGAGGAACGGCGAGTCCCACCTTGGCGCCGTCGTCGCGGCCCCAGCCCACGAGGGCGTTCGTCTCGTGCTCCAAGGACACGTCCAGCCGGTCGGCCAGGGCCTCCAGAACCTGATGGCCGACGTTGTGGCGGGTATCTTCGTACTCGGCACCGGGATTGCCGAGACCAATGGCGAGCAGGGACGGGGAGGGCATATGCGGAATCCAGTCGTGGAACGCAAAAGAAAAGGGCGGCCGAGTGGGCCGCCCTCAAGGGGAAGTTGCGAGTCTGTGTACGCGACCGGGCGAGAGGCGGCCCGGCGCGCTCTTACTGATAGTCCTGGTAGTCCTGTTCGCCCTCGCCGCCCTCGGGCGGGCCTTCGCCCTCGACCTCTTCGCCTTCTTCCGTGTCGACCGCCTCGCCCTCTTCGGCGATCTCTTCTTCGGTGAGCTCCTCTTCTTCCTCCTCTTCCTCGGTGGTCGGCGTGGCCTCGATCTGCGGGACCACGACCGTCACGAGCGTCTGGGCCCGCGGCGTATTGATCTCGTAGTCGAACTCAAGATCGTACACGTGAATCGAGTCGCCGATGGCCAGGTCGGAAATGTCGACCTCGATCTGGGAGGGAATATTTTCGGGCAGGACCGAGATCGAGAGCTCCCGCGCAATCTGCTGCGTGTCGCCGCCGTTTTGCTGGCCTACGGGAACGCCGGTGTACGCGATGGGCACCGTCAGGGTGACCTCTTCGCCCTCTTCGAGCGCCTGGAAGTCGGCGTGAATGGGGCGGTCCGTGAGCGGATGGAGGTCGTAGTCCTTAAGAATGCAGTGCCGGGTAGTCCCGTTCACCTGCACGTCTGCCACCGGGGCCGTCCGCCGGTAGATGAGCTTGTTCAAGGCCCCGATCGGGATCTTCAGCGGGGTCGACTCGACGGTCTGTCCGTACAAGATGCACGGAACGCGGTCGTTGTTGCGGATGTCGCGGGCGGCCTTCGAGCCGGTCTCGCGCGGCTGGGCTTCGATGACAGGGGCGTCCATGACGGGATACTCATTCCGATGAAAAGGCGCGGCGGCGATACAAAAGACGATCGGCGAACCGATCACCTTTGTGTGCAAGAGCACTCCTAACACGGTTGTGCGTTGAGGTTCCGGTCCCCCACCGTCGATTCGAGCAAAGCCGCTGTCGATTCAAGCAAAATAGACGCTCGGGCCGTCGTATTGCGCAGTGCGTATTGCGTAGCACCGTCGGGGGAGTACACAATACGAAATACGCAACACGAAAGAGGGGTCTCGATCCGATCTTTGGACCCTTCCATTACAGAGCAGGCGGGCGCTACTCGGTAAAGAGCGTGGAGACCGACCGGTCGGTATAGATGTGGCGGATGGCCTTCGCGAACAAGTTCGAGACGCTCACGACGTCAATCGAGTCCGACGGCCGTTTGAGTGGAATCGTGTCGGTGATGATGAGCCGTTCGAGGGGAGAGTCCTCGATGCGGTCGTAGGCCGGGCCGGAGAGAAGGCCGTGCGTGCAGGCCGCCATGATGTCCAGCGCGCCCCGATCGCGGAGGGCACTGGCGGCGCGCGTGAGCGTCCCAGCCGTGTCGACGATGTCGTCGATGATGAGGACGTTTTTCCCCTCCACGTCGCCGATCACGTTCATCACCTGAGCCTCATTCTGGCGAGGACGGCGCTTGTCCACCAGGGCAAGGTTCACCCCCAGCCGTTCGGCGTACGAGCGGGCCATCTTCAACCCCCCCACGTCCGGCGCCAGCACCACGAAGTTCTCCAGGCCCAGTTCGCGCACGTGATCGATGAGGACGGTAGAGCCGTACAGGTGGTCGACCGGCACATCGAAGAAGCCCTGGATCTGGGAGGCGTGCAGCTCCATCGTAAGGATGCGGTCGACGCCCGCGGAGGTCAGCATGTTGGCCATCAGCTTGGCCGCAATGGAGACGCGCGGCTGGTCCTTCCGCTCCTGCCGGGCGTAGCCAAAGTACGGAATGACGGCCGTCACACGCTCCGCCGAGGCCCGCTTCGCGGCGTCAATTAGAAGGAGCAGCTCCATCCAGTTGTCGGCCGTGGGGTGGGTGCTCTGGATGATAAACAGATCGGCCCCCCGGATGGACTCCTCGAAGTGGACGTAGATCTCCCCGTCGGCGAAGTCGCGGATGGTAAGGTCGCCGAGCGTCGTGCCGTACGCTTCGGCAATTTTTTGGGCCAGGGCCGGGTTCGAGCGGCCCCCAAAGATGGCAACGCGGTTGTCATTGCTCGAGGCGCGCATGGGGAGGTGGAGGGACGGAGCCGGGGACGAGGCGCTGGGGGCGGGGAGAAGACTGCTGCCCGGGGTGGATTCGAACCACCACTAACGGCTCCAAAGGCCGCTGTCCTGCCATTAGACGACCGGGCAGTCTACTGCTACAGAAGTCTCCACCTCTGGACACAGGGTAGAAGACGATTCCAATATCCCCAACGAGTGTCAGGGGGTTCAGTTCATGAAGAGAGTCTGAGGAGCAAACCGGCGTTCCTTTGCGCCAGAGCCGAAATTTGTACTGTTGCTGATCCCCCAGGTCGGAGTGACCGGGGGGCCCGACGCCGGTCGCGGATGCGTTGGGGACGTGACCAGACCGCCGATGCGCCCCCCGCCGAACAACTTGTCCAAGGCGCCCGCGGCGATGTCGGATGAGACACCGTCACCCTCCCCCGATCGCCCGCAGGAGAAGCCACGCGTAGAGCACCTCGGCGGCGAGCGCCGGCAGCAGGTACGCGAAATGATAGCGCGAGACTCCACCCCTGGTGTCGTACACGCCGAAGTCCCGCCCAAGACTGACCAGGGGCACGAGTCCGATGACGACGTAAAGCCCCAGGTCCCAGAGCGGATACCACGCGTCCGTTTGTCCATGGGCCGGGCGATGGACGGCGCGCACCTGTCCGAAGAGGGGCGTCCGGACGACGCGCAGCGTGTCGTTGCCCGCGAGGCGGCGGCCGAACGGAACGCTGACCGACAGGGTGCCCGCGCAGCCGGGGCGGGTGGTGAACAGGAGGGTTCGGCCGGCGTCCTCGCGCTGCTCCAGGCAGTTCGGTCGATTCGGCCAGCCCACCGACACGTCAATGCCATCCGGGCCCATCCACTGGGCATTCACGGCACGGCGATACACCAGGCCCTGCTCCGTCGTCCCGGGCAACACGACATCCGCGGCCAGGAGCAGGCTCAGCACCACGGTCGGCACCGCCAGCGTGCGAATGCCGCGGATGACCCACCGGGCAAACTGGCGCCGTCCCAGCGCACCGTCGTACCGGCGGCCTCGATTCCGTGGGTCGCGCGTCGTCATGACTCGGGGACGCCTTCGGGGGACGACGAGGCCTCCTGATCGAGATGCACCACCGCCGCCTCCGTGGCCCGGCCGTCGTCGACGGTGAGGCGGAGACAGGTCTTCTCCTGGTGGAGCCCCTGCTTGCCGGCGGCCCCGGGATTGACGAACAGCATGTCGTCGAGAGACGCCACCCGCTCGACCTGCAGAATGTGGCTGTGCCCGCACACCAGCATGTCGGGCGGATTGGCCGCCAGACGTTCGCCCATGCCCTGCTGCCAGCGACCGGGCCGCCCAGCGATATGGGTCATCCACACGTCGAGCCCCTCCACCGTCCACCGCTGGTGCTCCCCCAGGCGCTCGCGGATCGACGCGCCGTCGACGTTGCCCCATACCGCCGTGACCGGAGCCACGGCGTCCAGCCCGTCCAGAATGGCGGGATCGCCCACGTCCCCAGCATGCAGAATGTGATCCACCCCCGCCAGGTCCTCCGGCAGATTGGGGTGAAAGTAGCCGTGGGTATCCGAGACGATGCCAAGTGTCGTCACGAGAGACTGCCGTGTCAGGGGTGAGGGTCAGGTGGAGAAAGCGTCTCGCTTGCCGTCTGAACTGGAAGGTGATACGTGAGGTGTGATGCGTGACTGATCTTCACAACAGGAGGCCACGTCACGAATCACGTTTCACGCATCACACCAAAAGGCACACGCCCAGCATCAGGCCCGGCGTGGACGGAAACCCGTCGTGGGCACGGAGCCCGCTCACCCTACAGCGCAGCGGTCTCGCCGGCCCCGAAGACACGCGTCTCGTAGCCCTCCTCCTCGAAGGACTCCTCGAAGGCGTCAAGGTTCGTCTCGAGAGGCGGGAAGGTGTCGTAGTGCAGCGGTATCACCAGGTCCGGCTCCACCATATCGGCGGTGTGCAGGGCGCCGTAGATGTCCATGGTGAAGACGTTGCCGATGGGGGCCAGCATGACGTCGACGTCTCGGAGATCGCTCACCCACTGCATTTCCGCGAAGGGGGCGGTGTCTCCAGTGTTATAAACCACGTCGTCGCCCAGTTCGAGCACGAAGCCGTTCGGCACGCCCCCGTAGGTGCCGTCGGGGAAGGAGGAGCTGTGGCGGGCGTGGGTCGACTCCACCAGCCCCCAGTCAAATTCCTTGTATCCGCCCTCATTGAGCGGCTGAATGGCGTCGTGATCGTAGTTTTGCTGGACGTACTGGGTAATCTCGAAGTTGCTGATGACAAGCGGGTCGCTGTTGTTCAGTACCGCCTCGGTATCCGAGAAGTGGTCGAAGTGCGCGTGGGTGATCAGTAGGACGTCGGGATCCAGGGTGCTCGGATCCGTTTCGGTGTGCGGGTTTTCGGCAAAAAAGGGATCAAAGAGGAGGGTTACGTCCTCGGTATCGATCTGGAATGTAGAGTGCCCGAAGTACGTGAGGTCCATAACGATCGGTGACGTCTCGTTTGGTCAAGATAGCGGAAGTAATCCGCGCGGTGGAACGGGTGTTGGCACCCGCCCTGTTTCGTTGTGGCACACACCCGGACGCCCAGCGTCGGGAGCCCCCCTACTTGAGAAGAATCATGCGGTGCGACTGGATGCCCTGAGGCGTTTTGAGACGGACGAAATAGGGGCCGCTCGGGAGGTCGCTCGCATCCAGGGTCTGTTCGTAGTAGCCGGGCTCGTGCACCGCGTCGGTTAAGGTGGTGATCTGTTTGCCGGAGAGGTCCCAGACCGTAAGGGTGACGAGCTGAGACTCCTCCACCCGATACGTAATTGTCGTTGAGGTCCGGAAGGGATTGGGGAAGTTGCCGATGAGTTCGACCGGGGGAGACGGCGCGTCTCGCCCCCCGAGTCCAACCTTGATCGTTCGGGTGGTCCGCTTCGTCTCAGCGTTCGGAGCGGTTTGCCGAACGCGGTAAAAAACGACGTTCTCCGGGACGTTCTTGTCGGTGTACGTGATCTCTCGGGCCTGCTGGGACGACGACGGGTCGGCGTCGAAGGGCGACAGGCGCTCGATTTCGGCAAAGGAGCGGCCGTTCGGGGACCGCTCGACGACGAAGGATCCTTGATCGGTGTCCTGGGCCGTCCAGCGGAGGGTCACCGACTCGCCGTCCGTGCTGGCCCGGAGGCGCCGCAGGGGCGACCGAAAGCTGAGGCTGGCGGGGGCCTGTTCTGCGCCTCGCAGGTCGTCTATGGGCGACGCTTCGCCGTCAAAGCTGAGGCGGAACGGGGCGTTTCGGGCCGCCGCCCCTCGGTCGACAAACGGGCGTGTTCGCATCCGGCGAATCGTCGAGGTCGACCGCGCGGTTGGCCAGAACCGAACCTCATCGAGGCGACCGGTGTACAGTCGCTGATTGGCATCGTCAGCTATGGGCAGGGGACGCCGTCCGCCGAGGGCCACGGGGAGCTTCCCGGAAATCGTCGGCAGGGCCTGCGGGCGAAGCGAGTCGACCCTCGTTCCGTCAAGCAGCAGGCGGAGCCGGGGGACGGTTTCGTCGTACACGACGGCCACGTGGTGCCAGTCTCCGTCGGCCACGGGGGTGTTCGTGCGCAGCGCCTCGTGACGGCCCGACCGTCCGCAGTACATCCGGAGACGGCCACTCCGATCCACGATGAACTCGAACGGGTAGGCCGTGGTCTCTTCCCCCGTCCAGGAGGAGAGCGGCACCTGATTGAGCCCGCTGGTTCGCATCCAGAATTCGATGGTGAAGGACCGGTCGCCACTGGGAGCTAGGGAGGCAGGCAGCCGGACCTGCAGCGCATCGTCGGCCGCGTCGAGGGACAGGGCACGGTTCGTGCCGTCGGGCTGGGGGGGCGGTTCGAGGTCGACCCTGCGCGTGAGCCGATCGGCGTTGTGAAACCGGCGCTCGCGGGCCGTGTCGGAGGAGGTGACGGTCGTGCTCAGGTCGAACGGCGTGAGGTGCCATCGATGCATGCCCGGCTGCGGATCGGTCTGCACGCGGACGACGAGCTCGTGGGGGCCCTGAATGGAGGAGGCGGTCGTAAGCACCACCGTGTCGTCCGTCCTGGATCGGTGTTGGACCGGCACCGGCTTCGTTCCGTACTGGAGGAGATGCACGTCCTTCACCGTCCAGTCGCGCGGGAGCTCCAGCAGGGCGCCGTCGATCGGGGATTGCGGATCAAGGGTCTCGAACAGATTGACGACCGTCCCGGCGTGCCGAGTGGCGGCGGCCTCTCGGGCCTCCTGGGCGTGCACCTGGGGCGCGGCACCGGCGGCCCCCAGCGCGCAGAGGAGAGCAATGAGACAGACGACGCGAGACATGATGGGGGAACTCCGTTTGGGAACACCTGATTTGTCCTGGGCACTGCCTGGATGGGGGAACGGGTCGCGTGGCTGCATCGCATTCGGCCCCGTTGACCTTCACGGACGAATCACGGGCACGCTGTGTCTTCGGTGAGGTCGATCAATTATTATAACGTTATGCTTCGTGAATCACAAATGAAGGCAACATCGATTCCGAAATCCATGTCCGATCTTCCAGACGACTTAACCGACGTAGGGGTTCATCGTGGGAACCAGCCGCCGACCGAGACGGGACAGACTGTACGTTCGCCGGAGGGACCCGATCCGGGCGGCTCCGAGGCCCGACCGTCGCCCGCCCTGTTTCAACTCGTGCGGCCCTCGACCGAGCCTCGCCTTATCGTGCGTGCTCACTCGGCCCGGGCCGAGGTGGCGGCACCGGAGGACGGGGAGGAGGTGGGCACCTATCGGACCCCCGATGCCCTCCGCGAGGCGCTCTCAGCGGTGGGGATTGCGGACACGACGGCGGTCTTTGAAGACGCAGACGCGGACCGGGTGCTCGTGGACACCGACGTGACGCCTGAGCACACCTGGATTGGGCAGCCGCGTTATCCGACCATCTCCTTTTTTGAGACACGCGACGAGGCGGAGGCCTTTGCCGACTCCCACGACCGCCCCACGCCGGACCGGTAGGCCCGCGCCCGGCGGTCTCGCCGCACATCAATTCCGTTCCCCTCATCTCCCCGGTTCTCCCCGATGCCGCTTGACACCCTCGACACCACCCTCGTGTCTACCCACGCCGTTACGCCGCGCGTGAAGCAGTTTTTGCTCTGGGCCGACGATCATACCTTCGACTTCACCCCGGGGCAGCACGTGAGCGTGGAGTTCGAGGACGAAGAGGGAAACCGGCGGTACCGGCCCTACTCGCCCGTCAGCCAGCCCGGCACCGATACTGTCGCCCTCGCCGTGAAGCGGTACGCCGAGGGGGCCTGCTCGGGCTGGATGCACGAGCAGACGATTGGGGCCACGATTCCGCTCACCCCACCCTCGGGCAATTTGGTCCTTCAGGATCGGGCGCGAGACGTGATGTTTTTGGCGACGGGCACGGGCCTCACGCCGATGCTCTCGATGCTGACGCGGTATCTGGAGGGGGGCGAGGGCCACGCCGTTCTCTTGTTCGGGGAGCGCACCCAGGCGGACCTCATGTACCGGGAGACGCTCGACCGCCTGTCGGCGAGCCACGCACGACTCACGGTCGACTACGTGTTGTCGGACGAGCGGTGGACCGGCCCGAACGGGCATGTGCAGGAGCACATCTCGGCCTACGTCCGCGACGCCGCGGCGACGGACTTCTACGTGTGCGGCGTGCCTGAAATGGTGGTGGAGACGAAAGCCGTCCTTCGCGACCTCGGGGCGTCCGCCGATCACATCTTTACCGAAGGGTGGGAGGACGGCGCGGTGGACGACTGAGGAGGACGCTACCGTGGGAGAGCGTCTGCGGACCGATGGGCCGGGGCTTCGACTGGAGGAATGCTCTGAGACCGGTTCGTCGACCGCGGGCGAATCACCCGTTCGAAGAGTTCGTCCGCCCGCTCGGCGCGGTCTGGTTGTTCTTCGATCAGAACCCTGCGGACAGGTGGTTCTGGAAGGCATGGATCTCCTCCTGCGTCAGCAGCCGCATTGACGGGGTCACAGAGCTGTTCCGGGATCTGGCGGCAGGTCCCCTCTCCCCACGTGTCAGAAGCGGCTCTCACTTCACATTCCACCGCCCATTCCTTTAACTATGGAGCGGTGCGGGCCTTCACACCAGGGGAGGGTATGCCCACCGGTCTCGTCTGTCTTCTCACCCCAGCGTCCACGATGCGGCGCCTGCGGCGGGACTGGCGCTCTTCGTGTCTCTCAGAAGCAATTTCGTTGCCCATGCGCCTCGACGTCTCTTCTCTGTCGTCGGTTCTTACGGCCCTGGTCGTTGCGGGGCTTGCCGTCGTCTTCGTCTCACCCGTCACCGCCCAACAGGTCGACACCACCAAGCTGGCCGGGATTCAGCCCCGGGCCATCGGCCCCGCGGGCATGAGTGGGCGCGTGACGGCCATCGACGTGTCGCCCACCGACAAGGACGTCTGGTACATCGGCACCGGCTCCGGCGGCCTCTGGAAGACGACCAACGGCGGGACCACCTTCACCCCCATCTTCGACGACCAGCCCGCCACCTCCATCGGCGACGTGACGGTCCACCCGAGGAACCCCGATGTCATCTGGGTGGGCACCGGCGAGGGCAACCCGCGCAACAGCTCCACCGGCGGCAATGGCGTGTACAAAAGCATGGATGGGGGCAAGACGTGGACGCACCTCGGGCTGGAGAACACGCGCTCCATCCATCGTCTGCTCGTGCACCCCGAGAATCCGGACGTGGCGTACGCCGGGGCGCAGGGGGCCACCTGGGGGTACAACAAAGAGCGGGGCGTCTACAAGACGACGGATGGAGGCAAGACCTGGGAAAAAATTCTGTACGTGAACAAAAAGACCGGCGTGGCGGACATGGTCATGGATCCGGAGAATCCCAACAAGCTGTTCGTGGCGATGTGGCAGTACCGACGCTGGCCCTGGTTCTTCAAATCGGGCGGTCCCGGCTCCGGGCTCCACGTGACGCACGACGGTGGGCAGAACTGGACGGAGCTCGGCCACGAGAACGGCCTCCCGAAAGACACCCTCGGCCGCATGGGACTCGCCATTGCGCCCAGCAATCCGGACCGCGTCTACGCCTACGTCGAAAAGGACGACAACGCCCTGTTCCGGTCCGACGACGGCGGCAAAAACTGGCGCGAGATCAACGACAGCAAGAAGATTGGCGACCGGCCCTTCTACTACGCCGACCTGCGCGTGGACCCGCAGAATCCGAATCGCATCTACAGCCTGCACTCCACGATTACCTACAGCAAGGACGGGGGCGAGTCGTTCAAGACGCTCGCGTCTTACGACTACCTCCACCCGGACCACCACGCGATGTGGATCGACCCGGCAGACCCGAGCTTCATCATTGAGGGGAACGACGGAGGACTGGCCGTCTCGCACGATTATGGCAAGCACTGGCGCGTCCCCGGCAATCTGCCACTCGCGCAGTACTACCACATCAACGTCGACAATGCCTTCCCCTACCACGTCTACGGCGGCATGCAGGACAACGGCTCGTGGAAGGGGCCGAACCGCGTCTACCGCAGCGGGGGCGTGCGGAACGCGTACTGGTCGAAGATCGGCTTTGGCGACGGGTTCGACGTGGTGCCCGATCCCCAGAATCCGCGCTACGGCTACTCGATGTGGCAGGGCGGCAATCTGATGCGCTACGACGCGAAGACCGGCGGCTTCGAGTACATCCGCCCGCAGCCCGACTCGGTGATCGATCCGACCGAGAAGCAGCTCCGCTTCAACTGGAACGCGGCGGTGGCGCAGAGCCCGCACGACCCGAACACGGTCTACTACGGGAGTCAGCACGTCCACAAGAGCACGGACGAGGGGAACTCCTGGACGGCCATCTCGCCGGACCTGACGACGAACAAGGACAAATGGCAGCGCCAGCAAAAGAGCGGTGGGCTCACCTACGACGTGACCGGCGCCGAAAACTTCACCACCATCTTCGACATCGCCCCGAGTCCGGTGCAGGAGGGGGTCATCTGGGCCGGTACGGACGACGGCCAGCTCCACGTGACCCGCAACGGGGGCGACACCTGGACAAACGTGGTCGACAACATCGAGGGCGTGCCCGAGCACACGTGGGTCCACCAGGTGAAGGCGTCGAAGTTTGACGCCAGCGAGGCGTACGTCGTCTTCGACAATCACCGCCGCGCCGACTGGACGCCCTACGTCTACCACACGACCGACTACGGCCAGTCGTGGGAACGCATCGTGGGGCCGGACGACGTAAGCGGCTACGCGCTCTCGATCGTGCAGGACCCGGTGGTGGAGGACCTGCTCTTTCTGGGCACCCAGCTGGGCCTCTACTTCAGCCTCGACGGCGGCGACACGTGGACGCAGTGGACCCACGGCTACCCGACGGCCCAGACGCGCGACCTCGCCATTCAGAAGCGCGAGCGCGACCTCGTCATCGGCACCTTCGGCCGCGCGGCCTACGTGCTCGACGACATTCAGCCGTTCCGCGCCCTCGCCCAGCAGGGGACCGACCTCCTTGCCGACTCGACGCACGTCTTTCAGGCGCCCACGGCCTACCTGATGGAGCAGGGCACGCACATGGGCGCCCACACCGGGGGGCAGGCCGTCTTTGAGGGCGAGAACGAGCCGGACGGGGCAATGCTCACGTACTCCGTCGTGAAACCGGACACGAGCGAGGTGGAGGATGTGCCGGAGGACGTCACGATCCACGTCACCAACGCTGCCGGCGACACGATCCGCACGATCAAGGGCCCGGCGGAGGACGGCCTCAACCGAACCACCTGGGGCCTGCGGCGCAAGGGCGTGCGCGACCCGGAGACGACGAAGAAGGAGGCCGAGAAGCGCGAGGAGCAGCCGTCCGGCCCCTCGGTGACGCCCGGCACCTACACGGCGCACGTCACGTACCGTGGCCACACCGACTCCACGATGGTGCAGGTGGAGCCGGATCCGCGCACCAAGGGCGTGACCCCCGAGGAGCGGGAGGCCCGCCAGGCAATGTACGACCGCCTCATGAATCGCATCGAGACGGCGACCAAGGCTGCCGACCGCCTCCGCAAGGCCAAGAAAACCATCGAGCAGGTGAACAGTCAGCTGGAGGGGCGCGACGACTCCACCGCCGTGCAGGCCCGTGAGAAGGGCAAAGCGATGGCGGACTCCGTCGAGGCCCTGCTCCACGAGATCGTCCCGAAGGATTACGAGGGCATCCGGACCGATCCGACCGTCGCCGGACCGCGGCTCGGACGGGTCGGCTTCTATCTCGGCACCGAGCACGGATCGCCGAGCGAGACGGAGCGCATCGCCCTCGAACGCGCCGAGCAGCGGCTCCGGGGCGCCCTCGACGAGGTCAACGCCTTCTTCAGCACCGAGTGGGCCGACTACCGCCAGGCCGTCGAGCAGGCCGAGCCCTCCTTCTTTGAGAAGTACAAGCCCATTCGGATCGGGGAGGAGTAGCCCCCGTGGGACTTTTCCTATTCCGATTGACGGTGTTCTTTCCAAGACCGCGTGCGTCGGTGTGCACTCCCTCCGTTCCCAGGGTTCGCTCTGGTCGCCGGCCATCGCAGTTTTTCTGGTTCCCCTCCTGTCGGGGCCGGTGCTTGCTCAGGACTTGCTTCGTCACTAAGGCGGGGAGGGGACGGTCGACACGGTCCTCGTCCGGCCTACCGACACGCGGCTCGGCCCGTCGTTCGAGAGCTCGAGGTGAGCGTTGGCGAGTTGGGACTGTCCTACCAGGACGCGGGGGGGGCGCCGCGACTAGTCGACGAGCGGCCGCGACGGGCGATGGCGGGGGGCGCCTCCCGAAGAACCCGGACGCTCTCACGTGGAAAGACGCACCGAGACGTCGGGGCAGGGCTCCGGAGATCCCCGGACCGATCACAACGTTCCGTCGCCCGCCGATGCCGCTCCAGAGCCTCGATCTCGATCGATTTCGTTGGAGGTCTGTCCAGTCCGGACGAGGTGGTAACTGAAGCGGCGAATGACGCCGGAGTGAGTGTTGGGGCTTTCTTCTTCGGTTAGAAGCGCGGTCCGGGCGGCTTGAAGGCAGCACAGTATCACGGTTAATCGTCGCCTCCAGAGATCCATGCTCCTGAAGCGCCTCTGCATCGGAGAGGGCCGAATGGGCCTTTTTCCGCAGCGCCTCAATCGTACTGTCGGGACTGGACCGGCCCGATGGAGCTGGCGTATCTCCGACGTTCATCGGCCTTACTGATCTGACAGGGAGACTTTGCGCCTGGAGGAAGCACTCTCATCGAAACGGTCCAGCAGATCGATGCCCGCCTCGTGCACGGACCAGACAAGTGGCCGCCGGTCGTTGGCGATAAGTGAGATGCCGGCTGGTACCCTCGGTCGTCTGGCTCTCTACTGAGGTTCGCGGATGGCTTTCCGTGCCGTGACAGTCGTGAGGCATCAAAAAAGCGGATTTGAGGCGCTTTCTGATCCCATCTCTGCCCCACCCACAAAAGAAAAGCCCCTGAGCCGCCATGAGAGGCGATTCAGGGGCAAACGTTGTGGAGATGCCGGGAGTCGAACCCGGGTCCGTGTAGCCGCACAAGTCGAACCTCTACCTGCATAGTGGATGCATTCGGTACTCACGTCGCCCGTGTGCCCGTCCACGAGGCCAGGGCGACGCAGAGGCTGGTTAAACTTCGCCGTCGCGGCCGCAGCCGGAGACCGAAACGACTACACCCTTTTTGTCGATGTCCTACGCTCCCCAAGGGTCAGGAGCGACGCAGGACAGATGGGGGCTGTTACGCCGCCATCGCGTACGAATAATCGTCCGCAGTTACAATTCCTGACAGGGTTTACGAGCGCATCAGGGTGCTCGGCAGGACAGTCCGCTGCCCGTTTACTACACGTCGAAGCCGTGTCATCCCCATATGGTTTTCTTTCAATCCTCACTCCTCAATGCGGAGGAGTGCAAAAGAAGGTCGTCCAGAGCGCATACGTGAAAGAGCGGTGCGCTGGGTCGGCCATCCTAGCTATGCTTCTCACAACGCATCACCTTTGACGCGAGTGGCCCCTCGATGTTCCCGTCTTCGATCCGCGGGGCCTACGGTCTTCGAACATGGTTTACACACACAAACATGCGACGACGCCACCGGTAGAGGATCTGCGACGCGACAATGCTTCTTCAGTTGGCCGCCCAGTTTTTATGCCCGCCGAGTCCGATACTGCCGACAAGATCTACGAGTCCCAGTTTGCCGAGTCTCCGGAGCGGCTGGAGGCGTACGCCGATTTCGTGGCGATCGTAAAGCAGCTGCGCCGCGATTGCCCCTGGGACCGCGAGCAGACGCACGAGTCGGTGAAGCATCTGCTCATCGAGGAGGCCTACGAGGTGGTGGCGGCGATCGACGCGGAGGGCTGGACCGGGCTGCCGGAGGAACTGGGGGACGTGTTTCTGCACGTGCTCTTCCACGCCACCATCGCGGAGGAGGAGGGCCGCTTTACCCTCGCGGACGTGATTGAGGCGGAGACGGACAAGCTCGTCCGCCGCCATCCGCACGTCTTCGGCGACGAGGCAGTGGACGATCCGGACGCAGTGGCGGCGTCCTGGGAGGAGATCAAACAGCAGGAAAAAGATGGGAAAGCGGACGACGCCTCCGTGCTCGACGGCGTGCCGCCCCAGCTTCCGGCACTCCTGCGCGCCCACCGGGTGCAGGAGAAGGCCGCGGGGGTAGGCTTCGAATTTCCCGAGCGCGAGGAGGCGTGGGAAAAGGTGGAGGAGGAGCTCGAGGAGTTTCGAGCGACCGTTGCGGAGGACGACTCGACGGAGCGGCAAGAGGACGAGTTCGGTGACCTGCTCTTTGCACTTGTGAACTATGCCCGCTACGCGGATCTGAATCCCGAGAACGCGCTTCGCGAAACCGTCGACGGCTTCACGCGCCGGTTCCAGACCGTGGAGCGTCGCCTCTCGGATCGAGGGGCGACCATCGACGAGGCCGATCTGTCGGAGCTGCGCCGGCTCTGGGACGAGGCGAAAGAGTAGGCGTGGACGGATGGATGTGGAAGACATGAGGGTGCAGGGGGAGAACTTGTGGACGTGGTGACGGGTGGAGGGATGGAGGTGAACCTCACCGCTGCCGAATCTGCTGGGGGGACGAGACGATAATCTGAGGCGTGCCCTCGTGCGATTC
>JBDGQM010000222.1:0-6125 GCA_042219065.1 Salinibacter sp. | reverse complement strand
CGAGGCTGTAGAGCGCCTGCTTGAGCTGGGCCATCGTCACCCCCTCGTCCACGTAGAGCAGCTCCACCTGATGGAAGAGGCAGAACGACTTGTACGAGATCGCCTCGTTCCGGTACACGCGCCCCGGCACCGCCACCCGGATGGGCGGGGCGTGGTTCTCCATGATCCGGATCTGGCCGGGCGAGGTGTGAGTGCGGAGGACCCGCGGGTCTTTGCCCTCGGGCGCGTCCTTCAGGAAGAAGGTGTCCTGCATGTCGCGCGCCGGGTGGTCGGGCGGAAAGTTGAGGGCCGTGAAGTTGTGCCAGTCCGTCTCGATCTCCGGCCCCTCGTAGGTCGAGAACCCGAGCCCCCGAAGGATGCGCAGGATGTCGTCGAGCGTCTGCGTGAGCGGATGGGTGGAGCCCCGGAAGCCGCGGCGGCCCGGCAGCGTGAGGTCGATGTCGGGGCCGCCCGCTTGCTGCTCCCGTTCGAGGCGGGCCTTCGCCTCGTCGAGCCGCTCCTGCGCACGGTCTTTCAGGGCGTTGACTCGCTTTCCGAATTCGGGCCGCTCGTCCGGGGGCAGGTCGCCGATCTGATCGAACAGCGCCGGAATCGCGCCCTGATTGCGGCCAAGGTACTTGATGCGAAATGCCTCGGCCTCGTCGTTGCTCTCAATGGTCTCCGCCTCCATTTGCTCGCGGAGCTCGTCAATTTTGTCGGGCATGGAAAACGGTCACGAGTTGAAGAGTCACGAGAGGCGACGCGCCGCTGCGTATCGCCTCGGGGAGCAGCGAAGGAACGAGAGGCAATAAAAAATCCCGCCGGGCCTGAGGGGCAGGAGGCGGGACTTCGGATTCCCAAAAATGTCGGCGTCGACGCTTACGCCCCCTGCGGGATTCGGGAGGTCGACCCCACAGCAAACCGGAACGTCGGCAGAATCAACGACATCGCAGCAAGGCTGGAAGGAAGTGATTCGTAAGACGTGATGCGTGATGGTTCCTTCTCACCTGTCCCGCATTACTCTTCACGTATCACGCGTCACGCATCACTCACTCCATCACGTGGTCTACGATCTGCTCAAAGGCGTCCGGGTCGTGCACGGCCAGGTCGGCGAGCACCTTTCGGTTCATGTCCAGGTCCGACTTTCGGTACTGGCCCATAAACTGAGAATAGCTCACGTCGTGCTGGCGAGTTGCGGCGTTGATACGGGTAATCCACAGGCGCCGAAACCGACGCTTCTTCTGGCGACGGTCGCGGTAGGCGTACTGCAGGCCCTTCTCGACCGCGTGCTTGGCGACCTTGTAGACCTTGCTCCGGCGGCCCCAATAGCCCTTCGCCTTGTTCAGGATTTTCTTCCGCCGCCGACGGGTCGACGGGTTGTTCGTTGCGCGCGGCATAGCAGCAGGATGTTCGTTTGGTGACAGGTACGAGAATACAAGCTAAACGAGCCTCGGCGCGGTCCCAATGCTCCCCGGCAAAGACTCCACAAACACCAGATGGAGGACCGAAGAAAGGCCCTCCATCGAGACCTCGGGTCGAACGTCGCCCGCCGGCTAATTCGTGAGCATACGCTTGATGCGCTGCCGGTTGGCCTTGTCGTCGACGACCGTGCTCTTCCGCAGGTGACGCTTGCGCTTCGACGACTTCTTGCCCATCAGGTGCCCCGTGTTGGACTTCTTGCGCAGGATCTTGCCGTTGGCGGTTTCCTTGAAGCGCTTCTTGGCACCGCTGTGGGTTTTCATCTTGGGCATGGCAACAACCGAAGGGTTCGTTTGCGGAATATGAACGTGTCGGAACTCCCTGTATGGACCCTGCGGGGATGCGTTCCAGAACACACAGAGTCCACAAAAAGGAGATCTGAGGGCGTCGATCCGGCGATCCCCTACTTGTTCTTGTGGGGGGCAAGGATGGTGACCATGCGTCGGCCTTCCATCTCCGGCTGCTGGTCGATGCGGGCCACGTCCTGGAGCTCCTCGATCATGCGCCGCAGCAGATCCATGCCCTGGTCCTTGTAGACGATGTCGCGGCCCTTGAACTGGACGTACGCCTTGACCTTGTTGCCGTCTTCCAAGAACTCACGGGCGTGGTCGACCTTGAAGTTGAAGTCGTGCTCCTCGGTCTGGGGCCGGAAGCGAAGCTCCTTCATCTCCATGGACTTCGACTTCTTCCGGCGCCGCTGCTCTTCCTTCTGCTTCTCGTAGCGGTACTTGCCGTAGTCGAGCACCTTGCAGACCGGCGGATCGGCGTCCGGCGCAATCTCGACGAGATCGAGCTCGTGTTCGTGGGCCCGGTCCAGGGCTTCCTCGACCGGCACGACCGCGTGGTCGCCGTCGGGCTCCACGACGCGAACCTCGTCGGCACGAATTTCTTGATTTACGCGAAGTTTGTCAACGTCAGCGATGGCGAAATCGGAGGCTTTTGAGGGGAGAATTTGAGTGCAGGGGACGAACTCAGGCTCAGCGGGAAAATCCCGACACGAGCATTTGAGTCCGGATCTGTTATACACGGAGGCCGCCCTGTGAGGTTTCGGTGAAGGTCGCCTGAAGTGGGCGGTCTGTGATGGGGGTGCGCTCAGTCGAGCGTAGGCTCAAACTCGGGGCCGACGCGCTCGAGGAACTCGTCAATCGGGACTGTGCCCTGTGGGCCGTCGGCGTGCGAGCGGACCGAGACGGTGCCGGCCTCCGCCTCGTCCCCGCCTACGACGAGCATGTAGGGAATCTTCTGCGTCTCGGCCTCGCGGATCTTGTAGCCCACCGTCTCGTCGGAGGTGTCGATCTCGACGCGCACGTCCTCGGTGCGGAGCCTGCCCGCGACCTCTTCTGCGTAGTCAATGAAATCGTCGCCGACCGGAATGACCTGCGCCTGCACGGGCGCGAGCCAGGTGGGGAAGTTGCCGCCGCAGTGCTCGATGAGGACGCCGATGAAGCGCTCCAGCGACCCGAACGGGGCGCGGTGGATCATGACCGGCCGCTTCCGCTCGTCGTGCTCGTCGACGTAGGTGAGCTCGAAGCGCTCCGGCAGGTTGTAATCCACCTGGATGGTGCCGAGCTGCCAGGCACGGCCCAGCGCGTCCTCGACCATGAAGTCGAGCTTGGGCCCGTAGAAGGCGGCCTCGCCCACCTCCTCGTGGGCGTTGAGGTCCGTTTCGGCCACGGCCTCGCGGATGTCCTGCTCGGCGCGGTCCCACAGCTCATCGCGGCCCGTGTACTTCTCGGTGTCGTCGGGGTCGCGCAGCGAGATCTGGGCCTCGAACTCCTCGAAGCCGAGGGCACCGAGCACCTTCAGGGTCAGGTCGATGACCTCTTTGAACTCGGCCTTCACCTGCGCGGGGGTGCAGAAGATGTGGGCGTCGTCCTGCGTGAAGCCGCGCACGCGAGTCAGTCCGCCGAGCTCGCCGGTCTGCTCCTGCCGGTAGACAGTCCCGAACTCGGCGAGTCGCACCGGCAGGTCCCGGTACGAGTGATGGTCGTTCTGGTAGATCTTCACGTGGTGCGGGCAGTTCATCGGCTTCAGGAGGTAGCCGTCCTCTTCGTCTCCGTCCTCCTTCTGGCCCGTCACCATGGGCGGGAACTGATCCTCCTCGTAGTGCGGATAGTGCCCGCTGGTGCGGTAGAGGTCGAGCCGCCCGATGTGGGGGGTGCAGACGGGCTTATAGCCCTGCTTGATCTGTTCCTCCTGAAGCGTCTCGCGGAGCGTCTCCCGGAGCGTGGTGCCCTTCGGCAGCCACATCGGCAGGCCCGGGCCCACCTCCTCGGTGTCGAACGTAAAGAGGTCCAGCTCCTTGCCGAGCTTGCGGTGGTCCCGCTCCTTTGCCTTGCGGCGCCGCTCCAGAAACTGCTCCAGCAGCTTCTGCTTCGGAAAGCTGATGCCGTAGATGCGGGTCAGCTGCGGATTGGTCTCGTCGCCGCGCCAGTACGCCCCGGCCACCGAGAGCAGCTTCGGCGCCTTGATGCGGCCGGTCGACGGAATGTGGGGGCCGCGGCAGAGGTCCGTGAAGTTGCCCTGTTCGTAGAAGGAGATCTCCCCTTCCTCCAGGTCCTCGATCAGCTCTAGCTTGTACTCGTTGCCCGCCTCCTGGTAGTGCCGGATGGCATCCTCCTTCGACACCTCGTGTCGCTCGTATTCGACGTCGCGCCGGGCGAGCTCCAGCATCTTCTCTTCGATCTTCTCCAGCTCGTCGGCCGAGAGCGTCTGGTCGCCCAGGTCCACGTCGTAGTAGAAGCCCTGGTCGATGGGCGGGCCGATGGTGAACTTGACGTCCGGGTAGAGCGCCTGCAGCGCCTCGGCCATGAGATGGGCCGAGGAGTGCCAGAAGGTTTCTTTGCCTTCTTCGTCGTCCCACGTGAGGATTGCAATCTCCGCGTCCTCGGCAATGGGCCGATCCAGGTCGCGCACGTCGCCGTTCACCTTGACGGCCAGGGCGTCGCGGGCGAGGCCGGCGCCGATGCTCTCGGCCACCTCGCGGCCCGTCGTGCCCGCCGGATGGCTCTGCGTGGAGCCGTCCGGAAGGGTGATGGTGATGTCCTCGGTGTCGAGTTCGGCCATGGGAAATGGGGACCTAATTGGGCAGCGCGATACAGGTATCGATGAGACCCTACCAATAGAAAAGCCGCTCCATCCCGACAACTGTCGGGGCTGAGAGCGGCAGCGGTGGGTCCAGGTGGATTTGAACCACCGACCTCCTGCACGTCAAGCAGGCGCTCTAGGCCGCTGAGCTATGGACCCAGAACCGGAGCCAGACGGCTCGACTCGGGATTACTAGGTAATGCTCGCAACCCGATCAGGATTCCTTTTCGATTCGATTCACCGAAACTTTGACCTCGGATTGGGCAGGAGAGCGTGGGGGAATGGAGAGAGCTTGGGCCGGGGACATCCCGGAACGCGCGAATGGTTTCCTTTGCGAGGCGCACCCACTACCTTTAGCAAGGTGGCGGCCCGCCGTCCGCAGCGTCGGGAACGCAATGCCCGAATACGTCCGGGGCATCGGCCGCCCATGCGACGAAGTGTCTCTGGACGATTCTTTCTGTTGCTCCCCGTATCTCCTATGCAAGTGTCGCTCCAGCATGAACATGACTGGGAGGTGTCCCCCGATGAGGCGAGGCGCATCCAGCGCCGCCTCGAATCGGAGGTGACCGAGACGTCCCTGCCGGGCGACGTGGAGACCGTGGCGGGCATCGACGTGAGCATCCGCGACGACACCGCGCAGGCCGCCGTGGCGGTGCTGGCGCTGCCGGCCCTGGAAGTGGTAGACAAAGCCATTCACCGCTGCGAGGTGCCGTTTCCGTACGTCCCGGGCCTTCTCAGCTTCCGCGAGACGCCGCCGGTGCTCCCGGCCCTGGAGCAGCTCTCCGTGCCCCCCGACGTGCTAATGACCGACAGTCACGGCCGCGCCCATCCCCGTCGCTTCGGCTTTGCGTGTCACCTCGGCGTGCTTCTCGACCGCCCCACCGTGGGCGTCGCGAAGTCAATTCTCGTGGGCGCTTTACAGGGCGACCTTGGGACCGAAAAGGGCAGCCGGACGCCTTTGGTTGACGAGGGGGAACCGGTGGGCAGCGTTCTCCGCACCCGCACCGACGTCAATCCCGTGTACGTCAGCGTGGGGCACCGTCTCACGTTGGACGACGCGGTCTCCCTCACGCTCGACTGCAGCCCCCGCTACAAGATTCCCGAGCCGACCCGCCAGGCCCATCGGCTGAGCCGAGCAGAGACGTAGCCCGCAGCATTGGCGGGCTTCATTCCTACCGACCCATCCGAATATTCCGAGGTGTGCGCCGAATACCTTGAGGTGTGGGCGTCTGGGAGTATGGGAGCCCCCCCCCGCACTCCCAGACCCGATTCTCAATGCAGTGGACCCTGTACGAACGCTCTGCCACCCTCCCCATGCCAGACACTGTCACCGTCCGCCGTGCGACCGTCGACGACGCCGAAACGATTGCCCAGTTCAACGAGGCGATGGCCGAAGAGACGGAGGACAAGCCCCTCGACTCCGAGACAGTGCGGGCCGGCGTGCGGGCCGTGTTCGACAAGCCGGACCAGGCCTTCTACCTCGTCGCGGAGCGGGGCGGGACCATCGTGGGATCGCTGATGATTACGACCGAGTGGAGCGACTGGCGCAACGCGGACTTCTGGTGGATCCAGAGCGTCTA
>JBDGQM010000221.1:0-10830 GCA_042219065.1 Salinibacter sp. | reverse complement strand
AAGAACGGTTGGCAGAGATCGAACAGGAGATTGGTGACCTGCCGTCCGGCGAAACGAAAGAGCAGCGGGAGGCCATGGACTTCATCAAGGGCGTCGCTGATCGACTCGAAAACGAAGAGGGCACGTCTTGACCACCGCCGTTGGCGACGGCATCTGAGCACAGCCAGCTCGTTCCATGATTCGCATCGGGACGAGGTTGACGAGGAAGATCCGGTTTTTCTGCATCCCGGAAGAGACGAACCGGAGGAGCACATTGGGTTTCGGGAAGCGATCGCGTACGCAAAGGGCGGATCTGTACGGGGGCGGCGAACGATTGAGGCCTTGCGGCTCAACCGAGATGCTCTGGTAGAGGTGCGCAGAGACTATCTCGACAGCGCATTCAAGGAGATTCGAGGGCTCCTGCGACTATTGAATTCTGGCAACCTCACGCCCGATGAAGAAACGAGTGCCTCGCAACTGCTCCGGAGACTAATCCAGCAGAAACGAGAAGCGGCGCAGCGCGACGACAAGCAATTCGCCTCGATGTTGCGCGACGCCGTCGAGGAATTTGAGGAGAGAATGCCCGACGAGTGATCCAGTGCTGGGGTATTCTTCTCGCCTGCACGGCCGCCATGGGGACGTAGCAGATCTTGTTCTCACTGCTGCTCCGCCTCCGCGACGTGTCGGAGCACGTCGGGCACGCTGTCGGGTGTCACCGAGATGGAGTCGATGCCGGCCTCCACCAGAAACTCTGCGAAGCGCGGATGGTCGCTGGGGGCCTGTCCGCAGATGCCCACCGAGCAGTCGGCATCATGGGCCTTCTGGATCAGGGTATCGATCGTCTGCTTCACCGACGGCGCGCGCTCGTCGAACAGATGCGTTAGGCGCTCGGCGTCCCGGCCCACCCCCAGCACGAACTGCGTGAGATCATTCGTCCCGATGGAGAAGCCGTCGAACCGCTCCGCGAAGTCGCCGGCCCGGATGATGTTCGAGGGCAGTTCCGCCATCACGTACACCTCCAGCCCGTTCGCTCCACGCTCCAGCCCGTGCTGGGCCATCGCATCGAGCACCCGATCGCCCTCCTCCGGCGTGCGGCAGAACGGGACCATCGCCACGACATTCGTGAAGCCCATCTCGTCCCGCACGCGCTTCAGGGCGCGGCACTCCAGCCCAAAGGCCTCCCGGTAGTCGTCGCTGTAGTAGCGAGAGGCCCCGCGCCAGCCGAGCATCGGGTTCTCTTCGTGGGGCTCGAAGCGGCGCCCCCCGATGAGGTCCGCGTATTCGTTCGTCTTGAAGTCGCTCAGGCGGACGATGACGGGATGCGGGTGCTGCGCGGCGGCGATCGTGGCGATCCCCCGCGAAAGATGGTCCACGAAGTACTCGCCCTTGTCGTCGTACGCCTGCGTGAGGTCCTCGATGCGGCTCTGAACGACCTTGTCCTCGACCTGATCGAAGGCGACCAGGGCCATCGGATGCACCTTGATGATGTTGTTGATGATGTACTCCATCCGCGCGAGGCCCACCCCCTCCACCGGCAACTGCCACCAGTCGAGGGCCGCCGAGGGGCTCGCCAGGTTGAGCATGATCCGTGTGTCGGTGTCCGGGAGGGCCGCCAGGTCGATCTCTTCGGTCTCATAGGCCAACTGGCCTTCGTAAACGCGGCCCTCCTTGCCCTCCGCGCAGGAGAGCGTGACCGGCTGGTCGTCGGGGAGCGTCTCCGTGGCGGTCTCCGAGCCGATCACGGCCGGAATGCCCAGCTCCCGGCTCACAATGGCCGCGTGGGACGTTCGCCCGCCGCGGTCCGTCACGACCCCGCCGGCACTTTCCAGAATGGGCCCCCAGTCGGGATCCGTCATTTCAGTCACGAGGATGTCTCCCTCGTCGAAGCGGTCGGCCTCGTCCACGCTGTCGAGCACGCAGGTGGTGCCCGTGACGATCGAGTCCCCAATCCCGAGTCCGGCGACCAGCTGCTCGCCCTCTTCCGTGCGGCGGTAGGTCCGGAGCACGCTGGCGGCCTGCTGCGACTGTACCGTCTCGGGCCGCGCCTGCACCACGTAGAGGTCGCCGGTGGTTCGGTCGCGCGCCCACTCCACATCCATGGGCCGTCCGTAGTGCGATTCAATCGCCTGTCCCCACCGGGTCAGGGCGAGGATTTCCTCGTCCGAAAGCACGAAGGCATCGCGCTCCGCGCGGGTGGTCTCGACGGTCGTCGTGCCGCCCTCCCCTGTCGAGACAATTTTCTGTGCCTGATCGCCCCTCGTCTTTTCCAGAATGGGCGTGAGTCCCTCCTCGTCCGCGAAGGGCGTGTACACGGTGTACTGGTCCGGATTCACGATGCCCTGCACGACGCTCTCGCCGAGGCCGTACGCCGCGTTGATAACGGTGGTATCGGGAAAGCCCGTCTCGGTGTCGATCGTGAAGAGGACGCCCGACTTGTCGGCCCGCACCATCTTCTGAATGCCGATCGACAGGGCGACGTCCAGATGATCGAAGCCCTGCTTTTCGCGGTAGCCGATGGCGCGGTCGGTAAAGAGGGAGGCAAAGCACCGCTTGCAGGCCGTGAGCACAGCACTAATCCCGCGCACGTCCAGGTAGCTCTCCTGTTGTCCCGCGAAGCTGGCCTCGGGAAGATCTTCGGCCGTGGCGCTGCTCCGCACGGCCACGTCGACTGCATCCATGTCGTAGGCGGCACTCAGGCGTCGGTAGGCCGCCCGGATGTCCTGGGAAACGTCGTCGGGGATGGGACTCCGGCGGATCTGGGCCCGGATGGCGGTTCCTGCCTCACTGAGCGACTCCTCACCGTCATGAAGCGCGTCGAGGTGATCCCGAATCTGGCCGACGAGATCGTTGGCGGTTAGGAAGCGCCAGTAGGCGTCGGCGGTCGTGGCGAATCCGTCGGGCACGCGAACGCCCTCCTCTTTGAGGGCGCCAATCATCTCGCCCAGCGAGGCGTTTTTGCCGCCAACCAGAGCCGTATCGTCGCCGTCGAGCGTGTCGAAGTGTCGAGTTGCGGTGTCTGTCTTCGGGGAGGCGGTTGTGTGGGGCATGGAAGCAGGGTGCTACGTGAGAGACATGACGAGAAAACGGCGGCCTACAGCGGTACGTGCGTTGCGGCCACGTTCCGAACAAGTTGGGATTGTGGCCCACAAAGTATGTTCGGGAACCCGGACATGGAAGCGCTTCCAAAACCTATTACAAGGTCGTCGAATGTGGAGTCCTGGTGCAGTCTCAAGCAATCCCTTTTGCAATTGAGTCATCTTGAGCGGAGCGAAGCGGAGTCGAAAGATCTCTCCGGATGCGGCTGAAACGCTGGATTCAAAGAGATTCTTCGGTCGCCTGGCGGCTCCCTCAGAATGACGAGTCCTCTATGATCCACAAAAGACCTCTTGAACGTGCACTGGGCGAGAAAAAAGGAGGGCTGTGGGTCTCGACCGAGCCGTATGTCCCCCACGGTCGATCGTGTGGCCAATTCGTTCAGGGCGTGTCGTTGATCCGGATGTGGTCAAGGTCCTCGAAGGTGGGGGACAGGCGGCCTCGATCGTCAATGAACCGCTCGGCGCTGTCGGGCGGGAAGCGGAAAAGGTCGATGGGGGCCGTTCGGTCGGTCGTGCGGGCGGCGGCCGTCACGGTTTCCCGGAGCGAGGGGAGAGCCTGGTCCCACTTGGCGAAGGCGAGGTGGGCATCGGGGTAGCGGGTGACGAGGTGCTCGATCTTGTCCGGGCCCACGGCCCCGGCCTCGCCCCAGAACTGGGGGCGACCGCGACGCCGATCCATCGCCACCACGTCGGGCTTGTACTTGTCGTCCACGTCGACCTCGATGCTCAGGTCGGGATGGTCGGGCCGATACAGCGCCCAGAGGAACGCCTTCATCCACACGTGCTCGATGCGCTCCTGCTTGCGCTTGACGAGCACAATCTGATCGCCGTGTGCTCGGTCCCGACGGCGGTCGCATGCGCGTCAAGGAAATTCCGGGTAGGTCTGATATTTGCTTCGCCGAGCCGATTGTCCTCGATTTTGGCCCACTCCAGGTCGGTCCCGGTCCCGGAAGCCTCCGGTAGGCACCGGTTGCCAAACGGTGCCATTCCCTCTCGAGCGAAACTCCTGTGCCGGTTCGGCGACCCGGCACTACCGTTTGGCCGATCTCAGCCGCGGATGCGCCCCGCAGGCACCGATTGCATCCTCGGCGAGGGGGCATTTCGCAGAACCTTTACGGTTTGCTTGACGCCAATGCGACGGCGGTCGGGATGCGGCGGAGGTGGCGCATGGTAGGACGATGTGACTTTTCGGGGTGAGTAAGCGGCTGAAAACGATGAGCGTTTGTTTTCTCACGCTACTCCCTTTCCCCGTAATGTGTCTCCGCTCCGTCGCCGGTCTTTTCCTGTTGCTCGTGCTCGCCGGATGCTCGCACCTGCACCCGTGGGCGACGGATCGGGACATTGAGGGCACCTACCACCAGGTCTTTCAGGCGACGCTGGAGACGCTGGAGGCGCGCGAGTTTCCCATCAAAAAAATGGACCGGGAGGAGGGGCGCATCGTGACCGGGAAGCGGCCGGTGCGGGCAATTGAACCCTACCGACGCGTGGAAACGGTGCGGGCCTACGTGGAGGAGGGCCGCGGATCGGCGGAGGTTCGTCTCGTGCTGACGCTGATGGACCAGAGCGGGACCGTGCAGCGGCAGTCGTCGAAGGACGAACGCACGCTCGCCGAGACGGCCGCCGACAACGCCCTCAGCAGCAGCGCCATCTACGACGAATATCTGGATGCCATTCAGGAGCGTGTTGAGGACCTGCGGAGTGCAGACGAATGATCAACGATTCGATGCCAGCCAGAAAACGGCCAGCGGGGGTGTGCGTTAGAGAAAAACCGTAATTTTATCGCACCGACCTCGATTCCATGGAGTCTCCCATCGATACCGTCTCGCCCCCCCGTGTTCTGGCCCTCCAGCACCTCGAACGGGTGCGCAAAGACGACGCGTACGTGGGCGAGCTGACGGCCGACGACGCGGAGGCTCGCACGCGGCGACAGGCCCGCGAACTCGTGGCGGGGGTCACCCGGCAGCGCCGGTGGCTCGACTTTGTGCTGGGGGAGGCCTACCACGACGACTACGAGTCGATGGAGCATCGCCTCCGGCAGATCCTGCGACTGGGCCTCTACGAGCTGCTGTTCCAGTCCACCCCCACCCACGCGGCCGTCGACGAGTACGTGGAACTGGCCAAGCAGGAGCTGCGGCCCGGCGCGGGCAACCTCGTGAACGGCGTCCTCCGCACCATCGACCGGGACCGGGAGCACATCCCGGTGCCCGACACCGGGGACGACGCCGAGGACCTCGCGATCCGGTACTCGCACCCCACCTGGATGGTGGATCGGTGGCTCGATCGATTCGGCATCGACGAGACGACCGAGCTTCTGCGCGCCAACAACCGCCGGCCCATGTACGGGGTCCGCATCAACCTCCTTCGCACCAGCCGGGACGCGGTGGCGGACTGGCTCGACGAGCACGACGTGGTGCACATCGATTCCCCGTACCTCGACAATCACCTTCGCCTGAAGCGGCTGCAGGCGCTCGTGGAGGGCGGGTTGCTGGACGACGGTCACGTGGCGGTGCAGGACGAGAGCGCGGGCCTCGCGATGGAGGTGCTCGACCCCCAGCCCGGCGACATGCTGATCGACGGCTGTGCCGCCCCGGGGGGCAAAACGATGCACGCCGCGACCCGGATGGATGGAGAAGGGACCATTCAGGCGTTCGACGTCGACGGGCAGCGTCTGGAGACGGTCGCGGACGCCGCCGACACCCACGGGGTGCCAGACCTCGTTTACACCGAGGCAGCCGATCTCCGCCAGGTTGCCGACCAGCCGGATCCCCCGGAGGCCGATCGTGTATTGTTGGACGTGCCCTGCACAGGACTCGGCGTGCTCGCCAAGCGCGCCGATCTGCGGTGGCGGCGCACGCCGGACGACCTGGAGGAGATGATCGCGCTGCAGGATCAGCTCCTCGACGCGGCGGCGACGCTGGTGAAGCCCGGTGGCCTCCTCGTGTACAGCACCTGCAGCATCGAGCCCGAGGAGAATGAGCAGCGGGTCGACGCTTTCCTGGCGCGCCACGACCAGTTTGCGATGGAGTCGGTCGCCGGGCATGTCCCCGACGAGATGGTCTCGGACGCGGGGCACCTGATGACGTTGCCGCAGCGGCACCGAATGGACGGCGCGTTCGCGGCCCGGCTCCGTCGCGTAACGTCGTGACGACGCATCGCACGCAAGAATCTGTACGCTCGTCGCTTCTTCCTCCCGCGCATGACCGCCTGGCGCCTCGGCCGATCCATTCTGGGCCTCCTGCTGATCGCGGCCCTCGCGGCGCCTCGCGCCAGTGGGCAGCGAATCGCCAAGTACGGCGCCGACTTTCTGGCCGGCGGCGTGGATGCCCGTGCCCTCGGAATGGGGGGCGCGTATGTGGGGCTGGCCCACGAGGTGAGTGCGGGCTACTGGAATCCGGCCGGCCTCAGTGCCCTGACCTATCCGGAGATCAGCTACATGCACGTCGAACGCTTCGCCGGCGCGGTGTCGTTCGACTACGGCGGGGCTGCACTGCCGGTGACGGCGCGGTCGACCGTCGGGATTTCCGTCTTTCGGAGCGGCGTGAACGACATCGTGAACACCCTGTCGGCCTGGAATCCGGACCGGGGCCAGCCCCTGCCCAACTATGAGAGCCGCATCTCGCGCTTCTCGGCGGCCGACTGGGCCCTCTTCGTCAGCTACAGCCGACAGGTAAACGAGCATCTCTCCGTCGGGGTCAACTTCAAGGGCATCCACCGCTCCATCGGCGACTTTGCCAATGCCTGGGGCTACAGCATGGACGCGTCGGCGCGCTACACGACGGGGCCGTACCGCTTCGGGGTGGTGGTGCGGGACCTCACGACGATGCTGCAGAGCTGGAGCGTCAATCCTGGGGCGTTTGAGGTGAACTGCACGAATCCGATCGACGAGGAGCCGTTCGAGGCGTGCCTGAACGACGACGGCTCGCTGATCGAGGGCAACGCGGCGCGCTACGAGGCCGTGTTCGCCCAGCGGATTCCGCAGGGCGGCACGGCGCTGGTGCTGCCGGTGGCCCGGCTCGGCTCCGGGGCCGTGTGGCCGGTGGGCGACGGGCACGAGCTTACGGTGGGGCTCGACCTGGACGTGGCGGTGGACGGGCAGCGCGCCTTTGTCCCCAACATCGGCGACGTGTCCTTTCATCCGCGGCTGGGCGCGGCCTTCCGCTACGCCGGGGTCGTAGAGCTGCGCGGCGGGCTCCGGCGGCTCCAGATCGGCGATCCCATCGGGGTCGACCTCACGCCGTCGGTGGGGGCCGGACTCGACCTAAAGCAACTGTCGGTCGACTTCAGCTTTGGCGACTTTGCGGGGCTCGTGGCGGAGGACCTCGGGTTCTCCTACCGCATCTCGGCGCAGCTTCGGCTCGAACAGCCCGGGCTGGAACGGAGCGACGAGTAAAGGTGCTGCTTTCCTCCGGCTGATGTCGCTCAGGGTGTGCCTGTGTGCCCTTCCCGGGTCACGAGTCATGAGCCTCTCGGCGCTGACCGGAGAAATCGGCATCAGAGAGAGCCCCCTGTCTCTCGCTGAACTTTTACCGGAAGGACGGCGTCTTATTTGTGGTCGGAATGCAGTCATTCCGCACGCATCACGGTTCACGCATCAGCGCTAAGTAGACCCGAGAAAGTGCGTTATTCTTCTCGCATCCGAAAAACCCTTCGTGAGCACGTCATCCTGAACTTGATTCAGGATCTTTTCGATGGTAAGCACCGCCTGAGGCGAAGAGATCACCGACAGCCGTCGGTGTGCGGGATGACTGTCCAGGGTTTTTCGGATGCGTGGCTAATGTTTTTCCCTTGACCTACTTAGCCGCAAGGAAGGCCGGAAGCATAGAATACGCCTCGACGTCCATCGAGAGAACTCCCATGTCCCGCAGCGAATGGATTGGTCTTGGCAGCAGTCTGCTCCTGCACGTGGGGCTCGCGATCCTGTTTGCCTTCCTGACGGCATCGAATCCCCGTCCCGCCCAACTCGGCTACGTCGAGGTGGAGTTTGGCGAGTTCTCGCCGGGCCAGCCTGTGGAGGCGACCGAGGAGACGAAGAAAACGACCGCGCCGACGCCCCAGGAGGAGGCGCCGGAGCCGGAGACCAAGCCCGAGGAAAAAGCAGAGGAGCCCGAGACCGAGCCGGTCAATTTGCCGGAGGAGGAGCAGAGCGAAGAGACGGTGCCCCCGACGGAGGAAGAGACGACTGTGCCGGAGGCCGAAGCCCAGCCCGAGTCGAAGCAGCCGGCGGACCGGCAGAAGCCGAGTGAGGAGCCGGGAGACGAGTCCGGCGATCCCGGCTCGGGCACGCAGGAGGAAGCTTCCGCCCCGTACGACATTGAGGGACTGGATCGAGACCCCGAGCGGGCGCCCCTCCCGCGCTACACCGAAAACGTGAACGCCCGGATCCAGGTCAAAATCACCGTCAATCCGGAGGGGCGAATTGTCCGGCGCATCCCGCTCAAGAAGGGCAGTCCCCAGCTCGAGGCGGCCGTCATGAACGCGTTGCAGCGGTGGCGTTTCAATGCCCTGCCCCCCGGTGCCCCCCAGGAGAATCAGACCGGGACCATCACCTTCACCTTCCGGCTGGAGTAGGGCTGGACGGATGGAAGTGTGGAGGGATGGAAGTATGGAAGCGTGGAGGCAGATGCGTTTTTGCATCCATGCCTCCGAAGCCTCCGATCCTCCACGCCTCTCACTTGACACCGATTCCCCCATCGGGCTGTTTGTAGGGGACGAATCGTCCCTTTTCCACCGACCCCGTGCCCTCATGTCGTCCCCAGACTCCCCCGTCGACACGTCCTCCGATCTCGATGCCCGCGCGCTCTACCGGGCGCTTCTGGAGCCGCGCGTGATCGAAGAGAAAATGCTCACGCTCATTCGGCAGGGGCGCATCGCGAAGTGGTTCAGCGGCTACGGCCAGGAGGCCATCGCCGTGGGCACTGCCTGGGCGCTGGCGGAGCGCGACTACATCCTCCCCATGCACCGCAATCTGGGCGTGTGGACGACCCGCGACGTGGACCGGGAGCGCCTTTTCTGCCAGCTGATGGGCAAGGAGGGCGGCTTCACGAACGGGCGCGACCGCACCTTTCACTTCGGCCTGCCCGAGAAAAACCTCGTGGGCATGATCTCGCACATGGCCGCCATGCTGCCGGTGGCCTGCGGACTGGGTCAGGCCATCCGGTACCGCGCGGAGGACCGCGTCGCGTGCGCGTTCTGCGGCGACGGGGGCACCCGCGAAGGCGACTTCCACGAGGCGCTCAACCTGGCGTCGGTGTGGGACCTGCCAGTGATCTTCCTCGTCGAGAACAATGGCTACGGCCTCTCGACGCCGACCGAAGAAGCGGTGGCGCCGGACGACATCGCCGACGCGGCGACGGGCTACGACATGCCCGGCCGCGTGGTGGACGGGAATGACCTGGGGGCCGTAATGGAGGCAGTGAGGGAGGCTCGTGCCTACGCCCGATCCGAGGGGCCGGTGCTGCTGGAGATGAAGACCTTCCGCGTGCGGGGCCACGAGGAGGCCTCCGGCACCGCCTACGTGCCCGACGAACTGATTGAGGACTGGACGGACAAAGATCCCGTCGACCGGTTTGCGGCGACGCTCCGGAACGAAGGGCTGCTCGACAGCGACGAGATGGAGGCCCTCCGCAACGACCTCGAGTCGACGATCGACGACCTCGCCGAGTGGGCGCTCGACCAGCCCGAGCCGACGAGCACCCCCGAGGCGGAGCGCGACGCGGTCTTCGCCGACGCCCCCGATCCGGCGCTGCCGTCGCCCGACGCCGACACGGAAGAGCCCCGCTTCATCGACGCCGTCCAGGACGCCCTCTGGACCGCGATGCAGGACGACGAGGACGTGATCCTGATGGGCCAGGACATCGCCGAGTACGGCGGGGCCTTCAAGGTGACCGACGGGTTCGTCGAGGAGTTCGGCGCAGAGCGCGTCCGCAACACGCCCATCATTGAGGACGGGGCCATCGGGGCTGGGATGGGACTCGCCCTCGAAGGCCTCCCGGCGGTCGTGGAGATGCAGTACGCCGACTTCATCTCGTGCGGCTTCAACCAGACGGTGAACAACCTGGCGACCACGCACTACCGGTGGGGGCAGCCCCTCAACGTAACCATCCGCGCCCCCTTCGGCGGCGGCATCGGGGCCGGGCCGTTTCACTCACAGTCGCGCGAGGCCTGGTTTGCCCACACGCCGGGCCTCAAGGTGGTCATCCCCGCCACGCCCCGCGACGCAAAGGGGCTTCTCCGAACCGCCCTGGCCGACCCGAATCCGGTCCTCTTCTTCGAGCACAAGAAGCTCTACCGCTCGGTCCGCGGCGCAGTGCCGACCGAGGACTATTCGCTGCCGTTCGGGGAGGCGCGCATCGCCCGCGAGGGCACCGACGCGACGATCGTCACCTACGGCGTGGGCGTGCACTGGGCGCTGGACGAGGCCGAGCACCAGGCCGAGGCGAACGGGGCGGAGCTGGAGGTGGTGGACCTGCGCACCCTGGTGCCGTGGGACCGCGAGACGGTGCGCCAGTCGCTCGCCAAGACGAATCGCCTCCTCGTGCTGCACGAGGCGACGCGCACCGCGGGCTTCGGGGCCGAGCTGGCCGCGGAGCTGGGCGAAATTGGCTTCAAATTGCTCGACGCACCCATCCGGCGCGTGGCCGCCGAAGACCTGCCGGTGCCCAACGCGAAGCCGCTGGAGGATGAGATTTTCTCCGCAAAGGCGCGGCTGCGGCCGACGGTGGAGGAGGTGCTGGCGTTTTAGGGAAGACGGAGGCAT
>JBDGQM010000220.1:11874-13499 GCA_042219065.1 Salinibacter sp. | reverse complement strand
TCGGCGGCCTCGGTGCGGTTGCCGTCGGTCTGCTCCAGCGCGGCCCGGATGCGTTCGGCCTCGTCGGGGGAGGAGGGGGCCTCGGCCGCGGGGGCGTCGCGGATCTCGGGAGGCAGGTCGTCAACACGGAGAACCTCGCCCGAGGCCCGGATGAGGGCCGCCTCCAGCCCGTTCCGGAGCTCGCGCACGTTGCCGGGCCAGTCGTAGTCGAGCAGGTGGCGCAGGGCGGCGTCGCTCACGCCGTCAACCTCCGCGCCGGTGCGCGCCCGAATCTCGCGCAGGAAGGTGCGCACCAGGAGGGGCAGGTCGGACCGCCGGTCGCGGAGGGGCGGCAGCGTGACGCGGGCGATGCGGATCCGGTACAGCAGGTCCTGCCGGAAGCGGTCGTTCTCAACCTCCTCGTCCAGATTCCGATGCGTGGCGGCCACGATGCGCACGTCGATGGGACGCGACTCGGTCTCCCCCAGACGCGTGACGGCTTCCTCCTCCAGCACCCGCAGCAGCTGTCGCTGCACGTCGAGCGGCACGTCCCCAATCTCGTCTAGGAAGAGCGTGCCCCCGTCCGCGGCCTCGAAGTAGCCCTCGCGGTCCTCCGTGGCGCCGGTAAATGCGCCTTTGCGGTGCCCGAACAGGCGGCTCCCAGCAAGGTCGGGATTGAGCGCCGCACAGTTGACAGTGACGAACGGCCCGTCGGCGCGCGGGCTCTCGTCGTGGATGGCCTGGGCAGCTAGCTCTTTGCCCGTCCCGGTCTCGCCCTGAATGAGCACCGTCGTCTTGACGTCGGCCACGGAGCGGATCTGCTCGAAGGCATCCTGCATCGGGGCGCTCGTGCCCACGAGGTCGTGGAACCGCTCGCGGTCGTCCAGCAGGCGCCGGAGCTCGTGGACCTCCGTCACGTCGTAGAAGACCAAAATGTGTCGCGCCTCGTCGCGCGGGTCCGGACGAACCTCGATCTCGACGCGGTAGGAGGTCTCGTCGTCGTGCTCGAGTGTGGCGGTCACGGGGTCCGTCTCCGCCGGGGTCGGGGCATTCATTCGCTCCTGTAGGACATCGACCGTCTCGTCGTCGGCGGGAAGCACCGTCTCCCAGTGCGCGCCGGTGGCCGCGTCCGGCGTGGTGTCGAGCAGGCGGGCGGCGGGGTCGCTCAGGAAAATGAGGTGACCGTCCGCGTCGGCGAGGGCGGTGCCCTGACGGAGTCCGTTGAGCAGCTGGCGGAGGTCCTCGTTGGCGCGTTCGACGCGGCGCTGGAGGGCGTGGGTGTGCAGGGCCACCTCCACCGCGGCGTACAGCTCCCGCTCCTCGAAGGGCTTCACGACGTAGCCGTAGGGCGTGGTGTCGGTGGCCCGCTGCAGGGTCTCGTCGTCGCTGTAGGCGGTGACGAACACGACCGGGACGGACTGGGACGCGCGGATCGTGCGCGCGGCCTCCACCCCATCCATCGGGCCGTCGAGGTGCACGTCCATGAGCACGAGGTCGGGCTCGGTATCGGCCGCCCGGTCCACCGCCTCGGCCCCCGTCATCACGTGATCGACCACCGTGTAGCCGAGGGCGCCGAGGTGGTCTTCGAGCTCCATGGCCACGGCAAACTCGTCCTCGACGATCAGGATGCGGGCGGAGGTCGACAT
>JBDGQM010000220.1:0-11774 GCA_042219065.1 Salinibacter sp. | reverse complement strand
CCATGGCCACGGCAAACTCGTCCTCGACGATCAGGATGCGGGCGGAGGTCGACATAGTAGGCTGTCAATTCTGATTCTTAGTGCAGTACGTGATCTCAAAACCCGAGTTAGAGGCACGTCATTTCGAGCGGAATCGAGAAATCTCCATGGAAGCGACGCCCTACTTCGGGGAGGTTCTTCGACGTTGCTCAGAACGACTTGCCAGGGGTTTTGAGATCACGTGTCCAGCCAGAACAAATAGGATTGATGCAGGCAATGGGCTACTCGGACGGGTCGATGGGAAAGGTGATGGTCGCGGTGACCCCGGCCTCCGTCTCCGTCGACAGGGAGCCTCGGAGCTGGCGCGTGAGGCCCCGCACGAGGCGGAGCCCCAGCGCGCCCTCGTCGTCGAGCGCCTCGGCCCCGCAGCCGTCGTCCGCCACGACGAGCTGCGCCTCGCCCGCGTCGGCCCGAAAGGTGACGGAGAGGGTGCCGTCCTGCCCGTCGGGAAAGGCGTGCTCCAGGGCGTTCGAGACGAGCTCGTTGACGATGAGACCGGCCGGGATGGCCTGATCGACGGGCAGGGGCTGCGCCTCGGCCTCCAGCGTGCGAGCAATGTGGTCGGTCCGGTGCGACCGGAACAGCTCGTCCATGAGCACCTCCAGGTACTCGGCAAACTCGACCCGGGACAGGTCGTCCGACTGGTAGAGCTGCTCGTGGATGGCCGCCATGGACCGGATTCGCTCCTGGGTCTCCTCAAACCGCTCCTGGACGGACGCGGCCTCGACGTCGCGGGCCTGGGCGTGGAGCAGGCTCGAGATGACCTGCAGGTTGTTCTTCACGCGGTGGTGGATCTCGCGGAGAAGCACCTCTTTTTCCTCCAGGGAGCGCCGCAGCTTTTCCTCGGCGGCCTTGCGGTCCGAGATGTCCTGGGCGACGCACACGAGCGATCCCTCGTCCGCGGCGGCCCCTTTGAGGGTAGACCGCGAGACGAGCACGGGGCGGGGGTCGCTATCGGTTGGCGTAAGGCGCCGCTCGACCGGGCCGTCGGCCTCCTCGGCGAGGGGGGCGGCGTCGAAGTACGGGGCGAGGCGCGTGCCGCGAAGGTCGGCGGCCGAGCGACCGAGCGCGTCGGCGGCCGCCTCGTTGGCGTGCCGGACCCGCCCATCGGCGTCGACGACGAAGAGAAGCTCCGCCATGGAGTCGAGCACCGCGTGCAGGTAGTCGCGCGAGACGGTGCGCCGGCTGAGGGTCGTGGTCATGCGATTGAGCGATTGGGCGAGCCGGCCCAGCTCGTCGCCGGTGTCCGCCGACACCTGCGCCCCGAGGCGTCCGGCCTGGACCTGCTCCACGGCCGACCGCAGCACATCGAGCGAGCGCCGCAGCGACGAGAGCAGCCACCAGCCCGCCGCGACGGCGACGACCAAGACGAGGCCCGTCGCGCCCGCGACGAGCCAAAGGCCGCGGCGGACGAGGCGGGCGGTCTCTGGCACGTCCGCGAGCAGCGGCCCCGCCGCCACCTGCACGTACCAGAGCGCCAGCGCGGCCACGCCCCCAGCGATTCCTGCGCCGAGCGCGAGGCCGGCCACCACGACTTGAATCTTGCGACGGAGGGACATGGAACGCAAATGCCTGGGCGGAGAATCATCGCCCCTATACGGGACGACCGGAAGTTGATCCCTGGCCGTTCTGTTCGTCCGTGCACGGCCGGGCTCATTGGCCGTCCCGGCCCTGTTTCAAGCGAGACACGACTGAGACACACCGGGATGATCGGCGCAACACACCGCGAAGGCCGGTGCGTTCTCGCCGTCAGGCGCTCCCCCGCTGCCTGCCGCATTCGGGCTCTTCGTGAGGGTATCGTGAATCTAGAGGGAGCACGCGGACGGTGGCACGGTCGTTGGGCAATAGGTAAGTGGGAGTCAATCATAAAACGCTCGCTCGAACGATTCTTTCACGCAGCTACCTGTCCACATGTCCACAATCCAGTCTTTCGTGTCTCATTTTCAGCCGCACCGTCATTCGTTCCCCGGAATGCTCGTCGCACTCCTGGGCCTGGCCGTCCTCCTGGCTGGCTGCGACGGATCCTCGGTGATGGGAACGAGTCCGTCCGAGGACGCCGCGCCGGTCTCGCTCTCCTTTGAGGCGGAAACTGGAACCTCCTCGGCCAAAACAATGAAGGCCCAGCGCACCATCACGGATTCCAGCGGCAATACGCTTCGGCTCGATCAGGTGGAACTGCTCCTCCGGGAGATCGAGTTCGACCGGGCCGACGGCGCCGAGAACTGCTCCGCCGGCGGCGGCCCCGACTCGGACGACGGGTGCGCAGAGGTGGAGTCCGGTCCGCTGCTCGTCTCTCTGCCGTTGGGCTCAGATTCTCCAACCGTCGTGGTCGACACGACCTTGCCCGTCGGCCAGTGGAAAGAAGCGGAGTTTGAGGTCCACAAGCTCGATCCGGAGGTCCCGTCGGACAGCGCGTTTCTTCAGGAGAACGACTTCCCCGCGAACGTGAGCATTCGAGCGCAGGGGGAGTTTACGCCTGCGGGCGGTTCGGCACAGTCGTTTACCTTCACCAGCGACCTCAACGCGGAACGGGAAATTGAATTCACACCGCCCGTCGAGGTGACCGCCGACGGCACGACGAACGTGACCTTTTCGGTCGGCCTCAACACATGGTTCCGCCAGCAAGACAGCACGCTCGTTGATCCTGCGAAGGCAGGCGATCGGGGAACGTACGAAGACCTCGTCGAAGAAAACATCGAGAACTCCATCGAGGGCTTTGAGGACGACGATCGCGACGGTGAGGAAGAAGAGGAGAACGAAGACGGCGACGAGGATGGTGACAACGACGACAACGGGGACGACAACGGGGACGATGACGGAGACGAGGATGAAGACGGCGACGACGATGGCGATGACGAGGAGGGCGACGATGATGGCGAAGATGGAGACGACGGCGACGATGATGGTGACGATGACAGTGACGACGGGAATGACGACGACGGCAGTGACGACGGAGATGAAGACGATGGAGATGAATAAGCGTGACCATGACTGGACCTTCTTCGCTCCGGCCTCGCCTTCCCACGGCTCGCAGCAAGCAAGAACGGGACCCTTCCTCAGACAGGTGTGGCTGCCGTCCGGTGCGGACCTGAGAGTAGCCGCAATGCTCCGATCTTAGACATGAGGTGCAGGGAAACGAGTCCGTTGCACGGTACCGGGGGCGCAGTAAACCGCGTCCCCGGTTCCCTGTATGTGATGTGTGCAGATCTCTGCTCCCGGTGGTCATCCGTTCGATTGGCGATATGATGTGGCCTGATTTGTCCGTTCGGTCGTGCTGGTTGCTCCTGATCGTCGCGTGGGGGGCCGGTTTATCCCCGGCGCAGGCCCAGACGCCCGCGTCCTGCGACACGAGCTACGTGCAGGCGGAGAAGGCCTACTACGCCGCCGATTTTGAGACCGCCGCCACGCTGCTCCGGCCCTGCGCCCGGAAGCCGTCCCTGCCCGACTCGACTCGGGCGCAGATGTACCGGCTCCTGAGCTTTGTCTACCTGGGCCAGAACGACCCGGAGACGGCCCGGCGTGCCGTCGAGAGCCTGCTGGACCTCCGGCCGTCCTACACGCCCCGTCCCGCGAAGGACCGCCCCGACTTCATCGCACTCGTGGAGAAGGCAAAAGCAGCGCGGCAGAAGACGGCAAACACGGATGAGAACGACCGTCGTTGGGTCCGATGGACGATCGGAATTGCCGCCGCGGCCCTGGGAACCGCCGCGGTGGTACTGTTTGGGGGCGGGGACTCGGATGGGGGCCCCGACCCACTTCCGCCGCCCCCATCCCCCGAGTAGTCAGATTCGCACCCTTGCGCGAGACGACACCAGTTCCGAACAACCATGATCGGTCGCTTGCTCGTCATACTGTGCTTGCTGGCCCCCGTGAGCGCCTGGGCGCAGGCCCCCCAGAATTTGACCGCCACGGGGGACGACGGAGAAGTATCGCTGACCTGGGAGGCGCCGACGGTCGAGGCGGAAGACTCACTGCTCTGTTATCGCGTCTACCGGGACACGACCTCGATCACCGATAATCCGGAGGATGAGACCGACCACCGCATCGCGAACCCCGGCCCGGCGGAATCGCCTTCCTACACCGACACTGAGGTGACGAACGGCGTCACGTATTATTACCGCGTCACGGCGGAAATCGCCGAAGACGAGGACGGGAGCGTCTCGTGTGGAGACGCCGCCGCAGAGGAGTCGGGCTTTTCGAACCAGGCCTCGGCTACACCTGGGGCGCCGGCGCCGCCATCGGAACTCGGGGCCGAAGGAGACGATGGATCCGTCGAGCTTTCCTGGACCGCGAACAGCGAGGACGATCTGGCCGGATACGACGTATACCGGTCGACCGTCTCCTTCGACGATTCCGCCGATGCAACGCGGGTCAACGGATCGCTGGTGACCGGCACCACTTATCGGGACGACGGGGTCAGCAACGGGACGGAGTATTTCTACCGGATCACGGCCGTCGACGAGGCCGGAAACCGGAGCGGCCTGTCGAACCAGGCCAGCGCAACGCCGGCGGATACGACGGCGCCGTCCCCGCCGACCGGGCTGGACGCGACGGGTGGAGACCAGGAAGTCGTCCTCCAGTGGGACTCGAACGCCGAGGCGGACATGGCCGACGGCAGCTACGAGGTGCACCGGTCGACCACCGGGGGATTTGTGCCGGATGAGCAGACGCTCGTCGAGGAGGAGGTTGGCCACACCGGAGGGGGAGAGAGCTACACGGATGACGGGCGGGGCGTCCTGCCCGCTCCGTCCAACGGAACGACCTACTACTACCGGGTGCTCGCCGTGGACGAGTGGGACAACGAAAGCCCTCCCTCCGACACGGCCTCAGCGACGCCCGCCGCCCCCGTATCCCTGCAAATTACCCAGCCCAGCGTGCCGGCGTCCGAACCAGTGTCTGCGGGATCGGCGGTCGACGTAACGGTCGAAGCGACCAATGTGCCCGCCGACGAGTCGGTTCAGCTCCGGTACCGACCCGGCGGGGCGGCGTCGTTCCGGTCTGCGTCGATGAATCGGGACGGGACCTTGTTCACGGCGACCATTCCGGGCGACAGCATCACCGCTCGGGGCGTCGAATTTTTCGTCGCCACGCTCAACCATCGCGGCGGCCTGGTCCGGACCCCGAGCGACGGAGTGGCGTCGATTCGGGTCCAGGTGCCGACGGATTCGCTCACGTTCTCCCAGACCGGCGGCACCAAACCGGACGCGTACCGGATCGTGTCGGTGCCGACCCGCCAGAACGATCGCCGACTGTCCACTTTGTTCGCCGAGCTGACCCCGTACGATCCGGCGCAGGGCCGGCTCTTTTCGATGGACAGTGCCTCGACCGGGTACCGGGAGCGGACAGACCTGAGCACGCGGCTGCCGGAAGGACGGGGCATCTGGCTCATCACCCGAAAGGAAGTGACCCTGACGCCCAACTCGGGCACCTCCCTCCGCACGGATCGGCCCTACGAGATTCCGCTGAAGCAGGGTTGGAATCTGATCGGGAACCCGTTCGCCTTCGAGGTGCCGTACGCACAGCTTCAGGTGACCAACAGCGACGCGAAGCTTCAGGACGTGTTCGGCTACACCGGCACCTTTGTGCCCAAGCAGGAAGGGGACGTGCTCGATCCGTTCCGGGGATACCTCGTCCGTCTTACCAACGGGCAGTCCGGAACCCTCGCGATCGATCCGAGCGAGGGGACGTCTTCTGCTTCAACCGCCTCGACCGCCTCGACGGCCGCTGCGCAGAGCGGGTGGACCGTCGACGTGTCGGCCCGGGTCAACCGGGCGCAGGACCGGCACAATGTCTTCGGGACCGCCTCGACCGCGGGCACAGGCGCAGACGTTCGGGATGGACGCGAGCCCCCGCCGATCGGCGACTACGTGTCGCTCGCCTTTCGGCCGCCTGCCCAGGACCGATTGCTCTGGCGTGACATTCGGGAGACGGGGACGTCTCTCCAGACGTGGGCGGCCACGGTGCGAACCAACGTGTCGGGGATGGTCACGCTCCGGGCGACGGGACTCCGGTCGGTGCCCGAGGAGAAGGCCGTGTGGCTCGTCGATCCGGCGCTGGACCTGACGCAGAATCTCCGAGAAACGCCCCGCTATCAATTTCCCGCCTCGGACGACGAGACGCCACATCGGCTTCGGTTCCTGGTTGGGCCGCCCGCGGCGGTGCAGGGGGTCCTCGACCGAGACGCGTCTTCTCCCCAGCGCGTCCAGCTGCTGCCCAGCGCCCCGCACCCGGTGCGCACCCACGCCACCCTGCGGTATCAGGTCCCAGAGCCAACGCGGGTGACGCTTGCGCTGTACGATCTGCTGGGGCGCCGCGTGGCGACCCTCGTGGACGACCGGGCTGTCGAGGCGGGGATGCACGCGCAGACCTGGACCCCGAGTGCTGGGACGCAGGCCGTCTCCAGCGGGACCTATCTGTTGCGCCTGCGGGCGGGTGATGTGACCCGCACCCGTCGGCTCGTCGTGGTGCGGTAATGCGGGCATGTATCCGCCAACTGCGTGTGTCTCGATGAGACACCCACTGAAACAGCCCTGAAACAGGTCTGATACGTCCGCCGCGCTCCGCCGTCGGGAGACGAAGGCACGTCCATGAACGGTGCCCTCTCAGAACGGCACAAGCGACCACTTTGTGTACTTTTTGTAAATTAACAGAGGCGACCAAGGAATGGATCGGAGATTGAAAACAAGTACAGCAGCGTGCATTGAGAACAGGCCCAGTGTCATGCGATGGCACACTCTCACCCTGCGCAGGTACACGTTGCGAAAGTAGCTTCCCGCACACGCTTCGTCGTGGCGTAGCATTCTGCACCGAGTCACGTTTTTCAACCAACTCAGGCTGTATCGTTAGTCAAACTGGTACTGAACCCATGACTTCGAACTCACGTCCCCAACGCTCGCTATTTCTCTCAATCTCTTCCCGCGCTCAATTCTTCTCGTGGACGCGAGGAGCGGTGCTCGTCGGGCTACTGATGCTCCTCGGCGCATTCCTTCGTCCCATGCCCGCCGAGGCACAGCAGCAGACCGCACGCCCTGGACCGACGGAGACGGACCTGTTCGCTCCGTTCGAGGCTGGACTTGAGGGCGTCCAGGAAAGCGCATCGGCCGTGGCCGACCTGAACGGCGATGGCACCCTCGACCTCGTGGTTGTTGGCGAGACCGACGATGGCGACGATGGAAACGATGATGGTGACGGCGATGGCGATGATGACGGCGACAACGGAGACGAGGACGGCAACGATGGCCCCTCGGCGACGGTCTATCTGGGAGATGGCCAGGGTGGATTTACGGAGGCTGACGCGGGCCTGACCGGCGTGCTGAACGGCTCGGTCTCGATTGCCGACGTCAGCGGTGACGGCACGCCCGACCTTCTGGTGACCGGCCAGGACACAACCGAGAGCCCATCGGCGACCCTGTACCTCGGAGATGGCGAGGGCGGGTTCACGGAGGCCGACGCGGGCCTGACCGGCGTGAAGAGCAGCGCCTCCGCCATCGCGGACGTGGACGGGGACGGCGTCAGCGATCTTCTGATTGCCGGAAACGTCGGAGAAGAAGACGACGGCGACGATGGCGACAGTGTATCGACGACCCTGTATCTCGGCGACGGCCAGGGCGGATTCACGGAGGCGAACGCAGGCCTGACGGGCGTGCTGAACGGCTCGGTCTCGATTGCTGACGTCAGCGGCGACGGCGCGCCCGACCTTCTGGTGACCGGAGAAGACACGACCGGAACCGCATCGGCGACGCTCTACCTCGGTGACGGCCAGGGCGGGTTCACGGAGGCCGACGCGGGCCTGACCGGTGTTGAGAGCAGCGCCGCCGCCATCGCGGACGCAGACGGCGACGGCTTTAACGATCTGCTGATCGCCGGAGACGCCGAGGAAGGAAACGACGACGGGGACGATGGCGATGATGGCGACGATGGAGATGACGACGACGGCGATGACGACGACGGAGACGGTGAAGGGGAGGAAGGCATGAACCCGACCGCGCAGGGCGACAGTGTATCGACGACCCTGTATCTCGGCGACGGCCAGGGCGGATTTACGGAGGCCAATGCGGGCCTGACCGGTGTGCAGGAGGCCTCGGTCTCGATTGTCGACCTGGACGGGGACGGCACCCGCGACCTTCTGGTCGCCGGGGAGACGGGAAATGGGGAGGAGGCACCGTCGGCCACCGTCTATCTCGGCGACGGCCAGGGCGGGTTTGCGGAGGCGAACGCCGACCTGACGGGCGTACGAGACGGCTCCGCCTCGATCGGAGACGTGGAGGGCGACGGTGACCTCGATCTCCTGCTCACCGGCGAAGCCCTGGCGGGCGGCGGCCCGGAGAATGAGGTGCCCTCCGCCACCCTCTACGAAAACCTTCAGGGCGATGGCGGGGGCGGCGACGAGCCCGTGACGGCCAACGCCGACAGTTTTGAGACGACACAGGGCCAGCCGCTGACCGTGTCCGCCCCGGGCGTGCTCGGAAACGACAGCGCCCCGGCCGACGACAGCCTCACGGCGTCCCTCGTCTCGGACGTGTCCAACGGCACCCTCACGCTGGGCAGCGACGGATCCGTCGAGTACACGCCGAACTCGGGCTTTACGGGCACGGACAGCTTTGTCTACGAGGCGGCAACCAGTGACACCAGCGACACAGCGACCGCGTCCATCTCGGTAACGCCTGCCGACTCCCAGTGCCCGCTGGCGTGGTCCCTGAACATCGAAACCACGTCGAGCGCAAACGACAGCACCACGGTCACCCTCGGCCAGAGCCCCGGCGCGACCGCCGGCATCGATTCTTCCTGCGACGAGGTGGAGCAACCCCCGCTTCCGCCGAGCGGCGTCTTCGACGCACGGCTGACCGGAACGGGGCTCCCCGGCGTCGATCTCGGGCAGGGGGTGCTCCGCGACATTCGCCCTAGCGACGCCGAAACGGGGCAGTCTCAGGCCGCCACCGAGGCCGCGCCGGCCCGCTGGCGCCTGGACATCCAGTCGGAAAACTATCCGGTTGGCCTCAACTGGGAAACCGCGACCCTGACCGACACCCTGTCCGGCTTTTCTGTGCGCCTGGTTGACGCCGTCACCGGGGGCGACCTGGTGAACGTCAACATGAAAGAGACCGGCACAGCGTCCATCCAGGACTCCAGCGTCACGGCCCTGGAGGTGCGACTGCAGCAGAAGCCGGTGTCGTGGACCCTCGACCTCACCGCGACGGACAGTGCCGGCGACACGGGCACGGTGACGTTCGGGCAGGCCGCCGCCGCGACCGCCGGACTCGATCCCGGCTACGGCGAGGAGGAGCTGCCGCCGGTGCCGCCCTCCGGCATCTTCGACGTGCGGTTTACGGGCGAAGGCCTCGTGGGCGTGAATCTCCAGCAGGGGACTCTCACCGACATCCGCCCCGACGACCAGCCGACCCCGGCGCCCGAGGCGGCCCCGAGCGCACCGGCGACCTGGCGACTCGGCATTCAGTCGGGCAATTTCCCGGTCACGCTCTCCTGGCCCGCGTCGGCCCTGGCAGACTCTCTGCCCGGCAAATCGGTGCGGCTGGTAGACGCCGCCACTGACGGTCAGGTCGTCGACGTGGACATGACGGAGACGGGCACGACCACCATCGAGAACGCGTCGGTGACGGCCCTGGAGATCCGCCTCGACCGGGGACAGAGCGTGACGCTGCCCCTCGACGGAGGGTGGAACCTCCTGTCTGTGCCGGTGGAGGCCTCGGACCAGGGCTTCGGCGCCGTGCTTGCGCCCTGCCAGAGCGGATTCTTCTTCGAGCCCGGCCAGGGCTACAGCTCCGTCGCAGGGAACGAGCCGGTTCCGCCGGGCCAGGGGCTCTTTGCCAACTGCTCCGCCGAAACGATTGAAATTACCGGACAAGTCCCCGACTCGTCCGCAATCGACGTGTCGGCGGGGTGGAACATCATCGGTCCGTTCGCCGAGCCGGTCGCGGTCAACAACCTCACGAGCACCCCCGAGGGAATTGTCGTGACCAACTTCTTCGGCTTCCAGCAGGGCTACGTGGCGGCCGACACGCTGCGCCCGGGCCGCGGGTACTGGGTCCGCACCAGCGAGAACGGGGTCCTGAACCCCTCCGGCAACGACACTGGCGGAACGGCCCTCGCAACGACGTCGGAGGCAACGGGATCGGAGTCCGCCGGCGTGCGCCTTGAGGTGAGGGACGCACGAGGGCGCACCGCGACCCTCCGACTGGCCCAGTCGATGTCGAACGCGCAGTTGAAGCGCTATGCCCTGCCCCCGAAGCCGCCGAGCGGCGTCTTCGACGTGCGATTCGAGAACGGACGCAGCGTTGCGTCCTCCGCCTCGGAAGGAACGCACGGCCTGAAGATTCAGGGGGCGGAGCGGCCGCTCACCCTGCGGCTGAAAAATGCCGCCGTCGGCAACGGCGTCCAGGTCACGTACGGAGACGGTCAGACGGCCCGGCTGAGCGCGGACCAGCCGTCGGTGCAGCTGTCGGAGACCGACGGGATCATACAGGTGGGCCTGCAGGCGGGACCCACCGAGTTTGCGTTGAAGAAGAGCTTCCCGAACCCGGCCTCGCGGCAGGCGACCATCGAGTACGCCGTGCCGAAGCAGACGGAGGTGTCCGTGGCGGTCTACGACGTGCTCGGGCGTCGGGTCGCGCAGGTGGCTGACGGCCAGAAGCAGGCCGGCGTGCACAGCACCACGCTGAACGTGGACCGGCTGTCCAGCGGGACGTACTTCTACCGGATGACGGCCGGCGACTTCACGAAGACCCGCCGCCTCACCGTGGTCCGTTAACCGACGCAGACGGCCCCAGGAGGCAAAACGCGGAAGAAAGGGGTCCAGTCTCGAGCCGGGAGGCTGGGCCCTGGTTCTTTCGCACATAATTTCTGGGATCAGAAACAACGAGATCGCCCCTTCCTCCCCGGCAGCACGGCAATCGCATCAACTACGAAACGTCCTACACCGTCGCTCTGAGCTTGACTCAGAGCCTATCCAACCCTGCGAAGAGGCCACATCGGCCGGATGGATAGGCTCCAAATCAAGTTTGGAGCGACGAAAGTACGTGCATTTTTGTCCTAAATGCCCGAAAACAGGCGATCTGAGGTTCTTTCGAACCAAGCAGCCGTTTGATGCGATTGCCCTGTCCCCGGCAGTTCGCGTTTGAAATCCTTGGAACTCGCCACTAAGCTTACCCACTCTGTTCGATGTTGTCTCTTGAACAGTTCGAGCCGACTGAACTCACCATTCCCGATTGGCTGCCTCCTGCCGACCACGAGGAGAAGAAGCGTGCTTCGGATCCCTCCGCCGTCGAGTGCAAGGAGCTTGACCGGTTGTGCGAGAGGATCCGCCAAATGAAGCAGGAGCGGGATCTACTCGCCAGGGCGAAGGCCTGGCTCGCTCGAAAGACCGGTCGCATGCAGCCGGCATCGTCGAGTGTGCAGGTGTCTGCCGGCCCGAAGGCCGAGTGAAGGTTGCGTGAAATAGTCCTTTATCTTCATCGGTGGCGACTGCGCGCTGCAAAACTGCCGTCGCTCCCATCCAACCGTTGCGTGTAGCGACGGAGGATAACGCTGAGAACGCATTGTGCCATATGTCGAAAGTGTGTGCCTTTCTCTAAACGCCAGGAAGGAGCGACGGGTGTGATTTTTTCTCCCGGAGGAAGCAGTCTTCCGGTGCCGCGCACATGTCCTACACCATAGCACAGGCCTTGCTGAGAGAGGTCAGCCCACCAGTGCCGGCGGCGGCCGAAGAGCGATGAAGAGAG
>JBDGQM010000022.1:0-7152 GCA_042219065.1 Salinibacter sp. | reverse complement strand
GGGTTGAGGGATGGATGGGAGGAGACGCACTTACGCCGACGGCACCGCCGCCCGGGTCCGGTTCAGCACCGTTCGGACGTCGGTGGCCCGGTGCCGCCACCGGTTGGCAGAGGCGACTTCGATGCGCTGCCGGCGCCGCTCTTCGTTCCCGCGGTTCCGCACCGCCGTCTCCACCGCGCCGATGAACCGGCTGTCGGTCCGGGCGATGGAGAGCACGCCCTGCAGGTCGCTCAGGTCGGCAAACGCGGTGGTCACCACCGGCAGGCCGGCGGCCAAATACTCGTTGGCCTTCAGCGGGTAGATGCTCCGCGTGAAGTCGTTGCGGACGAAGGGAATGAGGCCGACGTCCATCCGTCGCATCTCCTCGGGCAGGGCCTCCGGAGACTTCGGGCCGGTGAGCGTGACGTGCTCGTACCGGTCCAGCCGCCGCACGGACGGGGCCGTGACCCGCCCCACGAAGCGGAACTGCCACTCAGGGTGCGCCTCGATGAGGCGCGCGACCAGATCCACGTCGATGCGGTCCCCGAGGCTCCCCACGTAGCCGATGCAGGGCGTCCGTCCCGCAGGCGAGGAGGCGGGATCAGCCGCCCGGTTGAAGAGCGAAAAGTTTACGCCGTTGGGCACCAGGTAGGCATTGTCGTGCTGCGCCGAGAGGCGCTCGTGGAGGCCGGGCGAGGAGCTGATGACGGCATCTACCCGCTGCAGGTAGCGGTCCTCCAGGCGCCCCCCGTGCCGCCCGTTCCAGTCCCGCGCCCGCAGCTCGTCGAAGCAGTAGTAGACGCGGCTCTGCTCGTCGAACGCGCCGGCGAGGGCGAGGCCGTAGTGCGGGTTGAGCGCGTTGAGTACCACCGGCGAGGTCATCGACAGCTCGTCGAGCCGAGGCTGCACGGCGCGCCGGACCCGCTGCGCGTTGTGGGCGAGCACCCGGTCGTAGAGGGCGGCCGGCAGCCGGTTCATGGGCCAGACCGGCGGGGGCGTGAGCACGTGGATTGGGTTGCGCCCCTCGGCGGTGTCGACGCGGCGGACCTGGGCCCTCCGGCGCCCCAGAGCGCGGACCCCGTCGGTCAGCGACCCCGCCAGGGCCTCGCGCCCGAGGGACGTGTAGGTGGGCGGGTGCTCCACGTAGAGGACGCGGTAGGAGGCGGCCAGCTCGCGGGTGAGGGCCACGGTCGACTTCATGTAGTCGCCCGTCCAGTCGGGCGTGGCCAGCACCAGCAGGGACGGGGCCTGGGATGCGGAAATGGGGGATGGGGACGACGGAGGCATGCGAGGGGGCGGGGAAGTGTCAAGAGGAAAACGGAAGGGGAGAGCGAAATTCGAACCGAAGCCAGCGTTTGAGGCGTCGGCGGAGGGGGGAGCGCGCACGGGGCACCTGGCCTACCAGGGCGTTGAGGGCGTCGAGGGAGGTGCCGTTGAGGACGAGCAGCGGCTCGGCGTCGAGGGCGGACTGCAGAGAGCGAAGGGCGTGAGCATCGGCGCGGGCCCACCGCCGGTCCGCCCGCGCAACCAGCAGCGTGGCTCGTATGTGCTGGGCAAGCCCCACCGGTAGGGCTCGCTCCACCAGCGCGGGAATCTCGACCACTACCAGGTCGTGGTCATTTTGACGGCGGACGGCCTCCACGCGCTCGGTGAGGGCGGCTGCAGGCCGGTCGGTGTCGTAGGCCCTCACGTCCATGCCTGCCGTCGACTCGTCCCCGTCGTGCGGCGAGAGGTGCAGCACTCGGTAGGCCTCTCCGACCAATTCGGCGCAGAGACGCTGTGCCACGTAGGTCTTGCCCTCCGTCCGGCGCGTGCTCGTCACCAGCAGCACGTCCGGCGCCGCATCCTCCCGGCCCATCGACGGGTCCTGTGTCTGGAGGGCACGCAGCAACTGCGCATCGAGGACCGTCTCCACCCGGTCCAGCGGCTCGGCCTCCGCGTCGTCCGGCGTCTCCGGATGCACGGGGTAGGCACTCGCGAGCGGGAGGCCGGTCCGCTCCTCGGCCCGCCGCGGCGTGCGGAGCGTGCCGTCCAGCAAAAACAGCGCGAGGATCGCCCCCAGCGCCAGGACCAGCCCCGCCCCCGCCGACCCGGCCACCAGAAACAGCCGGTTGGTCGGCGCCGGCTCCGTCGGCACAATGGGCGGATCGACCACCCGGAGCGTACTCTGCGTCTCCATCTTGCGCTTCAGGCGCGCCTCGTTCAGGCTGTGCAAGAGCTCAAGGTACTGGTTCTCGGCGATGTCCACCTCCCGCTTGATGCCGCTCAGCTGGGAGCCGAGGGGCGCGAGCGTGCGGTACCGCTCCTGAAACGACGCCAGGCGCTCCTCCAGCGTGCCCACGCGGGCACTTGCTTCGGTTACGGCGAGGACGCGCTGCAGCCACGACTCCACGATGCGGGTGCCCGAGAGGCCGCTGGGGCCGTGATTGAGGCGATAGAGGCGCCGCAACTCGTCGGAGAGACGGGTGCGAAGCGTGTCGATGCGCCGCTGCAGGACCGCGCCCTCAGGGGCCTCGCCCTCCGTCTGGAGGGCCTGCTTGGCACTGAGGTCCGACAGGGTCCGGCGCAGGCGGAGCACGCTTTCGTTGCTGCGCAGGCGGGCCAGGTTGGCGTCCATGCGGGCCGCCAGGCTGTCGCGGGCCGACTGGGCCGCCTGTAGCTGGGTGCGGGCCTGTTGAAGATCGCGCGCCACGCGCTGGCGGGCCTGGGCAATGGCCTTTGTCTGCTCCTGGTAGTTGATGATCTCGTTGCGCACCCCAAAGTCGCGCAACTCGGCCACCCGGTCGTTGAGTTGCTGCCGTGCGGAATCGACCTGGTCGGTGAAGAACGAGACCACGTCGCCCACCTGCTGCCGCTGGCGGCGCTCGCGACGCGTCTTTATCTCCTTCACCAAAAGGTGGAGGGTCTGCCGGCAGAGGGCCGGGTCCGGGGCCGTATAGCGCATCTCCAGCAGGTCCGAGTTGCCCACGCGCTGCACGTTGAGGTTGCCGCGGAGGCGCGGAACGCTGAAGGGCGTCGTTCCCGAAAAAATCGCCTCCTGGAGGGCGGGATGTGACCCGAGGGCCGTGCGCAGCGACTGCTCGGCCCGGGCGGCCGTCATTGGGGCGAGGGCCCGCCGCAGTGAATCGGGCAGGATCTTGCGGAGTTGCGTGCGGGTGCGGGGGCGCAGCGGGGCCGCCGCCGAGTCGGACGCCGCCACGCGGTGCGCGAGCATGCGGAGCGCCACCGTCTTGAGGGTGGACCGTGCCTCGACGGTGCCGATGAGGTTGTCGAAGGCGCTCTTGACCGCGTGGTAGTCCACACCGTCGCTGTCGTCGCCCTCGTACCCCGACACCAGCCCCGTGTAGAGCGTGGTGTGGGCGCTGTAGGTCTGGGGCTGCCCCTGCGTGAGGACGAAAACCGTCGCGCCCATCACAACCGGGACCGCGACGAGCACCCAGGCGCGTCGCACCAGCAGGCGGGCAAGGTCGAGCAGGGTCATGGCGGAAGCGGGGGAGGCATGAGGGAGGAGACAGGCCGGGTGCTACACGTCCTCCTGCTGAAAGAGGGCGGGAAGGGTGCGCACCAAAATGCCGAGGTCCGTCCAAAGGCTGCAGGTGCGGGCGTACTTCACGTCGAGGGCCACGCGCTCCTCGGGGGACACATCGCCGGTGCCTCGCTTGGTGACCTGCCAGAGCCCGGTGATGCCGGCGGGCGCCAGGAAGCGCTCCACGTCGCCGTCACGGGTGAGCTGCTCGGCCTCGTAGGGGGGCAGCGGGCGATTTCCGACGATGGAAAGGTCGCCTCGCAGAACGTTGAGGAGCTGCGGCAGCTCGTCGAGGCTCGTGTTGCGGAGGACGCGTCCCACGCGGGTGATGCGGGGGTCGCGTTCGAGCTTCACGAACACGCTTTCCTCCTCAATCGCGGCGCGACGACGATGCACCTCCTCGGGAATCATCGCGTCGTCCTGCACCAGAAGCGTTGAGCTCGTGGTCGTCTGTTGGCGATAGTGCTGCCACGAGGGAAGCTGGGAACTCCCGTCCGCCCGGTCCGCCGTGTCGTCGTCCCGGTACTGATTCAGGTGCTGCAGGTCGTCGAGGCGCTCGTCGGCGTCGACGTGCATGGTGCGGAACTTGAAGAGCGGGAAGAAGCGGTAGCGCTGCCCCACCCGCTCCGAGACATAAAAGACAGGGCCTTTCGAGTCGAGCCGAATGAGGAGCGCTATGATCGCAAAGACGGGCGACAGGACGATGAGGGCCGGAACGGCGACGGCGAGGTCCATCGCTCGCTTCGCCCACCGGCCGCGCGGGTCGCGCCAGGCCGCCGAGCGTGGGTCGCTGGTGTCGCGGGGACGGCGGACGTAGGACATGCGATCAGGGGTGACGATGAGCGGAATTTTGGGTGGGGGCCGGGCTGGAGGCCTCGCGCCCCGCTGCGATCGGCCGTGGCCGCCTCCGGCAAAGCGGAGTGCGGTATTTTGTCACGCACAATACAGCCTACCGATTGGGCGATGGGCCCGCAGCGTCGTTCGACGGACCCCGTCTCCGTCTCGACGAAGTAGGGACGTCCCCCTTTCGCATCGACAAGACCGCCCGTACGGTCGACGAAGGCGTACGGACCGGCATAGGCCGCGGTGGGACGAGCCCCTGTGGGTGCGGCGTCGCCCCCGAACCGGGATTCGTCGAGCGCATTGGGGCCTTCGTCGGACGAGCGCGGGGGGCCCGGCCATTCAGCGACCGGACCCCGGGGTTCGTCGATCCGTCCCGGCACCTGTGCGCGATGTCGGCTAGTGTGTAGGGTGCTTAATCTCCCATCACGAGCGCCTCAGTCTCCATGCCCCTCCTTCGCTGCGTCCTCGGCCGCATTCTTGCCTCGATCATCCTTCTGGGCGTCCTCCTGTCCGTCACCGGTCCCGCGGCGCCCGCCCAGGCCCAGCAGGCCCAAATGCGACCCGACACGGCGTCGGCCCCGGTCTCTACCGTGCTCGACACGGCGACCGCCGCAAACGCCCCGCCGCAGCCCGCTCCCCTCCCGCCCCTGTCGGTCGTCGTCGAGTACGCTCGCCAGAATGCCCCCAAACTGGCCGTGCAGGAGGCCATCGTTGCACGGAGCCAGCACGAGGTGGAACGGACCAAGAAGCGCTGGATGGAGGGCGTGACCGTCGGCGCAAGTTCGTCGTACGGCTCCTTCGGCAACAGCGTCGTGGACGCCGTCGAGATTGGGCAGCGCCTGGAAGTGGGCATCAAGGTGTCGCTATTCGACCTGCTGGGACGGGACGCCTCGGTGGGCGTGTTTCGGGAGCGCCTCGAGGCGGCGAAGCGGCAGCGCCGGGTGCTGGCCCAGGCGGTACGCAAGCAGGTGATTGAACGGTACTACGCCGCGAAGCAGGCCCGCGAACTGACGGTGGTGCAGAGCCGCGGCTACACGTCGACCCAGACCCAGCTCCAGATGGCGGAGGCGTCGTTTCGGCAGGGGACGCTGTCGGTGGACAAGCTCTCGCGCGTGACGGAGGTGGCGGCGAAGGCCGAGGCCCGCTTTCGCAAGGCCCGCCTGAGGTACAAAAAGGCGTACGATCAACTCGAACGGCTAATTGGGACCAGTTTGGGGGAGGTCCGGGGGGCCGACCTCCAGCAGGCCACGGTGACATCCCCCGATGCTTCTGAGTCCCGCTAGATCACGCCCCCAACGGACGGAACCCATGCCCTCTTTCTCGCAGCCGACATTAGGGGATGCGCGCCAGGAATGGTGGGGACGCGCGCTTCGCCTCGTCCTGGTGGGCGGAGCCGCCGTCGGACTGGGCGGGCTGTGTGCCCGGCTGGGCCTCCTCGGCCCGGTCCTGCTGGTGGGCCTCGTGGGCGGCATTGCGGTCTCCGCGATCGTGTTTGGCGCGCCGCGGCTCGGGTTTTGGGCCACCCTCGTCGTGGCCATCGTCGGGCTTGGCGTCAAGCGCTACGTCCCCGTCCCCATGGGCCTGACGGTGGATGTCCTCCTCGCGCTCACGTGGATCGGGCTCGTGGTGCCGGTTGCCGGCCGCCTTGACTGGCACAAGGCCAACCGCCCGGCGGTCTGGGGCGCGCTGCTCTGGATGGGATACGTCACGTTTCAGCTCCTGAATCCCGAGGCCGCCAGTCGCCTCGCCTGGGCCTATGCCATGCGCGGGGTCGGGCTGCACTTTGCGCTCGTCGTTCCTCTGGTCTTGCTTTTGCTGGACCGCCGGCGCGACCTCGACTGGTTCCTCACGATCTGGTTCGTTCTCTCGATCCTGGGCACGCTCAACGGCCTGCGGCAAAAGTTCATCGGCCTGGACCCGTTCGAATGGCAGTGGCTGCGCAGCGGCGCCGCCGTGCAGCACATCCTGTTCGGCAAGCTCCGGGTTTTCTCGTTCTTCAGCGACGCCGGGCAGTTCGGCGCCGCGCAGGGCCACGTCGCCGTGGTGGCCGGGATCATGACCATCGGGCGGGATCTCTCGTGGCGCCGGCGCCTGTTCTACGGCCTCACGGCGCTCTGCGGCATCGTCGGGCTTTTCATTTCGGGCACCCGCGGGGCGATGGCGGTGCCCTTCTTCGGCGGGGTGACGTACCTCGTCCTCAGCAAAAACTGGCGCGCCATTCTCCTGGGCGTGGCGGCGATGGCGATGGCGTACGGCTTCTTTATGTACACCTCGATCGGGAGCAGCGTGTACCAGATTCAGCGCTTCCGCGACGCCCTCCAGCGCGGCAGCGACACGCCGTCGATGCAGGTGCGCCTGCGCAATCAGGCCCGCCTGGCCCGCTACATGAAGGCCGACCCTGTGCGCTACGCGATCGGTGGCGGCATCGGGAGCGTGGGCAGCTGGGGGCGGCGCTTCAGCCCGGGCACGTGGCTCGCCCAGTTCCCGCCCGACAGCTGGTACGTCCGCCTCTGGGCCGAGACCGGCACGGTGGGACTGGGGCTGTACCTCGGCCTCTGGATCCTGCTGATGGGATACGGGGCCGTGCTCGTGTGGCGCGTCGAGGACCCGCAGCTGCGGCAGGCCCTGATTGGGCTTCACGCCGGCATCATGGGCATCCTCGTGGCCAGCTACGGCAATCAGGTGCTCGGCCAGTTGCCGACGGGCATCCTCGTGTACGCCAGCCTCGCATATCTGTCGATGGCGCCCCGCCTGGCAGATGACCCTCCGTCCTCCCAACCGGAACAGGCCGACCCGACGCCCTC
>JBDGQM010000219.1:16970-24895 GCA_042219065.1 Salinibacter sp. | reverse complement strand
TGAGCCTGAAAGAGCCGTGCCGGGAACTGTCGGCGGCATTTCCCGACGCTACCATCACGTTTTGCGAAGTCGAAGAACGGTTTGATCAAGTCGAACATTTACGATCCATCGTGTTCATCGATGGGCAAAAGGCGGGAGAGATCGAGCACGGATACGTGTTGAATATCGGAACGTAGTTCCGCACCGAGTCTGCAGTCTCGGTTTTGAAGGCGTATTGGGCATGGAATAGGTCGTGTTTAGTTTGAGAATAATGGGTGTATGCATTATATGAAGGTGGGGAGGTGGGGAACTTTTTGTTCAACTCAAGACTTTACGTCGCGCAAATCCTGTTAATGATCGCACTTAGAACCATGGAAAACGATCTCGATATGGAAGTAGTGGATAGAGAAGAGGCCCAGAATGAACTCGGAGCAGGTGGTGGACGAGGACGTACGTCCAAGTATGAACCTGTCGCTCAGAAGTGGGAGGAGATCGATCAAGATGAGGAGTCCATTATCCTTGATGATCTTGAAAAGAACGACATCCAAAATCTGCGCAACCTGCTCTACCGCCGATTCGGCAAAGAAAATGTCATCGTGCGGTCGGCTCAGCAGGACGATGAAACCTTCAAGGCGGTCGTTCGGGCCCGTGAGGGGAATGAGTATCTTCGAGACGACGAGTAGATTCTGAAGCCCCGCCGCTTGTGACTGGAGAGTGGAGGGTCCTCCAGGAAGCCCGAGCCGGCGGCGTCGTGCGTTTCCGTCTTGAAGTTGCCGTTCCGCGCCGAATCGCGAGGTCGAGGGACCGTGTTTGCCTCGTTCGATGCTTTGGATCTCTTCCGAGAGGGGATCTACAAAAAACGGGTGGTGATGGACTGGCCATCACCACCCGTTTTTGTTTGTGCCACTTTGTAGGATGTTGCGTCAGTCCTCGACGCTGTCCATCTGAGCCTTCTGGAGCTGTCCAGAATAGTCGATGTAAATCGTCTTCTGCTCGGTCCAGAACTCGAAGGCCGCGTAGCCGCCGTCCCGCTGGCCATTGCCGGTGCCCTTCACGCCCCCGAAGGGCATGTGGGCCTCGGCGCCGATCGTGGGGCCGTTCACGTAGGTGATGCCCGCCTCAAGATCGCGCATGGCGCGGAAGCTCTTGTTAACGTCCTGCGTGTAGATGGAAGAGGACAGCCCGAACTTCGAATCGTTGGCCACCTTGACGGCTTCGTCGTAGGAGCCAACGCTGAAGGTCGCCAGCACGGGCCCGAAGATTTCCTCCTGTGCGATCGTCATGTCGGGCGTCACATCCGTAAAGAGCGTGGGCTCGTAGAAGTGTCCTTCGAGGCCGTCCACCGCGGCGGGAGAGCCGCCCATGGCCAGCGTAGCCCCTTCGTCCTGTCCGAGTTCTACGTAGCGGTGCACCTTTTCCACCGCTGCCCGGTTGATGAGCGGGCCCACGTCCGTGCCCTCCTCATTGCCGTCTCCAAGGACGAGCGTCTCGGCCTCGTCCTGTATCATCTCGACGAGCTGGTCGTGGATCGCTTCGTGGCAGATGAGGCGGCTTGTGGCTGTGCAGCGCTGTCCGGTGGTGCCGTAGGCGCCCCAGATGGCGCCCTCCAGGGCGAGATCGAGATTGGCGTCGTCCATCACGATCATCGGGTTTTTGCCGCCCATTTCCAAAGAGACCGGCTTGTTTAGGCGGCCACACGTTTCGGCGATGGCGGTGCCCACCTCGTAGGAGCCGGTGAAGCCAATGGCGTCGACCTCCGGGTGCTCCACGAGGGCCTGTCCCGCCTCGTCGGCCCCGTGCACCACGTTGATAACCCCGTCCGGAAGGCCCGCGTCGATCAGGGTCTGCACGAATTGCAGTCCGCTGTGCGGGGCATCCTCACTGGGCTTGAAGAGGATGGTGTTGCCCGCAGCCAGGGCGGGAAAAATCTTCCAGGACGGCACGGCCACCGGAAAATTCCAGGCCGTAATGATGCCGCAGACGCCGAGGGGGCGGCGAATGGCCATGTTCATCTTGTCCGGCAGCTCGCTCGGCACGGTCTTGCCGAACAGGCGCCGACACTCGCTGGCCGCGTAGTAGGCCGTATCGATGGCCTCCTGCACGTCCCCCTTCGTCTCGAAAAAGGGCTTGCCCATCTCGCGGGTCATGGAACGGGCAATGTCTTCTTTGCGCTCCACGAGCAGGTCGCCGGACGCCTTCAGAATTTTTCCGCGGTCGGGCGCGGGCGTGCTGCTCCAGTCGTCGAAGGCGTCCCGGGCCGCCTCGGCTGCCTCGTCGACGTCGGCCGCGTCGGAGTCCGGGAAGTGGCCAATGAGGTCATCGGGGTCGGCGGGGTTGCGGTTCTCGAAGGTCTGGTGGGACGCAGCCGCACTCCAGCTGCCGTCAATGTAGTTCTCGAACGTATCAGGCATACGGGATAGAGAGTGGTCGGGCGATGAAGAACAGAAAAGCGCTTTTTAGAAACCTAGCTGCCGCGGCGCCAAAGTACAATTGCCCGAACCTCCCAGGAATGGGAAAGTACGTACTTGCACATCACCCACCAACTTTCCCGCTGTCTCAACGCCATGGCCTCCCCTGCTACCGCGCTTGACCTTAGCTCCTACGTGTCGGAGCGCGTCCAAGAGACGCCCCCGAGCGGCATTCGCCGGTTTTTCGACATTGCCGCCACGATGGATGACGTCATCTCGCTCGGCATTGGGGAGCCCGATTTCGTGTCGCCGGAGCCGGTGCTGGAGGCCGGCATCGATTCGCTGGAACACGGCCGGACGAGCTACACGTCGAACGCCGGGATGGCGGAGCTCCGGCACCTTCTTGCCGAGGACTACGAGGAGCGGTATGGGCTGTCGTACGACCCGGAGGACGAGATCATCGCGACGGTCGGGTGCAGCGAGGCCATGCAACTCGCCATGCAGGCGCTCCTCGATCCCGGCGACGAGGTGCTCATCCCGGAGCCGTGCTTCGTGTCCTACGGCCCGTCGGCCCGGTTTGGCGGGGGCGAGGTGGTGCACGTGCCCACCTCCGTCGAGAACGACTTTCAGGTGACGGCCGCGGACATCGAGCCGCACCTCACCGAGCGGTCCAAGGTGCTGTTCCTGGGGTACCCCAACAACCCCACAGGAGCCGTGCTGCGCCGAGAGACCCTGCAGGAAATTTCCCGGCTCGTCGTAGACCATGATCTGCTGGTCGTGTCGGATGAGATTTATGATCGGCTCATCTACGGCACGGCCCACGAGCGCGGACACGTCAGCGTCCCCACCGTGGAGGGACTTCGCGACCGGACGGTCCTTCTCGGTGGGTTTTCCAAGAACTACGCCATGACCGGGTGGCGAATTGGCTACGCCTGCGCCCCGGCGCCCCTGCTGCAGGCGATGCACAAGGTGCACCAGTACATGATCATGAGTGCGCCGACCATGGCCCAGGAGGGAGCCATCGCCGCGCTTCGGGAGGGCCAGGGGGCCGTGGAGGACATGCGGCAGAGCTACGACGAGCGCCGCCGCACCATCGTCCAGGGGCTGAATGATGCGGGCCTCCCGACGTTTGAGCCGGAGGGAGCGTTCTACTGCTTTCCCGACGTCCGGTCGACGGGCCTCTCGTCGGAGGAGTTTGCCCAGACGCTTCTGGAGGAGGAACAGGTGGCCTGTGTGCCGGGAACGGCCTTCGGGCCCAGCGGGGAGGGCTACGTCCGCTGCTCCTACGCAACCGGGCTTGACGACATCGAGGAAGCGCTCACTCGCATCGACCGCTTCGTTACGCGCCACCAGAATTGAGGCCGCGCCCTCAGCGCCTATCTGCACCGATCAGGAAGGGGGCACAACCGGTGTTCGGGGTACAGAAACAACCCGCTTCGGCCCCCTGTTCGGGTTGGACGATATTGAGACATCTCATCGACACGCTCTTTTCGTAAATCTCAGGGAGGTCTACTGCCATGAAGACGTATTCGGACGAGGATTTGGAACAGCTAAGTGAGCGCGTGGAAGCGCTCGGGGGCTATCTTTGACGTAGATGGTCGGCGCATGACCATCAAGGAGCTCAACCAGGAGCGCATGGACCCGGACTTTTGGGACGACCCGGACCGGGCGCGGGAGATCGAGAAGCGCATCGCCCGCAACGAAGAATGGATTGAGGCCTGGGAAGACGTCAAGCAGCAGGCCGAGGACATTGAGACGCTCCGGCTCCTCGCGGAGGAGGAAGATGAGGACATGGCGGACGAAATTGCCGCGGAGGCCCGGGCGCTCGAAAACAAGCTCGACCGCCTCGAGCTCGAGAGCCTTCTGGACGAGCCCGACGACGAGCGGAACGCCATCGTGAACATTAATCCGGGAGCCGGAGGCACCGAAAGCCAGGACTGGGCGGAAATGCTCCTCCGCATGTACATGCGATGGGCGGAAGAGGAGGACTTCGACACTGAGCTTCTCCACCAGCAGCCCGGCGAAGAGGCGGGCATCAAGAGCGCGACGCTCAAGATCGGGGGCGAGTACGCCTACGGTCGGTTGAAGAGCGAGACGGGGGTGCACCGGCTGGTCCGCATCTCGCCCTTCGACGCGGACGGGCGGCGTCACACCTCCTTTGCCAGCGTCTTCGTCTATCCGGAGGTCGACGACAGCATCGGGGTCGACCTGAGCGAGGGCGAGATCGAGCTCCAGACGTTTCGCTCCGGCGGCAAGGGGGGGCAGCACGTGAACAAGGTGGAAACGGGGGTGCGGCTGATCTGGACGGGCACGCTGTCCAACGGGGAGGAAACCTCCATCCGGGCCGCGTGCACGCAGGAGCGGAGCCAGCACAAAAACCGCCGCCAGGCCCGGAAGATGCTCCGGAGCCGCATCTACCAGGCGGAACGAGAGATCAAGGAGCGGGAGAAAGAGAAGCTCGAAAGCCAGAAAAAAAGCATCGAATGGGGGAGCCAAATCCGTTCGTACGTGCTGCACCCGTACAAAATGGTAAACGACCACCGGACGGAAACGAAGATCAACGACGCCGACGCCGTGCTGGAGGGCGAGAAGCTGAATCCCTTCATTAAGGCCTATCTGCTGAAGGGCGAGAAGGACCGCGATACGTCTCCGGTGTAGATCGGCGTTCGGTAACCAGGCTGGAGACTCCAGTCAATCTTCGTCTGGGACCAACGGGCCTCATTGATTCGACCAGAAACATCGAGAGGGGGACCTCGTAGCTAGCTACGATACGCGCTTGTCGTGTTTCGCTGGATTGCGTCCAGTGGAAGGGTGGCCGCCAGCGCCACCTTTTCGTACTCAGGGCGACGGTTGGCCATGAGTGGAGACGACGGCTTCGACCCCGGACGTTACGGTTGGCGCTCGTCCCGCCTGGCGGGTCGGGCGCTTTTTTGCACTCTGCGCTTTTGGATGCTTGACGGTTTCGCACTTGTGAATCCCACGCAACAACGCCTTGCCGATCGAGTTCGCGGTCTCACGGAAGAGGTCATCGCCGGGACCGACTACTTTCTGGTCGACGTGGAGGTGCGGGGGCACAAGGGCACGCGGGTTCTGGAAGTGTACGTGGACTCCGAGGCCGAGATGGGCCATGATGACCTCGCGACCATCAGCAAAGAGGTTGGCTTTCTGCTCGACGTGGAGGACGTGGTCGATGGAAGTTACAAACTGGAGCTCTCCTCGCCGGGGATTAAGCGTCCTTTGACGATGCCCCAGCAGTATCGGAAGAACGTTGGGCGCACCTTGCGTGTACGATACCAGGATGAAGACGAAGAAGAGATTGTGGTCGGGGACCTCACGAATGCGAACGACGAAATGATTGAGCTCGAACTTCCGTCGGCGGAACGCCTCCGGCTCCCATACACGGCGATTACACAGGCGCGAATCGAATTGCCCTGGTGATGGGCGCCGAGCGCTGCCCGACGGCCGACCCGAGTGGATGTACTTCTTCACAGACGAGACGGATTATGCGAAGCGAAGACCTAATCTCCTCATTTGGAGAAATTGCTCGGTCCAAAGACATGGACCGGGACACGCTGCAGCTCATCGTGGAAGACGTGTTTCGCGCGATGCTCCGCAAGCGGTATGGGTCGGATGAGGCCTTTGAGATCATTTTCAATCCGAAGCAGGGAGACATCCAGATTCTCCACATCCAGGAGGTCGTGGGGGACTGGGAGCTGGTCGACCCCGTCACCCAGATCAAGCGCTCCGAGGCCAAGAAGATCAACGAAGGGTTCGACGTGGGCGACGAGGTGGCCGGGGAGCTCGACATTGGCGAGTTTGGGCGGCGGGCCGTGATGACGGCCCGGCAGACCTTCCGTCAGCGCATCAGCGACATCGAGAAGGAACAGGTCTATCAGGAGTACACCGAGCGCATCGGCGAAATCGTCGTCGGCGAGATCTACCAGGTGCGTCGGCACGAGACGCTCCTGATGCATGAGGATACCGAGTTGGTACTGCCGCGCGACGAGCAGATTCCCGGCGACCACTACCGGAAGGGAAATATGCTGCGGACGGTGGTGAAGGAGGTGCGCCGCGACGCCGGAAGTGATCCGCAGGTGGTGGTCAGCCGGACCTCGCCGGTCTTCATGGAGCGTCTCTTTGAGGTAGAGGTGCCGGAGGTCCACGACGGCATCGTGGAGATCAAAGAAGTGGCCCGGATTCCGGGCGACCGTGCGAAGGTGGCCGTGGAGAGTCACGACGAGAAGGTCGACCCGGTGGGGGCCTGCGTGGGCGTGAAGGGGGTTCGGATCAACGCCGTCGTGCGGGAGCTCTCGGACGAGAACATTGACGTGATGCAGTGGTCGGAGGACCCGGAGGAGCTCATCGCGCGGGCCCTGTCGCCGGCCGAGGCCACGAGCGTATCCCTGAACGAGGACGCCGATCCGCCGCGCGCCCGGGTGGAGGTGCCGGGGGACGAGGTGAGTCAGGCCATCGGCAAGCGCGGCGTGAACATCAAGCTCGCGACGCGGCTGACTGGATTCGAGATTGACGTCTACCGCGAAATTCCGGCGGACGAAGAGGACATTGACATTGAGCAGTTTGGCGATGAGCTTACGGACGACACGATTGAGAAGCTCAAGCGGATTGGCTGCGACACGGGGAAGGCCGTCCTCGAGCTCTCGGCCGATGCGCTCGCCCGCCGTGCCGATCTGGACCGGGAGACGGCCGAGCGCGTGCTTGACATCATCGAGACGGAGTTCCAGAAGGGACCGGGCATCATCGAGGCGATTCGCCAGGGCCGCTTCACCGTCGAGTCGGTTGGGGCCCCCGAGGCGACCGAGACGGACGGCACCTCGCCCAGCGAGCCGACCGGCGACGCGCAGTCGCGCGACCGAACCCGGGAGGAGTCCGACGAGGCGACGGCTGCGGCGGATGAGGCCTCCGAGTCGGCACCGGAGGGTGGCGAGGACGACGCCGAGGCGGAGCCCACTGTCGGGGCCGAAGAGGAGGACGCCGATCCAGCCGCCGTCGCCGACCCGGCGGAGGGCGCCGACACCGAAGAGACGACATCCGAAGAGACGGGGACCGAGCCGGACGCCGCTGTTCCGGCTCAAGACTCCGACTCCGCGCAAGAAGAATCAGAGGTCAAGTCGTAATTGATCTCGCATAGCGAGCGAGCAGTTTGTTCGCTGTTTCGCAGGCTGACGTGCACCAACAACGTGCCTTATGGCAACCAAGACGAAAGACTTTCAAGAGCAGAAACTCTTCCAGGTCGTCCGGGAGCTGAATGTCTCCCAGGATCGCGTGGTCGAGTTTCTGGAAAGCGAGGGCTACGAGGACGCCCTCTCCGGATCGGGCCTCAACGCCAAGATTGTGGACGAAGAGGCCTATCTCGTTCTGCGGGAGGAGTATGCCGACGACGCTGAGGCTGCCGCTCGCATCCGTGAGCTCCGCTCGAAGGAGGAGGGCGGCCCGCAGCGGGATGAGGTGACCACCCTGGAAGACGACCAGGAGGACGAGCCCGAACCGACTGAGGCTGCCGAAGAGACGCCTGCCGAA
>JBDGQM010000219.1:0-16870 GCA_042219065.1 Salinibacter sp. | reverse complement strand
CGACCAGGAGGACGAGCCCGAACCGACTGAGGCTGCCGAAGAGACGCCTGCCGAACCCGAGCCAGCGGACGAGGTCTCTGAAGCCCCCGACGAAACGACGCCGGTCGACGAAGAGTCGGAAGACACGCCCGAAGCGACGGCGGCGGTTCGGGAGGAAGACGCCGACGAGACGCCGGCTGCAACCGAGGAGGCCCCCGCCGACGTGGACGAGGAGACCGCCGACGAGCCCGATGCTGAATCGGAGGCCGCGCCGGACGAAGCGGAGGAAGAGCTGGCCGCGGCCAAGGCGCCGGACGCATCGGCGCCGGCCGACGAGAAGCCTTCGGCTCCCGAAACGACTGAAGAGGAGGAGGACACCACGGACGGAGCGCCCGAGACGCCGACGACCGATCAGGCCGACGAGGAAGTGTCCGCCGAGGCGACTGCAGACGAGACTGCCGCCGAGGCTGAGGCCGAGGCGCCGACCGAAGAGGCGGACGCGTCCCCGGAGGCACCGGCCGACACTGCGCCGGAGGAGTCCCCCGCTGAGGCAGAAGAGGCGGACGAGACGACCGACGCGGCAGATGCGACGGCCGACACGGCAGACGAGGCGGAGGGAGAGTCCGACGGGGAGGAGGATACCGTGAAGGCGGACCGCTATCGGCTGAAGGGGCCGAGCGTGGTCGGCAAGGTGGAAAGCGACGAGTTGCAGCGGCCGCAGCGCAAGCGCAAGCGCAAAGAGAAAGACAAAGAAGAGGAGAAGGACGAAAAGAAAAAGAAGCAGAAGAAAGACAAGCAGAAAAAGAAGAAGACGGACAAGCAGAAGAAGCAGAAGCAAAAGGGAGGCGGACCCGACGAGGAGGACATCGAGCAGACGATTCAGGAAACGCTGCAGGAGCTCGAGCAGGGCGCCAGTCGCGAGCGCCAGCGCCGCCGTCGTCGCCGCCGCAAGCGCCACGAGGAGGAGCGCAAGCGTCGCCGCGAGCGCAAGCGCGAGCAGGAAAATATTCTCGAGGTCACGGAATTCGTCACGACCGGGGAGCTGGCCAACCTCATCGGCGAGCCCGTGAGCGACGTGATCGATGCGCTGTTCGATGCGGGCATGATGGTGTCCATCAACCAGCGCCTCGACCGCGAGACGATTGAGTTCGTGGCCGACGAGTACGGCTACGAGGTCGAGTTTGTCGCGGAGCGGGACGCGGAGGTCGTTGAGGTCGACGAGGACGACCCCGAAGACCTGGAGCCGCGCGCTCCGGTCGTCACCGTGATGGGACACGTCGATCACGGAAAGACGTCGCTCCTCGACTACATTCGCAACGCGAACGTCGTGGCCGGGGAGGAGGGCGGCATCACACAGCACGTGGGGGCGCACTACGTAGAGCTCACGGACCATGACGACGAGGCGATTACCTTCCTCGACACGCCGGGCCACGAGGCTTTCACCGCGATGCGGGCCCGCGGCGCCAAGGCCACCGACATTGTGATCCTGGTCGTGGCGGCCGACGATTCGGTGATGCCCCGCACGAAGGAGGCCATCAACCACGCGCAGGCGGCCGACGTGCCCATCGTGGTCGCCATCAACAAGATGGACAAGCGCGAGGCCGACGCCGAGAAGGTGCGGGCGGAACTCGCGGATCAGAACGTCCTCGTGGAGGAATACGGGGGCGATGTCCAGTCCGCCGAGGTGTCCGCGAAGACGGGCCAGGGCATCGACGGCCTGCTGGACAAGGTCATCCTGCAGTCCGAGATCATGGAGCTGCAGGCCAACCCGAACCGCGAAGCCTCCGGGGTCATCATCGAGAGTCGTCTGGAGAAGGGCCGTGGGAACGTCATCACGGTGCTCGTGCAGAACGGCACCCTCGAGACGGGCGATCCCTTCCTGGCAGGCATGTACAGTGGGAGCGTTCGGGCCATGTTCGACGAGCGGGACAACCGCATCGAATCGGTGGGGCCGTCGCAACCTGCGCTCGTCCTGGGATGCGATGGCTCGCCCGAGGTGGGGGACCAGTTTGTGGTCATGGACGACGAGGGCGAGGCCCGCGAGCTGGCGCAGGAACGCCAGCGCATCCACCGCGAGCAGGAGCTCCGCCGTCAGAGTCAGGTGTCGCTCGATCAGGTGAGCCGCAAGATGGCCGAGGGCGAGTTCCACGAGCTCAACCTCATCATCAAGGCCGACGTGGGCGGCTCGGTCGAGGCCCTCTCCGACGCGCTCCTCAAGCTCAAGACCGACGAGGTGGCCGTGAACGTGATCCACAGCGGCGTGGGGGCGATCAGTGAGAGCGACGTCATGCTGGCCCGGGCGTCCGACGCCATTATCCTCGGCTTCCAGGTGCGTCCCACCTCCGGCGCCCGCGAGGCGGCCAACCGCGAGGACGTCGACATCCGCACCTACTCGGTCATCTACTCGGCCATCGAGGACGTGCGCGACGCGCTCGAAGGGCTCCTTTCGCCCGAGCGCCGCGAGGAAACGAAGGGCCGTGCAGAGGTCCGCGACACGTTCAGCGTGCCCGACGTAGGCACGGTCGCGGGGTGCTACGTCAACGAGGGCACGATCGGCCGGAACCACAAGGTTCGCGTCGTGCGCGACGGGGTCGTGCAGTACGAGGGCGAGATTGACTCCCTCAAGCGCTTCGAGGACGACGTGAAAGAAGTCCAGAGCGGCTATGAGTGCGGCCTCTCGGTCGAAAACTTCGACGACGTGAAGGTGGACGATGAGCTCGAAACCTACGTGGTCGTCGAGGAGAAGCGAGAGCTTGAGGTCTGATTTCACGGCCCCACCGGGACGATCCCGGATTCCGCGCATGTCCTGAGACGGTTTATTCTGCCCCCCCAACGGAGATGAGTGTTTACACCGAACGTGTTGCTGAGCTTGTCCAGCGAGAAGTCGCCCGCATTCTTCAGCGGGACTACTCCGATCAACTCCAACCGATGGTGACGATCACCCGCGCCCGTGTTACCGGGGACCTTTCCATCGCCTACCTGTACGCGAGCGTGATGGGCGACACCTCCGAAGAGCGAGAGGCGACGTTCCGCCAACTCGAAGCCCTCGCGGATGAGATCCGCGAAAAACTGGCCTCCCGGATTCGCCATCAGGTTCGCGAGATTCCGGAGCTGAAGTTTTTTCACGACGAGTCGCTGGAGGAGGCCAAGCGCATGGAAAACCTGTTCGACCGGATCCAAGAAGAACGAGAACGCCGTCTCGGAGACGACGAATCCTCCGACGACCTCCAGTAGCGACACATCGCCCTGTGTCCGACGCGCCGAAACATGGCGGCGCGTCCCTATGCGAAGAGAGGTGTTGCGGATAAAGGCGTCTCTCGTTTCACTGCATCGTACTGAAAATCCGACTGCATCGTTGCCCCGTGCCTTCCGCCGCGGCCCAGCGCGACATTCCGCCGGAGATGATTTATCCCCCGCCCGACGGCCCGTCGACGTGGGCGGACGGGGCGATTCTTCCGGTGGACAAGCCGAACGGACTGCCGTCGTTCGAGGTCGTGGAGCGAGTGCGAGAGGGCACAGGGGTGCAGAAGGTTGGGCATGCGGGCACGCTCGACCCCATGGCCACCGGTCTGCTCATCATCCTGGTGGCCCGGCCGGCCACGCGTCTGCAGGAGGCCTGTATGCATCTCCCCAAGACCTACGAGGCCACGATGCGCCTCGGGGCGACCACGCCCTCTCACGACGCCGAAACGGAGGTCGTCGAGCGTACCGATCCGTCGGGGGTCACCCGGGCTGATCTTGAAGACATCCGGGACAACTTTCTCGGCACCATCGATCAGGTCCCGCCCATGTACTCAGCGATCAAGGTGGATGGAGAACGGCTCTACGAAAAGGCCCGACGGGGGGAGACGGTGGACCGCGCCCCTCGGCAGGTACAGATTCACCAGTTGGAGTTTACCGAGTGGGCGCCTCCGGCCCTTTCGCTCCGGGTGAAGTGCTCGAAGGGGACCTACATTCGGGGGCTGGCCCGAGACCTGGGCGAGGTGCTCGACGTGGGGGCGTACCTCACGGCCCTCCGCCGCACGACCATCGGGGAATTCACCGTCGAGCACAGTTGGGCCCTGGAGGCGCTGGAGGACACGCTGTTCTAAGCTGATCCGACCCTGTCTATGAAGCGCGAAATTGGCTGGGACGACATTACCCATGACGGCCAGTCGGTCGTCACCGTTGGCACATTCGATGGGGTTCATCGCGGGCACCAGGCGATCATCGAATACCTGCGTCGCCGCGCCGAGGACCAGTCGGGCCCGAGCACGCTCGTGTCGTTCGACCCGCATCCCCGCTCGGTCGTCCACGGGGACGACGTGCCGCTTCTCACGACCGTTGCCGAGCGCGCCGATCTGCTGGAAGGTCTCGGGCTCGATCGGTTCGTCGTCATCCCGTTCTCGATGGAGTTCGCCCAGCTCGGTCCCGAGGCGTACGTCCGCGACGTGCTGGTGCAGCGCATCGGGGTGCAGGAGATCACCGTCGGGTACGACCATCGGTTCGGAAAAGACCGGGCCGGGGACGTCGATCTGCTCCGCGAACTGGGGACGACATACGGGTTCGAGGTCGATGTCATTCCGCCGCAGGAGGTGGACCGCGACGTGGTGTCGTCGAGCTCCATTCGGGCGCTGCTGGGCGAAGAGGGGGCGATCGAGCAGGCCAACGAACGGCTCGGCCGTCCCTATCGGCTCGAGGGGACGGTGGCGCGCGGCGAGGGACGGGGGCGGGAGCTCGGGTATCCGACCGCAAATCTTGCCCTGGAGGACGCCCGGAAGCTCATCCCCAAGCGGGGGGTGTACGCCACGACCGTCACGCTTCCCGACGGCCGCCGACAGGGAGGCATGATGAACATCGGTCGACGCCCCACCTTCGACGAAATGGAGGTGACGGTGGAGGTGCACCTGCTCGACTTCGACGGGGATTTGTACGGGGAGCAGCTCTCTGTACAGTTCCTGCGAAGATTACGAGACGAACAGAAGTTTCAGTCGGTGGACGCGCTGACCGCGCAACTTTCGGAAGACGAACAGCGTTGCAGGACTGTTGTCGGAGCTTTGGCCTGACGGCCAGCCATCCCGGTCCTACGCCGGGAGAGTGGCGCGCAGGTTCGGCGTCGAAACCCGCGAAACGACGTAGGACTCGCGGTTCTTCTTTAGCATGGCACTAATCTAAAGAGGTACCCACAGACTGCACGATGATTACTAAGGACGAGAAACAGGAAATCGTAGATCGGTTCGGCAACGGGCCGAACGACACGGGAACCGCTGAGGTGCAAATCGCGATTTTCACGAAGCGCATCCAGCGCCTCACGGAGCATCTCGAAGACCATCCCAACGACAACTCTACCCGTCAAGGATTGCTCGATCTCGTCGGCAAGCGACGGCGGCTGCTCAACTATTTGCAAGAGAACGAAGTTGAGCGCTACCGTTCGATCCGAGATGAGCTCGACCTTCGGAAGTAGCCGGTCATCATTCGGCGTCCCGACACCCGTCGGGAGGCCGTTTGCTATGTTAAGGCAACGACTGGACTGAGGGCGGTTTGCGGCCCTCCGTTGGAACCCCTTTCGCCATTGTTGACTCTGAGTGTATCACATTGAGATTTATGAAGCCTGACGCAGCGATTCAAGACATCGAATTCGTTCCGGAGCGGTCTCTGTCCCTGGAGACCGGTCGCATTGCCAAGCAAGCCGACGGATCCGTCGTGGCCCGGTTGGGCGACACGATGGTCCTGTCCACCGCCACGATCAGCGACTCGGTCAACGAGTCCAACTTCTTCCCGCTCACCGTCGACTACCGAGAGAAGTTTGCCGCCGGGGGGAAGGTCCCGGGGGGCTTCATCAAGCGCGAAGGCCGTCCTACGGACAAGGAGACGCTGACGGCCCGGCTCATCGACCGGGCCGTGCGGCCGCTTTTTCCGGACGGCTTTTACCACGACGTCCACGTCGTCAACTTCGTCATCTCGGCCGGGCAAGACTTTGACGCGGACGTTGTTGCGGGCGTCGGATCCTCCACGGCGCTCATGTTGTCGGGGGCACCCTTCGCCGGACCCATCGCCGAGGTGCGCGTGGGCCGCGTCGACGGCAAGTACATCGTCAACCCGACGATGGAGCAGACGGAAAAGAGTGACATCGACCTCGTGGTGGCGGGGAAAGAAGACGCCCTTGTCATGGTGGAGGGCGAGGCTCACGAAATCAGTGAGGAGAGCATGATTGAGGCCCTGGACGAGGCGCACCGGTCGATCCGGCGGCTCTGTCGGGGGCAGCACAAGCTGGTCGACCAGGTCGGCGAGCCGGAGCCCTTTGAGTGGGAGGCCGACCTCGTGCCGGAACCACTCGTCGAACAGATGAAGGAGCAGTACGGCTCGAAGGTGGCCGACCACATCCACGGCCCGTACAGCAAGGAAACCTTCCACGGCGGCATCGACGACCTCAAGGACGAAGCCGCCGACGAGGTGCTCGGAGACGAGGACGAGACGCCGGAAGGCTACACCGCCTCCGACGTCCGCGACGCGATCGGCGAGGTCGAAAAGGCGGAGATGCGCAAGATGATTGTCGAGGAAGGCAAGCGCATCGACGGCCGCGACCAGACCGACGTGCGAGACCTCTGGATGGAGGTCGGCTACCTGCCCCGCGTCCACGGCTCGGCCATCTTTACGCGAGGCGAGACGCAGGTGCTCGGCTCGGTCACGCTCGGCACGTCCGATGACGTGCAGCCGGTGGACGAGGTCTTTGCCGACACCGACAAGCCGTTTTACCTGCACTACCGCTTCCCGCCCTTCTCCGTGGGCGAGGCCAGCTACCTGCGCGGGCCCAAGCGTCGGGAGATCGGCCACAGCATGCTCGCCGAGCGCGCCCTCCGTCCGGTGATCCCGGAGCAGGACGAATTTCCCTACACCATCCGCATCAACACCGACGTGATGGAGTCGAACGGCTCCTCGTCGATGGCGAGCGTGTGCGCCGGCAGCCTGGCGCTCATGGATGCGGGCGTCCCCATCGAGAAGCCCGTGGCCGGTATCGCCATGGGGCTCGTTCAGCAGGGCGACGAGACGAGCGTGCTCACCGACATCCTCGGCCAGGAGGACCACCTGGGCGACATGGACTTCAAGATCACGGGTACGCGAGACGGCATTACGGCCTGCCAGATGGACATGAAGATCGAAGGCCTCTCCCGCGACGTGATGCTCAAGGCCCTGAAGCAGTCCCGGGAGGCCCGGCACTTCATCCTCGACAGCATGGAGGAGGTCATTGCGGAGCCGCGCCGGGAGCTGTCCGAGCACGCGCCGCGCCTCACCAAGCTCACGATCGATCCGGACCGCATCGGCGCCGTCATCGGGCCGGGCGGGAAGGTCGTGAAGAGCGTGCAGGAAGAGACCAACACGGAAATCACCGTGGAGGAGGAAGAGGGCGTCGGGATTGTGACGATCGCGGCGACCAATCAGAACGACGCGGAGGCCGCCATCGAGCGGGTCAAGCAGATTGTGGCCGTGCCCGAGGAAGGCGAAGACTACGTTGGCACCGTGAAGGGCATCCGCGACTTCGGCGCGTTCGTCGAGATCATGCCCGAGCAGACCGGTCTTCTGCACGTCTCCGAGATCGACCACGACTACGTCGAGAACGTGGAGGATTATCTGGAGGTGGGCGACAAAGTCAAGGTGCATCTCCTCGAGGTGCACGACGACGGCAAGATGCGCCTCACACGGAAGCCGTTTGTTTCTGAGGAGGACGGAGAAAGTACATAGCTCCCGTCGCGTCGGCCTGGCAGTTCCGGGGCGATGCAGACGCATTTGCAGAATTGAACGGCGAGGGCCTTCCGGCTCTCGCCGTTCGTATAGCGCCGGTATCGACGGAATTCTCGATCGCCCTGCAAAGCTCTCTTTCCACTCATGCGCGTTCTCGTTACGGGAGGGGCCGGATACATTGGCAGTACCGTGGCCCGGCGGCTGGTAGAGACCGGATACGACGTCGTGGTGCTCGACAACCTGTCGCAGGGGAATCGGGCGGCGGTTCCGGACGCGGCCGCATTCGTCCACGGCGACCTGCGGGACCGGGAGCTCGTGAACCGCACGCTTGCCGACCATCGCCCCGACGCCATCATGCACTTTGCCTCGCACACCCTGGTGGGCGAGTCGATGGAGGATCCGCTGCTGTACCTCGACGACAATGTCCGGTGCGGCACCAATTTGATGCGGGCGGCCGTGGAGCACGACGTGGGCCGCTTCATCCTGTCCTCGACGGCCAACCTCTTCGGGCTGCCCGAGCGCATTCCGATCGACGAGGAGGTGGAGATCGATCCGGGCAGTCCGTACGGGGAGTCGAAATTCATCCTGGAACGGATGCTGCACTGGCTCGACGAGATTCACGACCTCCGGCACGCCGCCCTTCGCTACTTCAACGCGGCTGGCGCAGCCGGGCCCGACCACGGCGAAGACCACGACCCCGAAACCCACCTCATTCCGCTCGTCCTTCAGGTGGCGCTCGGTCAGCGCGAGAAGATCGTAATCTTCGGGGACGACTACGACACGCCCGACGGCACCTGCGTGCGGGACTACATCCACGTCCTCGACCTTGCGCAGGCCCACATCCGGGCCCTGGAGGCGCTGGACGACGGGAGCCGGGTCTACAACCTGGGCAACGGAGCGGGCTACAGCGTTCGGGAGGTCATCGAGACCGCGCGGCGCGTGACCGGGCGAGAGATCCCCGCCGAGGTGGGCGATCCCCGACCGGGCGACCCCGCCGTGCTGATTGCCAGCAGCGAAAAAATCCGCGAGGACCTTGGATGGACGCCCGAGTACGGCGACCTCGACGACATCATCGGCTCGGCCTGGGAGTGGCACCGCCGCCACCCCCACGGCTACGGGACGAACCCGTAGCGACGCGCCGCCCCATGAAGTGCCCGCTGTCGCCCGATTGGGCGGCATGATCACCCCCACGCAACGATCCACTGTCCCCGGCCATGTACCGCGTTGAGCTGGACCAGTTTGAAGGCCCAATGGACCTGCTCCTGTTTTTCATCAAGCGGGACGAGATCGACATCTACGACATTCCCATCGCCCGCATCGCCGATGAATACCTCGCCTACGTGCGGGTGATGGAAGAGATTGACCTCGACGGAGTGGGGGACTTTATCTACATGGCGGCGCTCCTGATCAACATCAAGGCCCGCATGCTTCTGCCGTCGCAGGAGACGGACGACGAGGGCGAGGCGGTCGATCCGCGCCGGGAACTGGTGGAGCGCCTCCTCGAATACGTGCGCTTCAAGGAGGCAGCCGACCAGCTTTCGACCCGCCGCGAGCACCGCCGCGAGCATTTCGTTCGGGGCGATGCGCCCGACGACCGCGAGCGGATGGAAGAGGATCACGACGTGGAGGTGGACGCCTCCGTGTATGACCTGGTCGAAGCGCTCGGGCGCGTCCTGGAGGCGGAAGAGGACGAGGAGGACGAACCGGTGCACGAGGTGGAGCCCGTCGAGCACACGGTGGAAGAACAACAGCGCTACGTCCTCCGTCGCCTCGACCGCGAGCCTCGCGTCTCCTTTCGGGACCTCGTCCAGCGAAAGTCCAGAGGGTTTGTCATCGCGACGTTTTTGGCCCTTCTCGAACTGGCGCGTCAACAGTATCTCCGGCTCCAGGTGGCGGACGACGCCACCGACGTTCTCGTGGAGGCCCGGGAGGAGCAGCCCTTTCAGCTCGATGATCCGGAGCCTCAGGACATGCCCCAGCCGCAGGGAGATGGCGCCGTCCAGGACGATCCAGACCTGTCCGAATAGGCACCTCGGGACGTCGCGTCTCTGGCTTCTGCCGTTTCTGACGGGGCCGTGCTGAGGCTGTGGATATTTCTGCCGGGGGAGGTAATTCTACATCTCAACTCCGTCCTTCCGTCGAGCCGTCATTGGAAAGCGGGACTCCGTCGGCCGAGGCTCGCCGAGACACTGCCCGCACGAACAGTCCTCCGCACACCGCCCCGATGGCATAGTGCAGGAGGTCCCATCGTCCGAAAGTGCTCCCGAGAAGGGCATGTCCGGAGAACGTGTCCCGAATGGCTTCGAGCCAGGAGGGCGACCACAACTGCAAGAATTCCAGTCCGCACGTGACGACGAACACGCCTCCGGCTGCGGCCCAGGGGGAGAGTGAGGGACCAGCGAGCACCACGACGACCGTCCAGAAGATCACGTAGAGGACGCCGCCCGCGTGCCCGTGGACCCATCCCGCAGCGGGTCCCGCGTAATACTTCGTTCCGATGCCCAGGGGAATGAGCACAAGAAGACTGAGGGCCAGTCGTTGCCGAATCGGATGCATGGGACGGCCGCTCACAGTCTGTGGCGTAGATCACGATGAGCTCTGTGGAGTCGGAGATAATCGGAGACTGAACCGTCGTTCCCCAGACGGCATATCAACGGTTGCGGTTCGTGCTTAAGGAACCTCCGAAACGTCCCGTTGACCGTGATCCTGAACGTCCCGATGATGGGAGAGAGCGGGAATGGGAATGCTTCTTGCGTGATTCTTTCGTGCACTGCTACTCGACGTAGTCGTACCAGCCATGTCTCGTCTCCTCCCGTTTTGTCTCAATCGAGTGGTTGCTGTTGCAGCGCTGGCCGGCCTCGTCATTGCGGGGATGGGCTGTGATCTCGGCGGAGGAGGCGCGAATTCGGTCACCATCAGCGGCCGGGTCGTGGACGCTTCCGCGAATCCCGTGCAGGGCGCACAGGTGACGTTCCGATTTACCGATGCGTCGGGCGAAGAGGTGGAGGAAAATGCCCTGACGGATAGCCTCGGCACCTTTTCGAACACCCTGGAGGTGGAAGAGACTACGGAAGTGACCATTACGGCCGCCGAGGGAGAAGCTAGTACCCAAAAGGCCGTGCAGGTGTCCCCCGATGCGGGCAGTATCAGTGACTTGACCTTCAGTCTCAGTTTTGGCGGTGAGGAAGAGCGAGAACCCGGGCGCCCCACCGACATCGTCTTGCAGAGCCAGTCGACGGATGCGATTCGGGTTCAGGAGAGCGGGGGGACGACCATAGCCCGTCTTACATTTCAGGTCGTGGATTCCACGGGCCAAGCGATTGGTCTCGATCGAGCGGTCGACGTGAACTTTCGCTTTGGCCAGCGGCCGGCCGGGGCGACGCTCAGCCCGGAAACTGTCACGACCGACGGAAGCGGGCAGGCAACCGTGAATGTGTCGAGCGGAACGACCGCGGGGGTTGTGCAGATCGTGGCACAAACACAGCGGCCCGATGGGACCGAGTTTGAGTCCAAGCCCGTCAGCCTCACCATTCACGGAGGCCTTCCGAACAAGTGCCACTTCAGTCTCGGCCCTGAGCAGTTCAATTTCCCAGGCCTCACCGAGTTTGGGCTCACGAATTCCGTCCGCGTCTTCGTGGGCGACAAGTACGGGAATCCGGTGGTGCCGGGGACATCTGTGTACTTCAGTACCAACGCAGGCATTATCGAAGGATCGGCACAGACAGACGATCAGGGGCGGGGGTCAGTCACGCTGAACTCAGCGCGTCCGCTTCCAGACAGTGGGGTCGCCACAGTTCGGGCCGAGACCGTCGGCACGGATAGCGTCAATACGATCGTGGATCCGAACAACTGCCCCGATCCGGCGGAGACGGGCAACGAGAACCTAATCTTCGACACGATCCCCGTCGTCTTCTCAGGGCGGCCAGGAGTGAAGGTGACACCGGATTCGGCCAAGCTGGATCAGACCTATACCTTGAGGGTGTGGGACGTAGAATACCACAATCCCCTCGCTCCTGGAACGACCATTCAGGTGCAAGCAGAGGGCACGAAGGTCAAGGCAACGGGCAATACCGAGGTTACTCTCGGGGACACAGCTTTCGAGGCCACGGATGACGACGGCTTTAGTCCAGAGGACATCGCGAACGAAGATGACATTACGCTCTTCACCTTCCGGGTCGTTGAGGATCAGGAAACGGATGAAACGGGGGTGCCAACCATCGAGACGGTAACCATCACCGTAGAAGGGCCCAACGGCAGCTTGGAAGCCGTTCTGACGCCCTCCGGTGAAGAAGGCAGCGCAGCGTCCTCTCAGCTCCTGACGCCCACTCGTGGAGCCACCGTGATTCAGCCTTCACCGGGCGAAGTCATCGTACGGGCTCCGGAGGGAAGGTAAGAGCCCCATTCTCCCACTTCAGGCGGAGAATGATCTGGGAACAGGGAGTGCGAAGTTGTATCGCTACGTGTCTAACAGAGCCAATACAATGGGACCGATCGAGGCCGAGCGTCACCAAAATACAGTTACCGTGACCACCGACACCAAGAAGCGCATGTATGCCGTTATCCATCTCGCCGTCCCGGCAGGCTTCGATCCGTCGGATTTTGACTTGATGCGTGCCGGGGGGCGAAGCTGGACACTGACGTTCGACGATGCGACGACGGCGCACCGCTTCAAGCGGCTGATGGACGAGACCGAGCGGCTCGTCGAGCAGGAGCCTTCTAAGGTCGCCCCGTAAGCCTCAGTTATAGTGCAGGGGCCCGACACCACGGGTGTTAGCGAACGGGGAACCCATACGGAAGGCCCATTGTGTGAGTCCAAAACCCGGAGTCACTTCTGTACGGCCTCGAGAGGTGGTCGTTGATGATGCGGCTCGCTTGGATTGGATGTCTTCTGATGTTCGGCGCGGCACCGGCCCTCAGCCAGTCCTTTACCGGCGTGGTGGAGGACGTGCAGAATGGAAACACCATGACCGTCGTGCACGACGGACAGACGTCAACGGTGCGCCTGCACGGCCTGTACGCCCCGGAATTGAGTCAGCCGTACGGGAAGGAAGCGGCTACGTATCTCCGAAACCGGGTCGAGGGACGAGAGGTGCGCGTGCACGTTCGGGACCGAGACCGGTTTGGGCGGCTTGTGGCCCGGGTGCTCCGGAACGGACGGGAGGTGAACAGACAACTTCTCCGGGCCGGCTTTGCCTGGTACTACTGGTGGTACGACGAATACACCCAGGAGGCCGCTCGGGATCAAGCCCTTGAGTATCGAGCGCAGCGGGCGAATCGGGGGTTGTGGGCGCAGGCCCGACCCATTCCACCCTGGGACTGGCGGGATGAGAAACATGCAGTCTCAGTGAGAGAGAGCGGCCCGACATATCTCCGGTACGATCCCGAAGGACGGCCTCGCGACTGCGATGAGTTTGAGACGCAACAGCAGGCCCAGCGATTCCTTGAGACGGCCCTCTCGGATGTGACCACCCGTCTCGATCAGGACGGAGACGGGATCGCCTGCGAACAGGGACCCTCCGAGTGAAGAGGCTGGCTCCTCACTTCCGGGCGGCCTGTACGGGGGCAATTTCGAGCAGCTCGGCGCTGACCCGCCCGACGTCCGCCTCCGTCAGGGCAATGCAGCGAAGCTCAGGGTTCGTGGGACGATCGTGGTCCTCCCCGTCTTTGGGGCTCCCTGTGTCAATGAGAGGCTCCACGCCCGCGCGGTCCATGGCATCGAGAAACTCGGGGCTTTCGGTCTCCAGAGCGTCAGCCCAGTCGGCCAGGCGTCCTGTAATGATGCCGGACTGAGACGTGAGTTCTCCACTGCGTGTATGAGGTTGTACCTTCTGGCTTCTTGCGGAGCGAGACCTCATGGATGAGTGGATTCGTCAAAAAGAGAATCGAGATTGATCGAGGCGGGCGAGAAGCAGGAATGCGCTCCTCGTGAACAACTCTTCGGGACGTCGAGAGGATTATCCGTCTCTGTCATTCAGAAAAAACCGGATTTCCTCCCAGAAGTTTCTCTGTGTACGTGCTGTGAAGATGGGGCGTACCCGGCCGGGAACTGGAGGGGACTCCGGAGCCACGCAGGTGGACCTCGTCCCTTCGGGAACCCAGAATCCAGGGATGAAGGCCCTACGTGGGGGACCTCGTTCGACACTGGACGCGGATCCGACCGGAAAAAACTGCTGTAGGCAGCAGGGCAGGGGGCAGTGTGTCGTGTGCTTCCGTTCAAGAGTTACGTGTAAAAACATAGAGCATGGAGGTGGTGATGGTCACGAAGAGAATCGAGAGAATGCTTCCGGCGCGCAGATAGTCGGGAACGCGGTATCCGCCGGGGGGCATGAGCAAGGCATTCACGTGGTGGGGGGGCAGCACGAACGAATTTGCGGCACGGAGGCCCACCTGGAGGACGAGCACCTGCACCGTCAGGTCCAGCGTGCCGGCGATAAAGTCCTCGCTCTCCTTGAAAAATTGCAGGCTCTCCCATTTTGCGTGCAGCACCATCGTGTCCCCGGCCTGAATGACCCATCCTCCTTCGATCACTTCGCTTCCGCTGAAGAAAACGAGTCCAATGGGGAGCACGCTGAATAGCCCGAAGGGAGCAAGGCCCCGTGCGGTTAGTAAGTCGTTGAGAACGATCAACGAGCTCGTTCCAACCATGGTGCGGGTGCCTCCGAGCAGGGCAGCGAAGCCCATGGGCATGAGGAGGCGGGAGATGGAAATTCGTTCCCGCTTCGAGATGCCGGTCATGACGGGGAGAAAGAGGGCTGCGGCCCCGATATGTTGCATGAGCCCCGACATGAGCCCCACGGTGACCGAGACGGTCGAAATGATCTGTCGAGGTCCCGTCCCCGCCACGCTGAGAATGAAGCCGGCGATTTTTTCGGTGATGCCGGACTTGTACAAGCCCGGCCCATAGTCATGACGATGGCCAGCACAGCGTTGCTCGAACACCCCGATCGTGCCTGTTCGGGGCTGAGGCTTCCCGCCCACACCGATGTGAGCATGGCGAGAATGGCCGCCACGTCGATGCGGAACGCTTCCGTGACGATGAGAACTACAGTGATGCCGAGGATGGTGAGGACGACCAGCAGCTGTGGCTCCATTTGCGAGAAGGAAGAGGTGGGGAGGGCGTAGAAACGAAGCTCAACCGGAAGAAACGACGTCGCCCAAGACAACGAACGATCAGAAGAGATGGGTCGTCGTGTCCCGAGGCCCCTGAACGACAAGAAGTTCGAGAATACGAACCCCTCTCGGCCCTTACGGCGCCTGGGTGAACGACACTGACCCACACGGTCACCGGAAAGTGGTCGTCCGATGGTCTTGATTTGGGGAGCGATTAGTGATCGCCCGCTCCCGACTGTGCTTCTACGCGCCCTTCCCGATGGGAGTCGGCACCGATAGGGATCGTGTGCCGTGCGCGATTCCCATCGGCACGGGACAAGCTCGCCCATTCGTAGGGGGTGTGTCGTTGATCAGGGACGGGCGAGCCTCCTTCTCAGAACGGAAGCGCTCAACATACGATTGCCCCGGCCTGCTTCACTAGAAATGGAAGACCAGCGGTTGTTTTTATACGTTGGAAGCGCAGCCTCATAATTTTCAGTCCGGAAGGACAATACAACGGAAGTCCTCATGGTTCACGTAATGCCTGCCGCAGGTAATTTGTCGTAAATGTTAAGGTGGAGAATGAGGATGCTTTCCACGAAAGCGGGGATCGGCCTCTCGATTCTTGCACTTGCCCTCGCGGGTTGCGCCTCGTCGAAAAATCAGGGTGACAGTGACGCGGGAGACGACCGTGCGCAGGCGGTGTACGTGTACGATGAGGCGGATCTTCCGGCGTCTGCATTTGAAACGGTCGGCGAAGTCACCGGAGCTGCGTGCAAGGAGGACATCTATGACCCGGCTCCGACCCGAGAGGAGGGGATGGAGGCGTTGAAACGTGAGGCGGAGCGGCGAGGGGGAAATGCACTCATCAACGTTCGTTGTCGTCGCGGGGAGGGGACGGACGATTGTCCAGGGGCCTACCGGTGCACGGGAGAGGCGGTGCGCGTTGTCTCTGTCGAGTCGGTTCCGCGCATGTCGCAGCGCCTTGGGGCCGAGGGGCTCGGCGAGGGCGACGAGCAGACCGGGACGGGCTGGGTCGTTGCCCCAGGGAGGGTGGTGACGAGCTATCAACTGGTGCGAGGTCGCTCGGAATTTACCCTCTCTGTGTCGGACACCACGGTTTCAGCCGAGCTGGTGGCGACGGATGAGGTTCACAATCTCGCGCTTCTTCGGCCGACCCAGATGTCGTTGCTGCCGCCGTCGATTCCTCTGGCGCAAGATTCGGTGAGGATCGGAGCGCCCGTCTTCACGGTGGGGTATCCGGGCTACGGGACTGAAGAGGCCGATTTGAGAACTGCAACCGGAATCGTGAGTGCACAGACCGGAGCACTGGGCGACGGTCGGGTCTATCGGACGACCGTTCCCGCTTCCTTTAAGCGTGGAGGAGCACCGCTTCTCAACCGTCGGGGCCAGGTCGTAGGAGTGCTGGTTCCAACGTCCCAGGGACGGGGACTGTCGCAGTCGGGGACCTCCACAGAGCCGATCAGCTACGCCGTAAAAAGCCGATACCTGCGCCAACTCCGGGCCGGGCTCGGCCGAGACGTGGAGGCGTCGGCGCGTGTGCCCGAGCGACGTGCATTTGCTCGAAATCAGCCCTCCCTCCGCCCACTCCTGGAGCGAGTGGTCCCGTCCGTCCTTCCGGTGACGGCCCAGTGAGAGATCGGTCCGGCAAGGACGGAACGCAGGCCTGTGGTCAACGGGCAAGTTGGGGAAAGTCAGAGTTGGAAAGCCAGTGAAGTCAAGGGAGGGCTGGAACCCTGCATGATATTGGAGGTTACTTCGGACTGCACAACGGAAACCCCGAGCCCTTCCCGAATTGTCACGTTCTAAGAGACGGGAGGAGCTCTGCGGGCGGGGTTGTGTCGATGGGTGTCCGAAGCCCGCCGCTAACCGTGCCTGAAGCAACAGTGGGCGCGTTTGTGGCGCGTCTCCCCCCTCGACGCCCCGTTTCTACGTTCTGGGCTCCTCTGGCGGAGCGCCAGGCCTTTTGCGTACACTGCCTCTCAACGTTATCCTCGACATCGTCTCAGACCACCATGGCCAAGGAAGAGTTTGAACGGGAGAAGCCGCACGTAAACGTCGG
>JBDGQM010000218.1:0-3148 GCA_042219065.1 Salinibacter sp. | reverse complement strand
CAAGTCGAGGGGGCCTCCGTTCCAGAAGAGGGATCGACCTCCTCAATCCGTGGATTCCCCCGCCGATGGCCCCGGCAGCAGGGGGTGCGGCGGGCCCACGATCGCCCGGTGGACGAGGTTTGCGACCCGTGGACGCACCTGCACAATCTGCTCGTCGGAGTCGTCGGGATAGACGCGGTTTGTGAGCAGGACGAGGAAGAGGTCCTCCGTCGGGTCGACCCAGAAGGAGGTCCCGGTGTAGCCGGTGTGGCCGAAGCTCGACGCCGAAAACTCGTCGCCCGCCGAGGAGTAGCCCTCCGGACTTTTCGTGTCCCAGCCGAGGGCACGGGTACTGTTCGGCACGTCGGCCCGGCTGGTGAACGTCTCAATGGTCTCCGGCTCTAAGAACTGTCGACCGTCGATCCGTCCGTCGTGCGTCAGCATGTAGCCGAAGCGGGCCAGGTCCGGGGCCGTGGAGAAAAGCCCCGCGTTCCCCGACACGCCGCCCATCTCGCGCGCCATGGGGTCGTGCACGGTGCCCTGAAAGCGCGTGCCCGTCGTGTCGGTCGTGGGCACTGCCCACTTGTGCGTACTGCCGGTCTCGTAGAAGCCCGTGTCGTGCATGCCGAGCGGCTCGAAGATGCGCGTCCGACAGAAGGTGCGGAACGACTGGCCGCTGACCGTCTCCACGATGCGCAGGAGCGTGAGCATGTTGAGTCCGCTGTACTTGGATTTCGTGCCCGGCGTGTAGGTGAGCGGCTGGGCCATGACGGTGTCGAGAAGGGCCTCGCGCGACGGCCCGCGCTCATCGGGATCGAGGTACGGCTTCAGGCCCGAGGAATGCGCCAGCAGCTGGCGGACGGTCACGGCCTCCTTCCCGTTCTGGGCAAAGTCGGGCAGATAGCGCGCCACCGCGGCGTCCAGCTCAAGGTCGCCCTGCTCGTACAGCAGCATCGCGGCGGTCGTAGTGGCCACCACCTTCGTGAGCGAGGCGAGGTCGTACTGGGCATCCGTCGTCACCGGTTTCTTCTGGTCGTAGGTGAAGTAGCCGTGCCCGTCGAGCTTTGTGATAACATCTCCGCGCCCCACGGCGACGGCCGCGCCGGGAAAGGCCCCGTCGAGCATGGCCGACCGGAGGAGCGTGTCGAGGCGGGCCAGTTGCCGCCCGTCCATGCCCACCGACTCCGGCGGCCCTTTCCGCGGCGCCACGGCCTCCAGCGAAATGCCGGCGCCCTTCTTCGCCACCGTCGGGATGGCGACGGGCAGGCGCCCCGGCGTGCCGGCCGCCCCCACAAGCGCCTGCGCCGCGGCGCGCTGCGAGGCCTCCCCCGACCCGTAGGCCGCCAGCAATGCCTCCGGCGCGGGGTCGAGGCCGGTCGGGGCGTAGGGATTGCCAAAGGCCGCGAAGACGACCGGCGCCTCCTGCGCGCCCAGATCCTCCAGAAAGTCGTGGTGTTTGTCGGCCAGCCCGATCGAGCCGCTCCAGGCCTGAACCCGGAGGAAGGAGGGCACAATCACGACGTCGTAGTCCGCGGCCGCGTCCAGATGGTCGTTGACGTCCGCAGAATCGGAGCGGGGGTCGAGGCGGCGCGTGTCGAGGGTATCGATGGCGGGCCGTCCGCGGAGCGTGTTGATGAACGTGCTCCCCGTTCCCGGATACTCGCTGTCGCTGAGCGTGACGACGAGGGCATCGTACTGCTCCGGAGGCGTGAGGGGCAGGAGGTCCTCTTTGTTCGAGAGGAGTGTGAGCGACTCGCGGGCCACCGTGCGGGCGAGCACATCGTGAGAACGGCGGTCGACCCGGTGCCGGGTGGTGTCGATGGGCACCTGTCGGGTCTCATGGAGGCCGAGGCGCTGCTTCGCCTCCAGCAGACGGCGGACCGAGGTATTGATCTCGGTCGTGTCGAGTCGCCCGTTCGTCACGGCCGTCCGGATTGCGTCGTGAGCCACCCGCGGGTTTGTCGACATGAGTATGAGGTCGGCCCCGGACTCCAGCACGCGCACCGCCGTCTCCCCCACGCCGAACGTGCGTGTGACAGCCTTCATGTTGAGGGCATCGGTCACGACGAGCCCCTCAAAGCCGAGGTCGTCCCGGAGGAGGTCGTGGGTGAGCGGGCGCGAGAGGGTGGCCGGCACACTGTCGGCCGCAAGCTTGGGCAGGGCAAGGTGGCCCGTCATGACGCTCTGCACCCCGGCATCGAGGGCCTGTCGGAACGGCGGCAGTTCGAGCGTATCGAGGCGCGCCCGGTCGAAGCGGAGCACCGGCAGGTTGAGGTGCGAGTCGACGTCCGTGTCGCCGTGGCCGGGGAAGTGCTTCACCGTGGCGAGCGTGCCGCCGTGCTGCGCGCCGCGGACAAAGGCCGAGGCCATCGTGCCCACGAGGGCCGGCGCCCCCCCGAACGCGCGGATGTTGATGATCGGATTCTTCGGGTTGTTGTTGACGTCCGCCACCGGCGCGTAGAGGTGATGCACCCCGAGCGCCCGGGCCTCGCGGGCCGTCACGTAGCCGACGCGGTAGGCGTGCGACGCGTCGCGGGTGGCCCCGATCGCCATGGCCGGGGGAAAACTCGTGGCCTCGTCGATCCGCATCCCCACGCCCCATTCGGTGTCCTGCGCCACGAGGAGGGGCCGCTCGGCCTTCGCCTGCAGGTCATTGGCCATCGTGATCTGGGTCATGGGCGTGCCGGGCCCAAAGACGAGCCCGCCCGCCCCGAACGACTTCACGAGCGCGACCGTCTCGCGGTACGACGGGCTGTTTGCGTTTTGGAAGACCCCGTCGAGCCGAATGACAAAGAGCTGGGCAATCTTCTCGTCCAGCGTCATCTCCCGAAGCTGCCGCTCAGCCCAGGGGGCCTCCAGCGCGTCGGCCGTGTCTACGCTCACAGAATTCGAGGCCGCAGGGCCCGCCGGAACTGTAGCCGCCCCCGGCGCCCCCAGGATCAGAACGGCAGCGGCGAGTACGACGGCAAGGCCGGCGGTCATAGACGAGCGGCGAGAAGAAAACGTCATGGTTGAACAACATGCAGCAGACAGAACACAAAATCTCCCTCTCCCAGCAATCGCATCTTGGCCTCGGGTCTGATGGCGTTCCAGGTCAGGGCCGCGCGTTCGTGCTCCCACGCGCCCCCTCGCCCACTCTTACGGGACTGTTTCGTGGATCGGAGGCGGA
>JBDGQM010000217.1:0-6350 GCA_042219065.1 Salinibacter sp. | reverse complement strand
AATCGGGGTTTGAGATCGTGTCATAGATACGAAAATCAGGATTGACACTGCACTACCAACGCACCAGCTAGAGCCCGACCGAGCCGAAGAGGACGACGCCGAGGGCGATCAGGATTGCGTTCGCCAGCGAGATGGGCAGCAGGTACTTCCAGCCCAGCTGCATGAGCTGGTTGTACTTGAAGCGCGGGAACGTCCACCGCACCCAGATAAATACGAAGGCGAAGAAGCTCACCTTCAGCATCAGGCTCGTGAACTGGAGCAGCATCAGTAGCGTGGAGCCCGCCAGCGCGGGGAAGATGTCGAGCAGCAGCGGCTGGAAGGGCACCAGGTAGCCCCCAAAGAAGAGCGTGACGATGAAGAAGGAGGCGATGAACCAGTTCACGTACTCGGCGAGGAAGAACATGCCGAATTTCATGCCGCTGTACTCGGTGTGGTAGCCGGCCACCAACTCCTCCTCCGCCTCGGGCAGGTCGAAGGGCGCGCGGTTCGTCTCGGCAAAGGCCGTGACGATGAAGAGGATGCAGCCGACCGGATTGCGCACGGCGTTCCAGCCCAGCAGCGCCCAGCCGGCGCTCTGGTCCTCGACGATGGTCATGAAGTTGAGCGACCCGGCAATCAGCACGACGGAGATCACCGCGAGCCCCATCGACAGCTCGTAGGAGACCATCTGCGCCGCCGAGCGGAGGCCGCCGAGGAGCGCGAACTTGCTGTTGGAGGCCCAGCCGGCGAGCGTGACGCCGTAGACGCTGATGGAGGTGAGAGCCAGCAGCATGATCACGCCCACGTTCAGGTCCGCCACCACCACGCCCTCGGCGAACGGAATGAGGGCCGCGGTGGTCATGGCGATGACGACCATGATGACCGGCGCCATCGAGTGAATAAACTTGTTCGACTGGGCGGGCTGCACGTCCTCCTTCAGCACAAATTTGAGCACGTCGGCGAACGGCTGCAGGAGGCCGAGCGGCCCCACCCGGTTGGGGCCGGGCCGGTTCTGGATGAAGGCAGACACGCGCCGCTCCGCGAAGACGAGCAGCGATGCCGAGAGCAGCATCGCGTTGATGACGATGAACGCGAAAATGGCTGTCCAGCCAAGCGAGAGGTCCATGTTCGGAACGATGTTGGGGGAGGGAGACGTCGTGCTGGGTCGGCGTGACGGCGATCGGCGGATCGCAGGGGGGCGTCGGCACGGGAGAAATTTGGCCGCGTCCGGCGCGAGGCACCGGAGACCAGATCACAGTGCAACGTAGCTGTTGCCACTGAGGGGCGCAAGGGGAGGTGCCCAACACGGACCGTCCCGTCCCGCAGAAGGGCGGCTATTTTCGGGAGAGTTCACGCCGGCCGGCGACGGGACCGTTCGCAGGCAGGGTCGGCGCCGGGTCGCATTCCCGATCGATGCGTTCACGCAACAGCGGGCGCCTCGATCGCCCTGACGCGGACGTGGCCGGTGGTGATTCGGCAGACGCACCGCTATCCTGTCGGGGCGTGCTCTTGTCTCAAATGATGCCCCGCAATGGCCAAACAGCGTCTCCAGCGGGTCTTTTTCCTCGGCCTCCTCTTAATCGTAACCCTGGCGTTCCTGTGGCTGATCGGGCCGTTCTTCAAGCCCATCTTCTGGGCGGTCGTGCTGGCGACCCTCTTCTACCCCACGTTCCAGTGGTGGGAGCGGAAGCTGGGCGACCGGTCGGTCCTGGCATCGGTGGGGACCATCGTTACCATCGTGATCATCGTCATCGTGCCGCTGTTTCTCGTGGGCGTGCTGGTGGCATCGGAAGCCTCGGCGGTCTACCGGCGCCTCGCCGACGGGCAGATGGGCCTGCCCATGACGGCCGGGGAGCTCCGGGAGATGGTGCCCGCGGTGGCCGATCTGCTGGAGCGCGTGGGCGTGAGCCTGAAGGACCTTCAGGACCAACTCTCGGGGGCCGCGCTCAGCGCCAGCCAGTTCCTCGCCACCAACGTGGTCGCCTTCGGACAGAATGCCCTCCGGGGCACGGGGCTGTTTTTCCTGTCGCTGTATCTGCTGTTCTTCTTTCTGCGGGACGGAGCGCGTCTCCTCGACCAAATCGTCGGCGTGCTCCCCCTCGGCGATGCCCGCGAGCGGCGCCTGTTCCAGAAATTCGCCGAGGTGGCCCGCGCCACCATCAAGGGCACGCTCGTGATTGGACTGGTCCAGGGCGTCCTCGGGGGACTCGTGTTCTGGATGCTGGGCATCGAGGCCGCGGCGCTCTGGGGCGTGGTGATGGCCGTGCTCTCGCTCCTGCCCGCCGGCGGGGCGGCGCTCGTGTGGGTGCCGGCGGTCATCGTCCTCATCGCCACCGGCCAACTCCTCGAGGGCCTCATCCTTCTCGTCTTCGGAACCCTCATCATCGGCCTCGCCGACAACGTCCTGCGCCCGATTCTGGTGGGGCGGGATACGCAGATGCCGGACTACCTCGTGCTGATCACCACGCTCGGGGGCATCGCCCTCTTCCAGCTGTCCGGCGTCGTCATCGGTCCCATCATTGGGGCGCTGTTCCTGACGGTGTGGGAAATGTTCGGGCAGGAGTACGCGTCCGTCGCCCGGGACGAAGGCGACTCGGCGGCTCAGGAGTCCTAAGTGCCACGGGCTTTTTGCTCGGGACCCGCCCCCGCGAGCATGGGAGACACGTAGAAGTCTGGGGGCCGTCGCCCGACCGCTCTACTGGTCGTCTCCAGGGTTCGCGGGGGTCTTCATCAGCTCGTCCGGGGGATCCTCGGGAACGACCCAGAGGTAGAGGGTGGCCGTGCCCGTCTTGTCCGGCCCAGCGTCCACGACCCGGTCGGGCTCCCACTCCCCCATCCGGAAGTCGTGCGAGACGATCCGGTCGCCCGGATCCAGTTGGCGGAGCAGTTTCGGGCGCAGCTTCACGTTGATCTCGGGCCAGAGGTAGAGGGTCACGACCGTCGCATCCTCGAGGTTCGTTTTGAAGAGATCCTGCTGTCGAAACTCGACCCGGTCGGTCACCCCGGCGGCCTTGGCCTTGGCCCGAGACTTGGCGACGAGGTCGGGGTCAATCTCGATGCCGACGCCCCGAGCGCCGTACTTCGTCGCGGCGGTGAGGGGAATGCGACCGTCTCCACTTCCGAGATCGTAGACCACGTCGTCTTCCGACACGTTGGCCACCTCCAGCATCCGCCGTACGATGCGCTGGTCGGTGGCCACGTACGGGGCGTCTTTGTCGGTCGTGTCCGTCTCCGCAGGGATGGCTGACTGCGAGAACTCCTCGCCCGGCGGGAGCGTGTCGGTGGGGGTAGGACTCTCCTGCGCCGCTCCCACCAGGGGAAGGGCAACCATCAGGCAAAGCACGCCGAGGAGACACGAGAGTGAGCGAGCCATTCCGGAGGAATGCTGCATCGAGAACAACGATTGGTTGCGGGGAAAGAGAATGGACAGGAAGTGCACAATTCAGCCAAAAAACGGGTCGGAGGAGCGCGCGGTTCATGAAAGACCGAGCCCGGCGCGTCGTCGGACGAACAGTGGTCTCGGAGCCGACGGTTCGGGCCGCCGTCCCACCAGCCCTGCAGTCCCGAAGACGGATACACAGAATGCGCACAGGTGTTACGTTCCTCCGATTCTTCCCCGCAGGCCGCCAAAAATAAGAACCCCTTTTTCGGTGCGTAGTGCATAGTGATCCACGTTGAGCCTCCCATGCCGCATGGGCGGACTCGGCGGTCACCGCCAGTTTGTTGTATCCTTCAGTCCCACACCCGTGAGCACCCCTACGACCCCCGAATCGGTTTCCACGAGCGTCCTCATCATTGGAGCCGGCGGGGCGGGTCTTCGCACCAGCATAGAACTCGCTCAACGCGGAGTCGACTGCCTCGTCCTCGGCAAGCGGCCCCACGGTGACGCCCACACCATCTGGGCGGCCGGCGGCATCAATGCCTCGCTCGGCAGCCTCGACCCGGAGGACCGGTGGGCCATCCACGCCGCCGACACCCTCGACGAGGGCCATTTCGTCAACGACCCCACGGCCGTGGAGATGCTGTGCCGCCGCGCCCCGGATCGCATCCGCGAGCTTGAGACATGGGGCATGGATTTCGACCGGACCGACGACGGCACAATCAACCAGCGCTACTTCGGCGCCCAGTCGTTCCGGCGCACCTGCTTCGTGGGCGACCGCACCGGGCAGGCCCTCATGAACACGCTCGTGCAGAAGGCGATGGACCTGGAGGTGCCCTACCGCGAGAACCTGTACATCACCGATCTGGTGACGGACAACGGACGGGCCGCGGGCGCCGTCGGGTTCGACATGGACGCGGGCCGGCCCGTGGCGTTCGACGCCGACGCCGTGGTCATCGCGGCGGGCGGGCACACGTCGCTCTACCGCCGCAGCTCCTCGCGCCCCGACGAGAACACCGGCGACGCGCAGGCCCTCGCCTTCAACGCGGGTGTGCCGCTGCGCGACATGGAGTTCGTGCAGTTCCACCCCACCGGCAAGGTGACGCCGCCCGACGAGGCCGGGCACCTCGTCACCGAGGCGGTGCGCGGCGAGGGGGGCCGCCTCTACAACACCGAGGGCGAGCGGTTCATGGAGCGCTACTCGCCGGATCAGATGGAGCTGGACGCCCGCGACGTGGTGGCCCGCGCCAACGAGCAGGAGATCCGCGAGGGCCGCGGCACCACGAACGACGCGGTGCTCCTCGACATCTCCCACCGCGACGACGAATACATCCACGACCGGCTGCCCCGCATGGTGGAAGAGTTCGCCGAGCACGGGATCGACATCACCGAGGAGCCGATGGAGGTGGCGCCCACGGCCCACTACGCGATGGGCGGCATCGAGGTCGACTTCGAGACGGCGCAGACGCCGGTCGACGGCCTCTACGCCGTCGGCGAGTGCACGGCGGGCGTCCACGGCGCCAACCGCCTGGGCGGCAACTCGCTCATCGAAACGGTGGTCTTCGGCCAAGTGGCCGGCGCCCACATCGCCGAGACGCTCGGCACCCGCCCGAGCCCGTCGCTCTCCGACGCGGCGGTGCGGGACCACGTGGCGACGCAGGACACGCTCGCCGCGGCCGAGGGCCGGCACACGCCCGCCGACATCATGGACCGGCTCCGCGGCCTCATGTGGCAGCACGCCGGCATTCTCCGTGACGAGGACGGTCTCATTGAGGGCCTGCGCCGACTGCAGACGCTGCGGGCCGAGGCCGGCGACCTGTCGGTGCAGGCCGACCGCACGAGCCGCCGCTACGAGCGCGCCCAAAACGTGCGCTTCATGCTCACCACAGCGGAGACCATCCTGCGCGGGGCCCTGGAGCGGACCGAGTCGCGCGGCGCCCACGCCCGCACCGACTACGACACGGCGAATCCGTCGTGGCGGCAAAACATCCGCTGCGTGCCGACGACGGAGGGCATGGAGATCGACTTTCAGAATCCGGGCGTCCCCTCGCCGCCCGTCCAGCGGGCCGTCGACGAGGAGCACGAGCTCGATTACCACCATCTTGAGTAGCGCCGAACCGGAGGGCTGGACAGCCATTCCCGAATACAGGGGCCAGCGGGCTCTTCCTGCCTCCTGCCACTCCGTTCTCCGGCGCATGCCTTCCTCTGAGCTTATGACGTCCTTCTCGGTGTATCTTACGCTCGCGCTCGTTCTGGTCGTCGGGGGACTGCTGCTCCGCACCTTCAAGGTCGTGAAGGAGTACGAGCGCGGCGTCAAGTTCATGCTCGGCCAGTTCGTGAAGGTCATGGAGCCGGGCCTGGGCACGGTCATTCCGTTCATCCAGTCGTGGGAGCGGGTGGACATGCGCGTGAAGGCCGTCGACGTGCCGCGCCAGGAGAGCATCACCCGCGACAACGTCACCGTCGAGATCGACGCGGTCATCTACTACCAGGTGCGGGACGCGAAGAAGGCCATCCTGGAGGTGGAGGAGTACATGTACGCCACGCAGCAACTGGCGCAGACCACCATGCGCAACATCGTGGGGGAGGTGGACCTCGACGCCCTGCTGGCCGAGCGGGAGCGCATCTCGCGCCAGATCCGCGAGATCATCGACGAGGCCACCGATCCCTGGGGCATCGAGGTGCAGTCCGTGGAGCTGAAGGACATCATCCTGGCGGAGAACATGAAGCGGGTGATTGCCCGGCAGGCGGAGGCGGAGCGGGAGCGGCGGGCGGTGACCATTCAGGCGGAGGGGGAGCTGGAGGCGGCCCAGAACATGGCCGACGCGGCGGACACGCTGAACGAGGAGGAGGGCGCGCTCCACCTGCGCACCCTGCAGACGCTCAACAGCCTCAGCAGCGACGACTCAAACACCGTCATTTTCGCCGTCCCGACCGAGGCCCTGCGGGCGCTGGAGTCGATTGGGGCCGCGGAGGAATAGGATCGTCAGGC
>JBDGQM010000216.1:0-3081 GCA_042219065.1 Salinibacter sp. | reverse complement strand
CGGCGGGTCGTCCCTACGTAAACGGATAGGAGCAATAATGCACATTGAACGCTCGAAATTGGTATTAGGAGCTCGGCGCGCTGCACATTGGGGATGACCACGTACGCGGCCATCGACACGATCGCCTCGTGGCGCCTGTTGGGCAGGACGTTCCCGTCGAAGTAGCGAGGGCGAAGGGCCCGCAGGTCGATGATTGGGATCTTGTCTTCTCGACGGCGCTGTGCCAGCAGGCCGGTCGTGCGGAGGGCGGTCAGAAGAAGAGCCAAACGGGACGCGCCCAGTACAGCAGACAGGGGCCTCCACAGATCGGTTGCCCCCACGTCCGAACAGGATTGGTGAGCGTGACCCTTTTCAGCGTCCGGACGGGGGCGCAGTGCCCACTCCAGGGGTCCAGGCGCGAGACAAAGTGAGCGAAAAACGGGCGACAAGGACCGCGTTGGCTGGAACGTGAATCTGGGAGATGAGCGTAAAAATTGGCGCTTCTCATAGTCTCGGTCCCTAATCTGAACGAACCTGCATTCTGGCTCGCCATGGTTGCCCCGCGCAGAGACGCGTGTTGCTACTCGTGGATGCTTGTCGTTGCGATCGTGGTCTTGTTCGGACTCCCCTTCTCGGCGACGGCCCAGGATCTGGGGGTCGTGACGGGGTCCGTCGTCGACGCGGCGGACCAGGCGCCCCTGATTGGGGCCGAGGTGACCCTCGAAAAGCTCGACGAACCGACGGGCGTCCGGGGGACGAAGACCGCGGCCAGCGGCACCTTCCAGTTTGGACGGGTGCGGCCCGGCCGATACGTGCTGGAGGTCTCGTTCCTGGGGTATCGGGAACGCCAGGTGCCCATGACCATCGAGAGTGGGGAATCGCGAAACCTCGACCTCGCGCTGCAGCGGGACCCCTTCAGTCTGGAGACGGTCGTGGGGACGCCGTCGCGGCAGCAGCAACGAGTGCTAGAGGCGCCGGCGTCGGTGTCGGTGCTGGAGCCGCAACGCATCCGTCGGGCGTCCGCGACATCGTCGGTGGAGGCACTCCGGTCCGTGGTGGGGGTGGACATGGCCCAGACCGGGATTGACCGGCGGGAGGTGGCCCTCCGCGGCTTCAACAGCGCGTTCACCGCCCCGTATGTGCTGACGGACCACCGCGAGGCGGCCGCCCCGGCCCTCGGGCTCAACCTGTTCAGCGTGATGCCGAACACGACGCTCGACCTTGCCCGCATTGAGGCGGTGCGCGGGCCTGCCGGGGCGTTGTACGGCCTCGGCGTGGACGGGGGCGTGCTCCACTTCGTCACGAAAAACCCGTTCCAGGACCCGGGCACCTCCATTGCGGTCTCCGGCGGGTCCCGCTCGTACCTCAATGCCCAGTTCCGACAGGCCGGCGTCCTTGGCGACAAGGTGGGGTACAAGTTCACGGGACAGTGGGGCCGGGCCGACGAGTGGCCCCTGGATTCCGGTGCCCCGCAGGATGCCGGTGAGTTGGCCCGGTATCGGGTGTACGGCACTCGGGACGCTGTGCCGACGGGCCGCGACGTGTCCAGGATTGACCGGGAGGGCGATGGGAACCCCGAGTTTCGCCTTCGCCGCGAGGATCTCTATCGCCGGTACAATGTGAATGGGCTGCTCACGTACCGCTTCGACCACGACACCACCCTGGACCTCCGGGGCGGCTACGCGTCGCTGACGAGCCCACTCCAGTCGCCCATTGGCACGCTGCAGGCCTCCAATTTTGCGTACAGCTACGGCCAACTCCGCTTAGAGACCGGCGACCTTTCGGCCCAGGTGGTCCTCAACCACAATCCCTCCGCCAACTCCACATATCTCTATCGCACAGGGCGCACCATCGCCGACGACGGGACGCAGGTGGATGGACGCCTTCAGTATGCTTTCGGGGGCGGCCCGCTCGGCACGGAATTCCTGGTTGGCGGAGAGCTGGACGTGACCCGGCTGCGCGACGAGCCGGACATCCTCGGGCCGCAGGAAGAAGAGTTCACGACGGCTGGCACCTACCTCCAGGCGACCACGCCCCTTGCTGCCTCGTGGACCCTCACCCTCGCGGCCCGTGCCGACTATCTGAGCGTGCGGGACGAGGCGTACCTGTCTCCGCGTGCAGCACTCGTCTACAGGCCCGCCTCCCAGCATGCGCTCCGCGCAAGCTACAACCGCAGCGTGTCGGTGCCCGCGGCGTCGCCGCTTCTGCGGGTGGCGCCGGACACGCCTGCGCCCCCGCAATCGACCACCACCCAGACCCTCGAAGTGGGCTACAAGGGCCAGATTGGCCCGCGATTTCGGGGCAACATTGACTTGTACTACGGGGCGCGGGAGAATGTCTTCGCGCCGGAGGGCACACCTGTTCAGTACCAGAGTGCAGGCGACATCGACTACTGGGGCCTGGACGTGGCCGCGGAGGTGAACGCCACCGACGAACTCACGATCTTTGGGAATACGTCCGTCGTGAGTGCGGACTCTTTCGGGGGCGACGACGCCGGCGACATTGCGCTCAACGCCCCGGCCTTCAAGGCGAACGGCGGCGTCGACTACGGGTTGCCCGCCGGATTCTCGGTCGGAGCTACGGTCCACCACGTAGACGGCTTTCCGGTGCGGTCGGGGCCGTACGTGGGCGACGTGGCGGCGTACACGCTCCTCAACGTGCGGGCGGCCTACAACATTCCGGCGGTGCCGGGCCTCCGGCTGACGCTCACGGGCAAGAATGTGCTCGGCAATCAGCACCGCGAGTTCGTGGGGGCCCCGGCGCTGGGCCGCATGCTCATCGGCCGCCTCACCTACACCCTTCCGTAGTCCGAGGGCCTTTCCTCACGGTGAGACTAGAACGACCGTGGGGCCACATCAGAGTGCCAAGATCACGATACGGCAGTCGCATCTTGGCCTCGGGACTGATGTTGCTCCAGCCCGGGGCGGTACGACCGTGCTTTCATGCGTCCTCCCGCCCACGCGTGTCGGGTGGTTTCGTTGATCAGAGGCAGACGCGCCTCCGCGCCGCAACGGAACCGCCCAACATGCGATCGTCCTGGTCGGTGCCGGGGCGATCGTATGTTAAAAATCCGGTCGAGCAACAGAGGCTCAGCCGCCTCTG
>JBDGQM010000215.1:0-5948 GCA_042219065.1 Salinibacter sp. | reverse complement strand
CCATTTTCAGTGGGACGGCAGAAAACAATACTCGGCGGCGGTCCACGGTCCGGAGCCAGCCGTTATCGGAGCAAAAAAGGTCGGTGCACCCCGTTCACGAAGTTCCTCACGCATCGGTAACGCCGAGGGCCAGCGAGACGGAGTCGTCTCCTCGTCGTCTCGCGATGCGAGGCGGTCTGGTCGGGCCGCAGAGGGCAACCTGTCGCACGATCCCAAACGCGATCCGGGTGCGTCTGCGGGATCAGTCGACCGGCGGATGGGGCGGATTCGAACGGCGGACCAGGAGGACGTGAAGAAGCATCGTCCCCACGGCCAGGGCCACGACCCCGGCCCCGACGATCCCCCCGAAAACCCCCGTCAGAAGGGCAAACAGTCCGATCCACCAGAGGGGCAGGCCGAACATCCCCACGGCAAACTTGAGCGAGGCGGCAAAGGGCGGCTCGTCCACCCAGCGCATCAACGTGCTCGTGAGCCACAGCGGCCCCGCATTCAACACATTGATGCCCCGGCCCAGCGTCGCCAGCCACGGGCGGTGCTCGTCCTTCGGGGCCAGGTCCTCCGGGGTCTGGAGGGCTGCCTTCATCTCCGGAAAGGGCAGATTCTCATTTCTCCGGTTGATGCGGTCGACCCGCTCGTGGTAGTCGTCCGTCTTTTCGGGCACCAGCATGCAGTCTTTCATCGCCGCCGTCAGGTCGTCGCGGAGCGCATTCACCCCCGTAGCCGCGTGCTCCCGGTAGCGCTCCATGTACGCGGGGGCGCGGAGGGGCTCGCCGAACACGATTGAGACCTTGAAGCCGGGGCGGCAGAGGTGGTAGTAGTTGATGCCGACGGGGACGAGCTGGACGGTCCGGTCGGTTTCGTCCTGGGCCTTGAGCGCCAGCCGGGCGCTTCCCCGGCTCAGCGGACGCAGGTAGTAGGTGTGCGCGTGCTCCGTCTCGGAGAACATGACGAGGGACCGGCCCTGGCAGAGCTGATCCCGCTGCTGGGCGAGGATGTCTCGGGTCTGCTGGAGCTTGTCGAATCCGTCGCGTCGCCGGTAGATGGGCACCATGTGCAGGGCCTCCAGGAACCAGTCGAACGGGGTGCCGAAGACGGACGCCCGGCTGGGGAAGGTGAGCCGCACCGGCGCCATGATCCCCACGAGCAGGGCGTCCAGGAAGGCGTTCTGGTGGTTCGGGGACACGATGCAGGGCTCGTCCCACGCCACCCGGTCGAGCCCGCGCACCTCGATGCGGCTGAACATGCCCCAGCTCGTCGCATGAACGAGCGTCACCACGAGGTAGTAGAAGAGACGCTTCATGGGACCTGTGGAAGAGGGCGGACGAGCCGTTTGAAGTCCTCAGAAGCTGTTTGGTGGATGAATATTCAGCCGAGACACAGCGAGCGACGTGCACGAACGGGGCCCAAACGAGCCCTGTAGCGGCGCTACCGGGCGAGTGCAGAACCCGTTCTGCACAAGATTCGCGAAGTCGCAGGCCATAGACAGTCCGCCAAACAGCTTCTCAGTCATCAAATTCAGCGCGACGCCGAACATGATGACGCCCAGCGCGACGTTGAGCAGCAACAGGTTCTGGGCGCTGAAATTCAGCCGAACGGCGTCGAGTCCGGACATCGGGGGGCTCATGCCGAATCCGCTTGTGGGATTCGGGTATGGATGTGAGGACGTGTGGACGTATGGCGGTACAGTACATCAACACCTCCATCCATCCGAACTTCCATCCCTGAACGGAGCTTGCGGAGTTCGTATCTGAGGGCCACCTCGGGAATTTTGTCCGTTTCGGAGAGATCGCTCCAGGCGGGCACAAATACGAAAAGCCCGCCCCGCGACGAAAGGAGCGAGCATCTTCTAACCCATCATATCGCCGATCAAAGTACGAAAATCGGTCCCCGGGGTGTCAAGGGATTGCTGTGAGGGCGTGGTGAAGATTTGAGGGTCGAGGATCGCTGGCTATCTACCGGACAGTTTTCACGGCAGATCAGCCGATGTCCCGAAAAATCCCGGATTTCAGGCACGTCATCCCGAACGCCTTCGCGGATCTCCCCGGACTCGGCGGTGCCTCGCCCAAAAAGATCACCGACGGCCGTCGGGGTGCGGAATGACGAGCCAAGGGATTTTTCGGGACGGAATCCAAAACCGTCCGGTAAGTAGGATCGCTGGGGCGAGTTTGCTTTTTGGCGCACCAAGCCGTGGCTCTGTGAAACGATCCGCGACACCAATCCACGCGGCCGAGAAGCGTACGCGTTTCAGAGAGCACCTGTCCTCGCCTGTCTGAACGGAGCGGTCGACCCCAATGCTAGACGATTTTGTGTCTTCGGACACGGAGCTCTGGGAAGCACGGCCCGACATTGCCTCCGCATTGCCCCCCGACACCGAGGGCACCGCGTACGATTCGCGCGCCGCGACCTACGATCGGAGGGTGGGCAGCGCGCTCTACAGTCGACTGGTCTGGGGCGTCGCCCCGGCGCGGCATCGCGCCTTTGCGCGGCGGGCCGTGGCGACGGGCCGGTGCTCGATCGCAATTCGAAACCCCAGGGTTCTGTCACGGACTGGTCGGCGCTGCCCGCACGGCCGACCGCCTCCGCGGCACGTCGTTCCGGGCCTCTGAAGAGCTGTACCCGTGGCTCGTCGAGCGCCATTCCTAAGCCGGTCGGCAAGCCGGTCCGGGGCCTCGAAAAGGGGACCGCGGACGGGTCTCGTCCTCGATCTCCACGAGGGAGCCGATCCGAAACTTATTCCGACGTCGTTTCGCCACGGGCAAAACGCAGGTCCTCCTCCAACTCTTCCGGCCCGTAGTGCCGCTCGACGGATCGATCACCCAACAGCCGGCCGAATTCGTACTTACTCAGGCCGGCACGCTCGCGGGCTTTTCCGAAGGAGAGCATCTCTTCCCGGTACAGCGTCACCGCCAACTCGCGCCGAGGCTCCTCGTCCTTGCGTCCTTCTGGCAGGGCCAGCGCGTCGGCGACCGAGCGCGGAATCATGAGGTGGAAGTCGTCGGGAGAAGCCAAGGTGACGAAAGGAAGGGGACGAGAAGTAACTCTGCGGTGTCGACGAACGATTCATTCCCTGGGTTCGCGGCCTATCGAGGACAAAGCATCACTGCCCCGCCCTACGACTCGTCGTCTTGCACCGCCGCAAGCAGGTCGCGGATCTTCTCGTGAGTCTCAGGAAGATCGTCGGTTACAACCTGCCATACCCGTGCCGGATCAACGCGATGATAGGCGTGGGCGACAATATTCCTGAGTCCTCTCATTTCGTGCCAGGGGAGGCTCGGATCTCGGGCCTTCACCCCGTCAGAGAGATTCGAGGTGGCCTCCCCGATAATCTCCAGGGCTCGTTCGATGGCGTAGCGGAGCTGTCGATCCTCCAGAAAGTCCTCCAGGTCGTGCCCCTCGGCGAAGTCGCGGGCGTCGGACATGGCTTCGTCAATGTCGGAGAGATACTGCGCTTGACTGCGGGCCACAGAATGCGAAACCGAATGGAAGAATGGAGACGAGGGCTCGGGTCGAAGCGGGCACGTGGGATTGGCAGGGACGACCTACACGGGCTCTGCCTCCTCCCGGATCTTTTCACCGACTGTCCCTTGGAGGGCCGTCCGTTCGCCGAGGTCGACTGGCATATCCAGAAGATCCTCGAGCTCTTGCTTCAAGGCAATGAAGTCGAGGAGGCTCACTTGACGGCCCGCCTCCGAGTCCTGGAAGTCGACGAGGACGTCAAGATCGCTGTCAGGATCGGCCTCGTCCCGGAGCCGAGACCCGTGAAGGTGTAGCCGCTCAACGGCGTACGTCTCCCGGAGACGAGGCAACGCCTCCCGGAGACGGCTCTTGATTGCCCGAAGGTCTGTTTGGGCGGCGGTTGTCGAATCGGGGCGCGTGGGAGGCATGGCCGCTGGGTACTTCGGATGGGTACTTCGGAGGAGAAGTTGTGTCGCATGGAACTGGAATGCGCGGCGCCTCCCCGCTGTTGCAATGAGGCAGTCCTCCGAAGAGAAAGATCTGCCTCGGACGCGGGAGGGCTCAGAAGAAACGTCTACGTCCTCTCCTCTTTGGCGTCTTCCTCGTCGTCGGACAGCACCTCGTCCTTCACCCCGTCCAGGTACTCCAGTGCGGCCTCCCGGTCCTCCGGCAGGTCCGCGTCTTCAAAGACCGCCTCCTTGATTGCGCCCAGGGCCTGATTCTCCGGCCCCTCCAGCCGGGCCTGCATCGCCTCGAAGAGTTCGCCGCGGCGCAGGGCCTCGTCCTTGATCGCCATGAGGTAGTCGAACGCCGCGTCGTGCTCGTTGGGGATCTCGCCGTCGAGGATGGCCTCGCGGATCCACGTCTTGGCGATGCCCACGGCCACGCCCTCCTCGATGTCGAGCGTCTCCATGATCTCGTAGCCGTCCACCGGCGGCTCGAAGTTGCGGAGGCGGTCCTTCTCCTCCACGATGCGCATCTTTTCCTCCACCCGATCAAACGCGTTCAGGTACCGACGCCGGCGATTGGGATTGCCCGAGGTGACGTCCGACCGCACGAGGATCATCAGGTCGTCGATGGCGTCGCCGGCCTCGTAGAGCAGGCGGCGCACGGCCGAGTCGGTCACGTTCTCGTCCGCCAGTGCGATGGGGCGGAGGTGGAGGCGCACGAGGGTCTGCACGTAGTCCATCCGCTCGTCGGTGGGCAGGCGCCACGTGCGGAAGAGGTCCGGAATCATGCGGGCGCCCACGTCCTCGTGGCCGTGGAAGGTCCAGCCGTCCTCGGGGTCGAAGCGCTTGGTCTGCGGCTTGGCGATGTCGTGGAGAAGGGCCGCCCAGCGGAGCCAGCGCGTCTCTCGGCCGGGCCGGTCCGACGTCCGCTCGGCCACGTTGTCGACCACGTCGAGCGTGTGGTAGAAATTGTCCTTGTGGTCGCGGCCGTTGACCACGTCGACGCCCTTCAGGTTCTGAATCTCGGGCATAAAGTGCTCCAGCACCCCGGTGGCCTCCAGCTTTTTGAAGCCAATGGAGGGCGTGTCGGCCTCCAGGATCTTGTGGAGTTCCTCCGTGATGCGCTCTTGGCTCAGGATCTCGACGCGCTCTGCCTGCGAGCGCATGGCCTCGAAGACACGGTCGGACAGCCAGAACTCCAGTTGCGTGGCGAACCGGGCGGCTCGGATCATGCGGAGCGGGTCGTCCTCGAAAGTCTCCGCCGGGTCCAGGGGCGTGTCGACGATCCCGCGGTCCAGGTCGCGCCGCCCGTCGAACGGGTCGATGAGATCGCCGAAGCGGTCCGGTGTGAGGTGGATCGCCATCGCGTTGACCGTAAAGTCGCGGCGGTACTGGTCGTCCTCCAGCGTGCCGGCCTCCACCTCCGGCTTGCGGGAGTGGGAGCGGTAGCTCTCTTTCCGGGCGGCCACGAACTCCAGTTCCAGGGCGTCCCCGGGATGGCTCTCGGGCACCGTTTCTTCCGCCGGGATGCGGAGGGCCGCGGTGCCGAACTTGGGGTAGACGTGCGCGGTGTGGCCGCCGAGCTCCTCGCCCACCGCCTCGGCCAGCTCGATGCCGGTGCCGGGGCCGACGGTCACGAAGTCGAGGTCCGTGGTGGGGCGGCCCAGGAGCACGTCGCGCACCATGCCGCCCACGGCGTACGCCTCGATCCCGGTCCGCTCGGCCACCCGCCCGATGGTGCGCAGGATCGGCTCGTAGGGCCCCTCGCGGAGCCGCTCGGCCAGGGTTTCGATGTCGGTGTAGGACTGGACCTCCGTCATGCCGCCGGGGACTGATGAGCATTTCGTCACAGTTTGTACGGACGACGTGGGGGGGCGATTCGTTCAGGGGCTCGCGCGATGACGCCACGAATTTTGGGGACAGCCGGGGTCGCGGCACCGGTGCAGGAGGTCAGTTTCAGGCACAGGACGCCCAAGCGCCGCGATGTGGAGGGCCGAGAGGGAAGAGCGGCGAAAGGGCGAGAGGGGGAAAGGGCGAGAGGGG
>JBDGQM010000214.1:0-6401 GCA_042219065.1 Salinibacter sp. | reverse complement strand
CTAAGGTTGTCACTGAGAATTTGGAATGCAACACGACGGCGCCGGCGACCAGGGCCATTGTGGGGGAGACGCCTCGTGAAGCGGTAGAGGCGCCGTTGCCTCTGGTCGTGGGAGGGATGCCGGGTACACGCAGAGCGACGGGGGCGGCAAAGATTCTCGCACTCGCTTCACAATCGCATTGGATCAACAGCGGCCCGTCTAACTTTCCGGTGCTCTACAATCCGTTCACTTCCGATCGGATTGTGGCTGCCTTCGCATCTTCACGGGACCAGGGTCGCCCACGGGGCACTCTCACTATGTGGAACCGAGCTTGGGCGTGGCTTCTCGATACGCTGCCGATCTTTCAGTGGCTCCCGGACTACACCACCGAGTTGTTGCGTAGCGACATGACGGCGGGGCTCACGGTGGGCGTCATGCTCATTCCACAGGGCATGGCCTACGCCGTCATCGCGGGCGTGCCGCCCATCTACGGCCTCTACGCCGGACTCGTGCCGCTGCTGATCTACCCGCTGTTCGGGAGTTCGCGGCACCTTGCGCTCGGGCCCACGTCCCTCGACATGCTGATCGTGGCGGCGGGGGTAGGCGCCCTCGCCGAGGCCGGCACGGAGCAATACGTCGCCTACGCCATCCTGCTCACCGCCATGGTGGGCCTGATGCAGATGGCCATGGGGGCCATGCAACTCGGCTTCGTGGCCAACCTGTTGTCGCGCCCGGTGATCGCCGGCCTCACGACGGCCGCGGCGTTTATCATTGCCTTCAGCCAGCTCGGAAGCATTCTGGGGGTGGAGCTGAGCCGCTCGCAGTACGTGCACGTGCTCCTCGCAGATGCCGTCCGGAACGCGGGCGACACCCACCTGCTGACCCTCGGCATCGGAATGACGAGCATCGTGCTACTGGTGGCCCTCCCCCGCCTGATGCCGCTCATTCCGGAGGCCCTGATTGTCGTCGCCGGCGGGACTCTCGCCGGGTGGGGGTTTGGCCTGCAGGCGAAAGGGGTCTCGGTGGTTGGGAAAATTCCGCAGGGCCTCCCCGCGCCCGAGATGTTTGCTCCCAGCTTTTCGGACCTCAACGCCCTGTTGCCGGCGGCCATCACCCTGGCGCTCGTGCAGTTTATGAAGAACATCTCCCTGGACCGGATTTTTGCCGCCCGGCACGGGTACACGATCGACGCAAACCGGGAGCTCGTTGGGGTGGGGGCTGGGAACTTCATCGGCAGCCTCTTCCAGAGCATTCCGGCGTCGGGGAGCTTCTCGCGGTCCGCGGTCAACGAGCAGGCCGGCGCCCAGACCGCCCTTGCGAACGTCTTCGCGGCCGGGGTCATTGCGCTGACGCTTCTGTTTCTCACGCCCCTCTTCTACCACTTGCCCACGCCGGTGCTCGCCGCCATCATCATCGTGGCGGGGTTCAGCCTCATCGACCTGCGCGAACTGCGGAATCTCTTCAAGGCACGTCGGCGGGACGGCTACATCGCCCTCTTCACGGCCGTCTGCACCCTCTTCATCGGCATCCAGGAGGGCATCCTGCTCGGCATCGGTGCGTCGGTCATTGCCGTGCTCTTTCGCATCAGCCGGCCCAACGTGGCGGAACTGGGACACGTCCCCGGCACCCGTCTCTTCCGCGACCTGGACCGCTTCGAGCAGGCCGTGCGCCTCAAAGACATCATGGTGCTCCGGGTGGACGCCTCCTTCTCGTTCGCCAACGCCGAGTACTTCAAGGACTTTATTCTGGAGAAAAGCGAGCGGGAGGGCCGCAACGTGGACATCGTCATTGTGGATGGGAGCAGCATCAATGGGCTCGACACGACCGCCATTGAGGCCCTTTTCTCCGTCACCGAATCGCTGGAGGACCAGGGCATCGAGTTCCACCTGACAGGCCTCATCGGCCCCGTCCGCGAGGTCGTGCGCCGCTCGGGACTGCACGCCCTGATGGGGGAGAACAAGTTTCACCTCGACCCCCACGAGGCCGTTGTGAGCGTGCTGGAGCGCTGGGACGCGGCGGAGGATACCGACCGGATTGATCAGTACTTTGCCACAACGGATCGGGAGAAGAAGGAGTCCACGCCCGCGGCGTCGTGACCCCCGTGAGCATGAGGCGGGCCGGTCGCGATCACTCCGCCCCCCGCTGCACGAGCGCCCCGCACTCCTGAGCCTGGGCCACCACCTGCCCGACCGTAAAGACCCAGCGCGGCGCCACGTCGCACCCCGCCGCTTCGAGCGCGGCGGCGGCCCAGTGGTTGCAGTTGTTGAAGACGTGGTACGGGAGCGGCGACGCGTAGAAGCGACTGTCTGCGTAGTACCCGGGCGCCGCAGCCGTCGCCTGTCCCGTCGAGTCGACCGCGAAGGACGCGGCGACGAATGAGGTGAGTGCGTCGAGGGCCTCGTCCCCCACCGGCACGCGGACGACGGTCCGCCCCGGAAACCGCTCGGGCACCGCCCGGTCGATGGGCACGACGTGCACCACGCTGCCGGTGGGCCAGCCCCCCGCCCGAAGCACTCCCCACACGCCCCGCGACGTGCCCGGGTAGTACCGCGCCTCGCCCCACCCCACCTCTAGGGACGCCGCCGCCGGAAAGGCGTCCAGAATCGGCCAGCGGCCCTCGGGCACGTCGGCCCGCCGCACCGCGATGCCGGCATGCCAGCCGTGCCGGACGACGTAGATGGCACTTGTGGTGTCGGCCGTGGGGCGAACCGTTTGTCGCGGCAGGTGGCAGCGGGTCGCCAGGAGGAGGCTCCACACAACGAGCAGAAGCAGCGAAATGCGTCGTCCCCATCGCGCCACTGTATAGCAGGGGCGGCTCTGATCGGAAGGTTTGCGAGTGGCGACGCCACGCTACGGCTCGCAGCGTCGCTGCCAGAACGGCACGGGGACGGTCCGCGCGCCGAGATTCATGTGCGGAACGAGACGGACGGCGTCTGGGTCCACGGACATGCCGCACACGTCCCCATTCGCCCCCCCACGCTCAAGATCTCCCTTCATTTCCGCGTCGGGAGTATTACATTGTGCTGCGGAGCGTGTCCGCTCGTCTAAGGCAATTGCCTCCATGTCTCTTTCGTCAACGTACCTCAATCGCATCGAGGAGAACCTCGCCTCCGGCGACGCCACCGAGCATACGCATCGCTCGGCCCTGGAGTCGCTCTTCGATGCTCGCGGCGACGACATAGCAGCCCTCAACGAGCCGAAACACATCGCGTGCGGCGCGCCCGACCTGCGCGTGCAGCGGGACGGCCGCACCATCGGGTACGTGGAGGCCAAGGACGTGGGCACCTCACTGGACGCGGCGGAGGACACCGATCAGCTCCGGCGGTACAAGGCGGCGCTGCCGAACCTCGTGCTCACGGACTACCTGGAATTCCGGTGGTTCGTGGAGGGGGAGCATCGCATGACGGCGCGCCTCGCGCACCCGGAGCCGGACGGCACGCTACGCCCTGTGGAAGACGGACCGGAGGAAGTGGCTGCGCTGCTGGAGCAGATGTTGAGCCGCACGCCCGCCCCGATTGCGGGGACGCAGATGCTGGCGGCCCGCATGGCGCAGGCGACGCACATGATCCGCGACATCGTGGTGGCGGCGCTGAAGCGGGACGAGGCCTCCGACCTGCTCGTTGACCTGCGGCGGGTGTTTGCCAACGCGCTCATCCCGGACCTCGACGCGCCGGAGAAAGTGGAGCAGTTCGCCGACATGTACGCCCAGACGCTCGCCTACGGCCTCTTCGCTGCCCGCGTGAACCACGACGACGCGGACAGGCCGTTTCGACGTCTCGGAGCGGCCAGCGAAATCCCGAAGACGAACCCCTTCCTCCGCCGGCTTTTCTCCACCATCACGGGCCCGGACCTGGACGACGAGCCGTACGCCGGCTTCGTGGACGACCTCGTCCAGATTCTCGCCCACGCCAACATCCATGAGGTTCTCGCCGACTTCGGGGAGCGCACCCGGCAGGAGGACCCGGTGGTCCACTTCTACGAGACGTTTCTGAAGGAATACGACCCCGACCTGCGCGTGCGTCGGGGCGTCTTCTACACGCCTGCGCCGGTCGTCTCCTACATCACCCGCAGCGTCGACCACCTGCTCAGTGAGCACTTCGATCTGGAAGGCCTGGCCGACACCACGACGTTTACCCACCGCTTCGAGGCCAACGACGGCACGACGGTGGAGGAAGAGGAGCAGCGGGTCCTCGTCCTCGATCCCGCCTGCGGCACCGGCACTTTCCTGTACCACATCGTCGACCACATCCGGAGCCAGTTCATGGAGACCGGGAACGCCGGAATGTGGAGCGCCTTCGTCCGCGATCACCTGCTGCCCCGCCTCTTCGGCTTCGAACTCCTGATGGCCCCCTACGCCGTGGCTCATCTCAAGCTCGGCCTCCAGCTCGCGGGCCAGGACCTCCCCGAGGGCCTGCAGGACGACTGGTGCTACGATTTTGAGAGCGACGAGCGCCTGAGCCTCTACCTTACCAACACGCTGGAGGACCCCGAGCAGGAGATCAAGCGGTACCCCGGCCCCCTCCGCATCGTCTCCGAGGAAGCAGAGGCCGCGGCGGAGGTCAAAAATGCAGTACCGCTCCTCGTCATCACCGGCAACCCGCCGTACTCCAATTTCGGCCAGATGAACGATGGGGACTGGATCTCCGACGACTTGATGAGCGACTGGAAACCGCGGGGCGAGAAGAAGTGGAATCCGGACGACTTCATGAAATTCATGCGCTGGGCCGAGTGGAAGCTGAACCAGTCCGGCCAGGGTGTGCTGGCCTTCATTACCAGCCGGACGTACCTCGACCGTGTGAACCGTCGCACCATGCGCGAGCACCTGTGCGACACGTTCGACGCCATCCACCTGCTCGACCTCCACGGCGGCATCTATGAAACGCCCCCGGACGACGTGGACGACGAGAATGTGTTCGACATTACGAAAGGCGTGGCTATCGGCCTGTTCGTGAAAACCCCGGAGCCGGCGGAGGAGGCTCAGATTCACTACCACGAGCTCTGGGGCGGGCGCGAGGAGAAGTACGCGTTCCTCGGCGATCACGATGTGAAGGACACGGAGTGGGAGCAACTGTCCCCCGAAGCTCCATACCACCTGTTCATCCCCCAAGAGGGAACCATCACGGGCGAGTACAACGGTGGACCACAGATTCAGAATCTATTTCAGAATTATACCACGGGGGTCCAAACCAACAGAGATGCCCTGGCAACGGACTTCTCCCGCGGAACGCTCGTGGAGCGTGTCTCGCAATTTGCAGAATCCAGCCAGTCTACCGCTGCCATTGAACGGCAGTTTGACGTGCAGGAGGCTCGGTACTGGAGCATCAAGGCGGCCCAGGAGACCCTGAAGGAAGAGGGCGTCGACGCGTCTCAGGTCGAGCCGTATTACTATCGGCCCTTCGATCGCCGGTACGTCTACTACTCGCCGGCCATTGTCCATCGCACTCGGAGCGCCCTGTCGCAGCACGTCGCCCGTCGCAACAATATCTCCCTGCTGGTGACGAGGGGATGCGACGATCCGGCCCACGGATTTTGCCTGGTTACCGACGCTCTCGCGGACAAACGTGCGCTTGCGAGTCCGAGGGGAGAGGCCAAGCAGTTATTTCTTTACCACTACCCCTCCGACGAACACCGGGCCACGAACGGCGAGGACATGTTCAACGATGCGCCGGACGGGCGGCGGCCCAACCTCGCGCCCGACTTCGTGGACGCCTGCAAGGAGCGGTGGGACCTCGATTTCGTAACGGACGGCACCGGCGACCTGAAGACGACCTTCGGGCCGGAGGACGTGCTGCACTACGCGTACGCCGTCTTCCACAGCCCAACGTACCGTACCCGCTACGAAGAGCTACTCCGCATCGACTTCCCGCGCCTTCCCCTCACCGCGGACCTTGACCTCCTCCGCGCCCTCTGCGAGCAGGGCGCCGCGCTCGTCGACCTGCACCTCATGGAGGCGTCTTTCGACGCCGCAGAGCGCCCTAATTTTCCAGTCAGCGGCCCCAACGAAATCGTCAGCCGCCATCCGCGCTACGCTCCGCCCGACGACGCAGAGAACGGCACGGGGCGCGTCTACATCAACGAGGAGCAGTACTTCGAGGGCGTGGAGCCGGACGTGTGGCGCTTCCACGTAGGGGGCTACCAGGTGTGCAAAAAGTGGCTCAAAGATCGCAAGGGCCGCACTCTCACCGACTTCCACGCTCTTCGCCACTACCAGAATCTCGTCGCCACCGTGCGCCGCACGATGCAGCGAATGACCACGATCGACGCCTACATTGAGGATCACGGCGGCTGGCCCCTCTCCGGAAGCACCACCGACCCTTCCCACAACTCGCGCCCTCCCCGGTAACTCACTCCTCCCACCTTCCCACCTTAATACTTTCCCCCGCCATGGACGCAAATTCCACCCTCCGCACACACCTCACCGA
>JBDGQM010000213.1:3778-5675 GCA_042219065.1 Salinibacter sp. | reverse complement strand
GCGGCGGGGCTGGCGTCCGGCGCGCTCGACCACGACGAGGTGCTCGACGTGAGCGCCCGGATGCGCGAGGATCTGATGGATCTGGTGCGCGGGATTGTGCAGGTGGCAGGTGTGTGAGGGTGGACGGGTGGATGTGTGGACGGGTGGAGGGAACGGCTGGTGGGGGGGCAGGTGAGGGTCGAGGGGTGAGGAGCTTTGGGAGAGAAGGGCGAGAGGGGAGGATCGAGAACTGTGGAAGGGGCGAAAATCGAGGGGCGATGGTTGAGGATGGGGGATGAGGGGGCACACGCGTCCGCCCTGCATGCGTAACAGAAGCCATTAACTCTTGTCTAATCATCCTTCCCGGCTTCCACGGAGCCGGTGTTCACGGACTGAACGTCCTCGTTGCGCCATTCGTCGCCGTAGGGCGCGTGGGACGAGCAGCGCCCCGGGACGTCTGAGCAGACCGTCGGCGAAAGGAGGACGTGGGCGAACCGCCGCGGAACTCGGGCTCAGATGTTCCCCCATCCCTACATCCTCCCGAAAACATTCTTCCAGTCCGGAAATAGGTTTTCGTGTTCGGAATAACCACTGCGTCCCACTCACACTCCCAAACGCCCACACGCAAACACGCGAATGATTCCCCTTCTCACCCCCGACGACACCGCCCGTCTCGACGCCATCATGAGCCGGGGCGGCACCTTTAGCGACGAGGTCGACGCGACCGTCGACGACATTCTGGCTCGGGTGCGCACGGAGGGCGACGCCGCCGTGCTCGATTTGACGGAGACGTTCGACGGCGTGCGGCCCGATCCGGTAAAGGTGCCGGTGTCGGTGCTCGACGGGGCGGAAGAGGCGCTCGACGATGATCTTCGGGAGGCCCTCGACCAGGCCGCGGCCAACATCCGCCGCTTCCACGAGCAGCAGGTGCGCGAGTCGTGGTTTACGGAAGACGGAGACGGCGTGGTGCTGGGGCAGCGCGTGGTGCCGATGGACCGGGCGGGCCTCTACGTGCCGGGCGGCACGGCCTTCTATCCGTCCAGCCTGCTGATGAACGCAATTCCCGCGCAGGTGGCGGGCGTCGAGGAGATTCACCTCGTGTCCCCGCCGCAGTCCCGACAGCCGTCGGGAGCCCCGCACCCGCTGGTGCTCGCCACCGCCGCGCTCCTCGGTCTGGAGCACGTCTACGCCGTCGGCGGGGCGCAGGCCGTGGGGGCGCTCGCTTACGGCACCGACACGGTGCCGGACGTCGACACGATCGTGGGGCCGGGCAACGCGTACGTGGCCGCGGCAAAGAAGAAGGTATTCGGCCGCGTGGGCATCGACTCGGTGGCCGGGCCCAGCGAGATCGGGGTGCTGGCCGACGCCACGGCCGATCCCGAGTTCGTGGCCGCCGATCTGCTCTCCCAGGCCGAGCACGACGAGCGCGCCTCCGCGATCCTGATTACGTCCCACCGTCCGCTGGCCGAGGCGGTTCAAAACCAGGTCCGGCAGAGGGTGCCCCGGCTGCCGCGGGCCGCGGTCATTGAGCAGGCCCTGGCCGACTACGGGGCGTGCATCGTCACCGAGACGATGGACGAGGCGGTTGATCTGATGAACGACCTCGCCGTGGAGCACCTGGAACTCCACACGAACGACCCGTGGCAGACCATGACCCGCATCCGGCACGCCGGGGCGATCTTTCTCGGGGAGCACTCCTCGGAACCGGTGGGCGACTACTTTGCGGGGCCCAATCACGTCCTGCCCACCGGCGGCACGGCCCGCCACGCCTCCGCCCTCGGGGTCGACGACTTCGTGCGCACCCAGTCGGTGCTCTCGTACACCGAGAAGCGACTCGATCAGACCGGGCCCCAGATCGCGACGATCGCCGAGGCGGAGGACCTGCAGGCACACGCCGAGGCCATCCGTGTGCGGCTCG
>JBDGQM010000213.1:0-3678 GCA_042219065.1 Salinibacter sp. | reverse complement strand
TTCAACCGATACCCCACCGAGCAGCCCGATCGCCTGCGCCACGCCCTCGCCGAGTACGACGGGGTGGATCCGGAGGCGATCGTTGTGGGGAACGGGTCCAACGAAATCACCTACACCTTCGGGCTCGCCCTCCTGGATCCCGGAGCGCCGGTGGTGCTCCCGCGCCCCATGTTTTCGCTGTACGACAAGGTGGCGCGGCTCTACGACGCCGATGTCACGAGCATTCCGCCGCGGGAGGACTTCAGCTTCGATACAGAGGCCCTTCTGAAGGCTGTAGTGGAGACGGAGGCGGCCATGACGGTTCTGACCACGCCCAACAATCCGACCGGGCTGGCGATGACGGTCGAGGAGATCGAGCGAATCGTGACGGCGAGCCCCGGCTTCGTGGTGGTCGACGAGGCGTACGTCGAGTTCAATCCCGAGGGCACCGTCGTCGATCTGCTGGACGATCACCCGAATCTCATCATCCTGCGCACGCTCTCGAAGGGGTTCGGGCTCGCAGGGATGCGGCTCGGCTACCTCATGGCCCATCCGGACGTGGTGCGCGAACTCATGAAGGCCCGGCTGCCGTTTATGGTGGATCGGTTCGCCGAACAAACGGCCCTGGCGGTGCTTCGGCACCCCAGCCTCATCGACGAGCGAATCCGCCGAATTCAGTCGTCGGTCGACGACATCACCGAGGCCCTTCAGGCCATGGACGGGGTCGAGGCGGTGCCGTCGCAGGCCAACTTCGTGATTTTCACGACGCCGGTGCCGGCCGACACGCTGCAGGATCGACTGACCGATCAGGGCGTGCTCGTCCGCAACATGGGCGGATACCCGGAGCTGGAGGGCTATCTGCGGGTAAGTGCCGGTACCGAAGCGGAGAACAACGCGTTTCTGGGTGCGTTGGAACGATCACTTCAAACAGAGGGGATGTATGGCACTGCGTCCGAGGAGCGCCCTCTTTAGAGAGACGAACAATTCTGCACGATCGCTGAGGGATGTATGTCCGCTCCCGCCCATCGGAGGGCGGGGAGGCAAAAGAGCAAACGAAACGAACTCAACGAGATTCACGATGGACTTTACTCGGGTCGATATCATTGGTCTCTCCACCAGCCCGTCCAGCGGAGGGGCCTACGCCCTGGTGCTGGGTGAGGTTGAGGGCAATCGCCGCCTGCCGATCATCATCGGGGCCTTCGAGGCGCAAGCAATTGCGCTGGAGCTCGAAAAGATTCAGCCGCCGCGTCCGATGACGCACGACCTGCTGCGCGATACGTTCGAGGCGGTGGACGTCGAGGTCACGGAGGTCGTCATCGACGAGCTTCGGGAGGGGACCTTCTTTGCGAAGATCCGCTACCGCCACGACGGCGAAGAGCACCAGCTCGATTCCCGCCCGAGCGATGCGGTGGCGCTTGCCGTCCGCGTCGACGCGCCCATCTTCGTCGCGCCCATGGTGTTGGACGAGGCGGGCATCGTGGCCGAGGACGAGTCGGACATCTCCTCGCTGGCCGAGCAGGCCGAGGAGACGACGGGCACGGAGGAGGACGAGCCGGCCGGAACCGAGCTCGAACAGATGCAGCAAAAGCTGGAGGAGGCTGTCGAGGAAGAGGACTACGAGCGAGCCGCTGAGCTGCGCGATGAAATCCAGCGGCTGGAGCAGGAGCGGCAGCAAAATCAGAACTGATCTTGCCCGGTCGAATCGAACCCCTGCGGCGAAGCCTTGAGGGACCTCCTCGGGGCTTCGCCGTTTTTTATTGGCCTGCGACAGCGTCTCCCCATCGTGTAACATCAGGGGCGGCTGAGCCCCCACACGTCCAAGCACACTCACCTCCAACCGCTTCCTGCATGCCTCCGCCCGTCCAGACTGCCGTCCGCCGCGCGTCGCCCGCCGCGCTCGATGCGTTTCCGGACCTGTTCCTCGACTACTGTACTGACTTCGACGCTGTATCGGACTTCTACGCGGGCGACTGGCAGAACCCCGACGCCCGGCGCGATGCGGCTGATGCGGCGGCCCGCCGTCCCGCCGACCGGGACGTGCTGGCCGACGTACTGCTCGATCAGAACGAGCGCTGGGGCCTCGGGGCCGCCACACGGCGCCACATCGAGACCCTCCGCGATCCGGAGAGCATCGCGATCGTGACGGGACAGCAGGTCGGCCTCTTCACCGGCCCGCTCTACACCATCTACAAGACCATCACGACGCTCCAGCTGACGGAGGAGTGGGCCGCGCAGACGGGGCGTCCGGTCGTGCCGGTCTTCTGGGTGGAGGGGGAGGATCATGACTTCGAGGAGATCGCCACGGCCCATGTTCTGCACCGCAACGAGGTGATTCCGCTCTCCTACGAGCCGGAGGTTGAGGACAACCCCGGGGCCGTTGGGCGCCTCGCCCTGACCGATGCGATCCACGAGGCCCTCGACCGTCTCGACGAGGCCCTGCCGTCGTCCGACTTCAAGCCGGCGGTCATGGAGCGCGTGCGGGCGGCGTATCAGCCCGGCACCCGAATCGAGGACGCGTTTGCGCAGCTGATGCGCTCGCTGTTCGAGGACGAGGGGCTCGTCTTCGTCAATCCGGATGATGCGCGTCTCAAGGCCCTGAGTCGGCCCCTCTTCCGCCGTGAACTGGAGGCGCCGAGCGTCCCGACCGCTCGCATGGACGCCACCACCCAGGCGCTTCGCGATCAGGGGTACCACGCGCAGGTGACGACCCGCCCGACCAATCTCTTCTGGCTCGCCGACGAGGCCCGATGGCCCATCGACCTCGGCGACGGCGACACCTTTCGGCTTCGGGGCACCGACCGCACCTTCTCGCGGGCCGACCTGCTGGCCCGTCTCGACGACGACCCGGAGCGCTTCAGCCCCAACGTGGTTCTGCGCCCGCTCATGCAGGACCACCTGCTGCCCACGGCGGCCTACGTGGCCGGGCCCGGCGAGGTCTCCTACTTCGCCCAGTACGGGGACGTGTACGACTGGGCAGGGCTCGACATGCCCCTCATCCATCCCCGCGCCAGCGTGAGCCTCGTCGAGGGCAAGGTGCAGAAGGTGCTCGACAAATACGGCCGGTCGGTGGAGGCATTCGGGGCCGATCTCGACGCGCTCTTCCAGGAGATCGTCGTGGAGACGATGGAGGTCGACGTCGACGCTGCCTTTTCGGAGACGCTGCCTCAAATCCACAAGGCCATCAACGCCCTCAAGCCTAAGGTCGAGGCCGTCGACCAGACCCTGGGCGCCTCGGCGGAGGCGACGCGCGCAGCCCTCGTGGACGAGATGAAGGCCCTGAAGCAGAAGGTCGTCCGGGCCGAGAAGCGGCAGCAGGACGAGGTGCGTGCGCAGCTCGAGAAGGCCCAAGCAAACCTTCGGCCGAGCGGACGCCTTCAGGAGCGGATGATCAACGTCCTCTACTACCTGAACAAGTACAGTCTCGACCTGATCGGCGACCTCCAGGAGCGGCTCCATACGGACACGTCCGAGCATCAGGTCGTGGACCTGTAGGCTGCAGAGGGAGAGGCTGGAGTTCGATAGATCGTGATTGTTACTGAGCCGTGCAGAACTCCCTGAAGATGAAGCCTCTGGGTGTGGGCGTTTGGGAGTAGTGGTTTGTCAACCCTGAATGTTAGTATGCCCAAGCGATCTCAAAACCCATCTTACAGCACGTCATCCCGACAGTAGTCGGGACACGCTTCGAGCGCAGCCCAGAGA
>JBDGQM010000212.1:0-5738 GCA_042219065.1 Salinibacter sp. | reverse complement strand
AGACGGACGTCTACTTCGACGTGACGGTCGTCATCATCATGGCCGTGTCGCTGGGCCACTACTACGAGGACCAGGTGAAGCGCCGGGCCACCGATCTGCTAAGCACCCTCACCCGCGAGCAGGTCGACGAGGCGCGCAAGGTCACGGAGGCCGGAACGGAGACTGTAACCGTTGATGACCTGGCGCCGGGCGACCGCGTGCTGGTGCGGGCTGGCGAGCGCATTCCGGTGGACGGGACCGTGGTGGAGGGCCGCGCCGCCGTCGACGAGTCGCTGGTGACAGGCGAGTCGCTGCCCGTAACGCGCGAGGAGGGCGACGACGTGATTGGCGGGGCCGTGGTGACGAACAATGCCCTGACCGTGGAGGTGGGCGACGCCGCCGAGAGCACGCTCGACCGGCTCGTCAACCTCATGTGGACCATCCAGTCGAGCCAGCCGGGCGCCCAGCGCGTGGCCGACCGCATCGCGGCGGTGTTCGTGCCGCTCGTGCTGGTGCTGGCGGCGGTCGCCTTCGGGTGGCAGCTGTGGAGCGGCGCTTCGGGGACGGCGGCCCTGCTCACGGGCCTCGCCGTCCTCATCGTGTCGTGCCCCTGCGCGCTGGGCCTCGCCACGCCCCTCGCGGTGGCCTCGGGGCTGCGGACGGCGCTGGAGAACGGCATCGTGGTGCGGGACGCGTCGCTCTTCGAGACGGCCCCGGACGTGGACACGCTGGCGGTGGACAAGACGGGCACCCTCACCACCGGCACCATGCAGGTGGTCGACGCCGTGGCCGACGACGCGGTGTGGCGGCGCGCCCGGGCCGTGGAGCAGCACGCGGCCCATCCGGTGGCCCGCGCCATCGTGGAGAACGGAGACGCCATGCCCGCCGGGGACGGCGCCCCCGTCACCGCCACCGACGTGCGCAGCCGTCCGCGGGGCGTGGAGGGCCGGGTAAACGGCGACCGCGTGCGGGTGGGCCACCCCGAGTGGCTGCAGTCCGAAGGGCTCACGCTGGCCGACGATCTGGCCGCCCGGGCCGAGGCCGCTCAGTCCGATGCCCAGGTGCCGGTCGCCGTGGGGTGGGACGGCGCGGTGCGGGGCCTCATCGTGGTGGGCGACACGCTTCGGGACGAGGGGCTCACCGTGATGGACGCGCTGCGGGGCGACGAGCGGGAGGTCGTCGTCCTCACGGGCGACAGCGCCGCGGCGGCCCGTCCGCTCCGCGCCCACGACGCCATCGACCGCGTGATCGCCGAGGTGAAGCCCGCTGAGAAGTCCGACATCATCCGGGGGCTGCGGGAAGAAGAGTCCGTCGCCATGATTGGGGACGGCAGCAACGACGCGCCCGCCCTCGCCGAGGCGGATGTGGGCATCGCCTTCGGCCCTACGGCCCTGGCCGCCGACTCCGCCGACGTGGTGGTCCTGCGCGGCGACCTGACCCGCATCCCCACCGTCTTCTCGCTGGCCCAGGCGGCCCGGCGCCGCATCCGACAAAACCTGGCGTGGGCGTTCCTCTACAACGTGGTGGCCATTCCGCTGGCCCTGGTCGGCCTCATCAACCCCCTCTTCGCCGCCCTCGCTATGGCTGCCAGCAGCCTCGGCGTCGTCGGCAACTCGGCCCGCGCCCTGCCCGTCGGCGACGCGTAATCCCGTTGTGATGTCATCGGGTCGGCTCGAAAATGAACCAAAGTCGTCAGAGGGAAGGCGATCATGGTTTTCGTAAACCCATAACGTTCAACGTTTTAACGTTGCAACGTTTGGCGCTCCGAACGCGCCTAAAAGGGGCATACTCTACTGGTTCTGCCGACATTTTCTACTGGAATCTGATCATTACCTAAGTAGACCCGGACAAGTACATTAAAGGCAGTCATTCTGAGCGACCGACGACCGAAGAGAGGAGGGAGTCGAAGAATCTCCTCGAAGACGGCGAAAACGCCTAAATTGTAGTTTTACCAGTCCTCAGGGAGATTTCTCGACTCCGCTTCGCTCCGCTCGAAATGACTGCTTCTTGCTAACGTAGTTTTCCGGGCCTACTTAGTTCTGAATGGCACCGACTTGACTCCCCAGGTCCACTCTTCCGATTGGCACCCCATCAACCCTCAACGCCTAACCCACAACGCTCAACCCCAAACGCCCGAACCCCCAAACCCCCAAACGCCCACACGCAACATGAAGCTTCTCCTCTTCAGCGACGTGCACGGCGACCTCGACGCCTGCCGTTCCCTCGTCGACCGCGCCGATGAGGCCGACGTGGTCGTCGGCGCCGGCGACTTCTGCGTGGCCCGGCGCAACCTCTCGGCGCCCATCGAAACGCTCTCCGCCATCGACACGCCGACGGTCCTGGTGCCCGGCAACGCCGAGACGGAGGACGAGATGGCCGAGCAGCTGTCGGCCACCGGCTGGACCGAGGACGTACACGTGCTGCACGGAGACGGCGTGACGATCGACGGCGTCCCCTTCTACGGCCTCGGCGGCGGCGTCCCCATCACGCCGTTCGGCCCCTGGAGCTACGACCTGAGCGAGGCGGAGGCTCGCAACCTGTTGACCGACTGCCCGGAGGGCGCCGTCCTCGTCTCCCACTCCCCGCCCAAGAACGCCGTCGACCGCGACTCGAAAGGCAAATCGCTCGGCAGCACCGCGGTTCGCACCGTCATCGAAGACAAAGAGCCCGTGCTTACCGTCTGCGGCCACATCCACGGCAGCTGGGGCGAGACCGCCACGATCGGCCCCACGACCGTCGTCAACGCAGGCCCCGACGGATGCACTTGGAACGTGCCCGCCGCGGATGCAGCGTAGCGGACCCACGCTCAAACGAGGCCTCGGCTCGACCATCAGGACCCGCGTTCTGTCCGTCGAGTCGTCGCCGACCGTCCCATTCCGGAACGTTCACTGGCAGTTCATGTGCGATGAATGGCGTCCTGCACATTCAATCGGTCTATTTGGGTTCAAAAGGTCACCAGATCTGGCGATAGGAGCGACTGTTGTATTGACCGGCTCTATGCTATCGATCACGCCGGATTCGGGGAGATTCCTCGACTCCGCTGCGCACCCCAGGAGTACTCGGTCGCGTTCGCTCCCAGCGCTGCGCTCGGAATGACTCTACCCAAAATAGATTGCTTGATTCTGCAGTCCCAACCCGCACAATCTCTCGGTTCGTCTACCGCCCGCCCCCGACCAGAGCGTAGGAGGACGAGAAGGGGGCGGCGCTTTCTCCAACAGCCCCAGCAGGCATGTCTGACGCATTGTCCCCCTCCTCCAATGAGCCCTCCGGGGTGTTCTTCTCCGTAGAGGGCGACAGCGAAACCCTGGAAGAAAAGATCGACAACCAGGAATACCGGAATCGCCTCGACGCCCTTCTCGCCGACGACGAGAAGGGCACGTCGGAAAAGATGCAATCTATTCTGCAAGTCGGGGCCGAGTGGCTCGGCGTCGAGAATGGACATCTCGTCCGCATCGACCCGGCCGACGGCACACACACAATTACGGAGGTAAGCGGGTCCCATCCCGTGATTAAAGAGGGCGCCACCGCGGACCTCTCGACGACGTACTGTCGCAAGGTGATCGCTCAGAACAATGCCCTGGCGGTCGAGAATGCGCCGGAGCAGGGCTGGAAGGGCGATCCTGCCTACGAGGAATTCGATCTGTCGACCTACCTCGGCGCGAAAGTCGTGGTGGACGAGGAGCTATACGGAACCGTTTGCTTCGTCGATGCGGAGCCGCGGACGGAGCCGTTTGGCGAATCGGACGCCGCGGCCCTGGCCCTCCTCGTTCGAACGGTGGGCCAGGAGCTGGAGCGCCGCCGGCACGAAAACCGCCTCCAACAAACCACGACCCGTCTCGAGGCGCTCTTCGAGGACGCTCCCAACATGATCAACATCCATGACCTGGAGGGAAATCTGATTGCCCCGAATCCTCGTCTCTGCGAAAAGACCGGGTACGAAGCGGACGAGCTTGCCGGAATGAAAGTCTGGAATCTCGACCCGACCATCAGCCCCGAGGAGGCCCGGGCGCTCTGGGCGGACATGGAGCCCGGCGATCGGCACCGACTGGAGGGACGGTACCGGCGCAAGGACGGGTCGACCTTTCCGGTGGAGGTGGACCTCCGCTGCCTCTCCCTGAAGGGCAAGGACCGGTTTGCGGCCATCGCCCGCGACATCACCGAGCGCAGGCAGCACGAGCAGGCCCTGCAGGACCGACAGGAGAAAATCGAGTCCCTATATCGAGCGACCAGCCACCTCCCCCACGCGACGAGCCCGGAGGACGTAGCGGATCGCCTCCATGACCTCCTTCAGGATGTGTTCGACTACCCCGTGACCGGCGTCAACTTTCGGGCGGATGAACGCCTCGTTCCCACACGAGCCGCCCTTGCGGACGACGTTCAGCTCCCCGAGTCGCAGTCCCTGGAGATTGAGGGCGGAAGCGTTGCGGCTCGGACCCATCGCACAAACGAAACGGTGGTGATCGACGACGTGCATGACCTCGACAACGAGGTGGAGTACGGCGCTCTTCGGAGCGCAGCGGGGGTGCCGATTGGGGACCACGGGGCCGTCGTGGTCGGGCAGACCGAGCACCAGGAGTTCGATGCCTTCGACCTCCGCCTGATCGAGATTCTTGCGACCCACGCGGCGACGGTTCTCGACCGCCTCGACCGGGAAACGACCCTCCGCGAGGAGCGCGATCGGTTTGCCACGCTCTTCCACAACCTTCCCACGCCAGTGGTGCACGGATGGCCCGACGCCGAGGGGCAGCTCCGCATTCAGGCGGTCAACGAGGCGTTCGAGACGGTCTTCGGCGTCGACGAGTCGGAGATTCAGACCGAGGACCTCCAGTCCCTCATCGTCCCCGCCGACGAGCAGAGCGAGGCCGAGTCCATCCGCCGCTGGCTGCTGGCCGGGGAGGCGGTCGACCGGGAAGTGCGGCGCAAAACAGCCGACGGACTCCGCGACTTCCGCGTTCAGGTGGCCCTCCGGGAGGGAGCGGACGGACCGACGGAAGGATACGCCATCTATACCGACATCACCGAGCAGAAACAACACCGGCGGGCGCTGGAACGGTATCGGGACTACACCGACCGGCTCCTCGATGGCATCGACGACCTGTTTTTCGTGCAGGACCGGGAGGGCAATCTCCAGCGGTGGAACGAAAGCTTTGTTGAGGTGACCGGCTACTCCGACGAGGAGCTCGTGACGATGAACGGCCTCGACACCATCCCGGCGGAGGCGCGTGAGCGGGCGACGGCCGGCATCCAGCAGGTGTTCGAGGAGGGCTATGCGCGCCTCGAGGCCCCCATCGTGACCAAACACGGGTCGACCATTCCCTACGAGTACGCCGCCAACCGCGTGGAGCACCCGGACGGAGACCCCCGGCTGGTCGGGATCGGCCGGGACATCAGCGAGCGAAAGCGACGGGAGCAGACCCTCCGGGACCGTCGGCGAAAAATCGAAGCGACCTACGACGCGACCCGGCATCTCCTGACGGCGAAGGACGCCGACAAAGTGGGAGAACGGCTTCACACCTTGCTGACGGAGATCTTTGATTTTCCGCTTGTTGGCGTCTCGCTCGTTGAGAACGGGACCATCGTTCCCCACTGGATTTCCGCGAAGGAGGGGTACGACCTCCCCCCCGTTCAGCCCCTGGACGTGGAGGGCGGAAGCCTCGGGGCTCGGGCGCTCCGCTCGGGGGAGGTGACCGTTGAGGAGCACCTTTCGGCCCTGCAAAACGAGATCGACTACGGTGACTTGGAATCCGCCGCCTGCGTCC
>JBDGQM010000211.1:1736-6637 GCA_042219065.1 Salinibacter sp. | reverse complement strand
CCCCGACGCATCGTCAGGGATGATCATCTGGTAACCAATGGATCCGCGCGGCGTGTTCTCGGAAACGCGCGGGCGCTCCTCCGTCCAATACCATCCATAACTTCCACACGTTTCGCGTTCATTCCGGGGCCGGCGACGAACACTGGCGTCTCGGAATCCACCATCCCGTGCGTTCGGACGAGACACGACCGAGCCGTGCAGAAATCCCCGAAGATGACGCCTCTGGGTATGGGCATTGGGGAGCATGTGCGGATGAAAGGCGCCCGTACGCCCACACTCCCGCACTCACAGAGCATTCCCGATCGAGGCCACGCCCCGTTTACGACGTTCCGCACGCATCGGTGTGCTTTTGCTCTTTCCACGGTCGCCCCCGGTCGACGGGCACGCCCGAGGCCACAATCCTTTTCCACGCACCCCCTTCGTTCCGATGAGCACACGCCCCGAACTCCTCGCCGACGTTGCCACCACCGACTGTACGGGCCAGACGGCCCTCGTCACCGGCTCCACGAACGGCATCGGCCGTGCGGCGGCGCTGGCGCTGGGCCGTCTCGGCGCCGACGTCATCGTGCACGGCCGGGACGCCGCGGCGGGCCGGGAGGTCGTCGACGCCCTTACCGACACCGGCACGAGGGCGACGTTCGTGGCGGCCGACTTCACCGACCCGGATGCGGTCCGCGAACTGGCGGCCGCCACCCGCAACTGGACCGACGGCCTCGACCTGCTGATCAACAACGCCGGCGGGCTCTTTCGGACCGGGCGCCTCGTGGGGCCCGGCATCGAGCAGACGTTCCACGTCAACCATCTGGCGCCCTACCTCCTGACCGCCGAGCTGCTCGATCATCTTCGGGAGGGCGCCCGGGTGGTCACGACGGCCTCAGAGGCTCACCGCGGGGCCTCGCTCGACCTGAGTCGGGTGTGTGACACGGAGGACTACTCCGGCATGGCGGCGTACGGCCACTCGAAGCTGGCGAACGTCTTGTTCGCGTCGGAGCTGGCTCACCGCCTCAAGGCCACGGGCCGCCGCGTGACGTCGAACAGCGTCCATCCCGGGTTCGTCCCGGGCAGCCAGTTCGGGCGCTTCCTGCCCGGCCCCCTTACGTCTCTCTTCCGCCTGATTGGCGCGGTGCCCGGCACCTCGTCGGTCGCCGACGGGGCCGCCGAGCTGCTGCACGTGGCAGTGGCCGAGGGCACCGCCGATCACACGGGGGAGTACTTCTCGGGCCAGCAGCCCACCACCCCGACGTCCGCAGCCCGCGACCCCGATGCGGCGGCGCGCCTCTGGCGGCGCAGTGCCGAGATGCTCGGCATCGACGAGCCGCTCTCGGTCGACGAGGAACCCCGGACCGCCGGCCCTGCGGCGTAGCCGGCATTTTTTCTGTACCGATTGGCTCCACCACCGATGCCCGACTCTGCTCCCTCCCCTGCCTCCCAGCCGTCTGCCTCGGACGCGGAGGATCCGGTCGCGGCCCTGACGGTCGACGCTCTGCACACGGCCCTCAACGATGCCGGGTACATCTGCTCCCGCAGCCGCGCGCGGAGCGTCCTGGCGGCCCTCATGACCGAGCCCCTCGGGGGCTTCTTCGCGTTTGGGCCGCCCGGCACCGGAAAAACCTGGCTGCTGGAGGTGCTCGGCGACATTCTCGGCATGAACACGTTCTTCAAGCAGGTGAGCCCCGGAAGCCGCGAGGAGGACCTGATCCTCGACCTGCTTCCCGACGAGGACGCCACCTCCGGCATCAAGAAGCAGTGGGGAGAACTGCCGAAGGCCGTGAGGGCCAGCCACGACGGCAACACGCTCCTCATTCTCGACGAGTGGGACAAGACGCGCCCCACGGCCGACGCCTTTCTGCTCGATTTTCTGCAGAACGGGCGCGTCAACTACGGCGACATTCAGGTGCAGGCGAACATGGACAACCTCTACGTCTGCATCACGCTCAACGACGAGCGCGACCTTTCCGGCCCCGCCCACCGGCGGATGCCCTATCTGCATTTCGAGCCGCTGCACCCCTCCCTCGTCCGCGAGGCCCTGCTCCAGTCGCACGGAGAGCACCCGTTCCTGGAGGCGGCCGTCAACCTGTACGTGCGGTGCGAGCTCTCGATGATGGAGAAAAGCTGCACGATCCAGGAGCTGCAGCAGCTGCTCGACGCGATTAGCGTCCTCGGCCCCGAGGATGCGGACTGGGACCAGCTCGTGCTCGACTATGTGACGAAAGACCGCGACAACCACCGGCTCCTGAAGGACGCCGAAGACGTGGACACCACCGACTGGGAGGACGCCGGCTGGGAGGCGCAGGACGCCGACCCGCTCGACCCGTCGGCCTACGGGCGCGTCGATCTGCCGGACCGGACGGCCAACGGCCAGTCCGAGCCCGACACCACGAGCGGCCTCCCGCCCCTGGCGGAGGTCAAGGACTACACCGCGGCCCAGAACGACGAGTTGCCGGATCTCGCCTCGGCCTTCGCCGCGCTCGACCGGAGCACGCCGGTGTACGACGCCCTCACCCGACACGAGCCGCCCACCGACACCCCCGACCACTTCGGCCGCGTACGGGTCCGGGGCGATACCATCACCTTCGATGCGCCCGTGCCCTTCCTGGAGCACGACGATTACGCGGCCGACCTGTGGGGCCACAGCGGGGAGGTCGTCTTCGTGGAGGAGACCGCAACCCGCGAGGACCTTCGGCTCCTGCAGGACGAGCGAGGGCTGGAGTTCGTCTCCTATACCGAGCAGGAAATCATTGGGCGCTACAAGAGCCTCCATCTCCGCTGGACGCCGGACACGGGCGCTGAGATCATCGTGCCGACCACCCGCCGCGAGGAGTTTAACGACCTCTTCGTCGGCACGTGGCTCAACGCGGCGGACGTCTCCGGCCCCGCCGACCTGCCGACGCCGGTGCTGGCGCGTCTGGGCACGAGCGAGGCGGGGGTCGTGGAGGCCCGACACGCCGGGGAGCCCGTCGCCGACCCGTACTTCGCCGGCATCTTCGACTACTGGACGCGCGGGGAGGACGACGCGGTGTCCACCGGCGATGTGCCCGGGTACGACCAGTTCATGGCGCACGCCGAGGCGGAGGCCCGCACCATCATCGCGGAAGGCGAGGCCGTGTATGTACTCCTCGACAACCTGATGATCGGGTTCGTCGGCGAGGAGAACGACTATTTCGTCGTCTCCGTGACCGGCCCCTTCAGTGCCGCCGTCGAGTCTTACCTGCAGGACTGGCTCCCGAACTCGACGCTGAGGCTGCGCCGGCGCGGTACGGTGTCGGCCTCGGGGACCACGCTGACGCAGGAGAAGGGATTTCGGGTGGATCGCCCCTCCCGGGACCGCCCGAATCCAGGGAAGCGGCTCGTCCGGTCCCGCAACGGCGTCCAGAGCATCTACCGGGACGGCCGCCTCACCGTCGGGGCCAAGCTCCAGTGGACCCAGATCACAGCGACCCGTACCGAGCACCTCATCGATCAGATCGACCAGACGATTCGCGACCTCACCGCGTAGTCGATCGTCTCGCTCGCGCTCCGACCACCGAGACTGTCAGACCCATGGAGGACGAGACTGCACACCGCCCGTCGGCCGGGCAAGACAACGATGCGGACGGCCCCGAGCAGCGCATCGAGCGCCGCTGGCGGCCCGCGCCTGTCAGGGGCGCCGTCCGCCCGGACGGCCAGAATGAGGAAGACTCCCCGCCGCCTCCGAAGTCGGGCAACGACCCGCCGGACGGCCCCCCGCCGGACCCGTCGTCGGACTCACCGGGGCCGGACGGATCTCCCGACGCGAATGCCGAGACGGAGCCTACCGGCCCGGACGACGATCCAGGCGATCCATCTCCCTCCGATCCGGGGATAGAGGATGCCTCTTCTCTCTTCGAACCGGAGGGCGGCCCGTCGCAGGACAACTCGTCGGCCCCACCGGGAGAACCGTCGCCCTCGGATGGCTCGCCGTCAGGGGACGGCACGCCGGCGTCGACGCCCGATGCGTCCCCGCCTGGCGACGCCGACGCGACACGCCCGGACACGGAGCAGATGCTTCCCCCGGAGTCGCCCGACGCCGGCCGCGAGGACGCCCGCGACCGGGGCACGCAGATCAACGAGGAGGCCTTCGCGGACGCCTCCGACGACGCTTCCTGGACCGATTCGTGGGAGCCGGGCGAAACGCCTCCGGCCCCGCACGACGAGGACCCCCTGGGCGACGACAAGGAGTTTTTCACCGACGAGACCCGCCGATCCGGTCCGGCGGACCAGGTCGAGGACGCCATCCAGGACTTCTCCTACCGCATGAACGAGGGCTCGGCCTCCACCGACTGGACGCCCGAGGAGCGCACGGCCCAGCGCACCGCCAAGACGTTCGCCCGTCTCGTGAGCAAGGTGGCGGAGGACATGAGCTACGAGCGGCGCCCGGGCGACGAGTTCTGGGACCCGCGCAAGATCATGCGCCGCCAGATTGACAATCGGCCGCTCCGGCACTGCAAGATGGAGTACACGAAGCAGCGGCTCGCGCTGCTCGTGGACACCTCGCCCTCCTGCCGGGACGAGGCGGTCTTCTACTCGAAGATCGCCTCCGGGGCCATGCTGCGCGACGACATCGACATTTACCTCTGCCCCAACGGGCACATCGACGCCAAATTCGATCCGGAGCCGATGCGCTTCGTCACCGACGACCGGGGGGACGACTGGGGCCTGGAGGGACGAACGGTGCTCTACTTTACGGACTGGGACGGAAGCGACCAGCTCGTGGCGCACTCCCAGAACACCAACCTGTACTGGTTCGACAACTGCCCGCCCGAGCAGTACTGGGAGAGCCGACGGGACCGGCACCGGCGCACGCGATTGCGCTACCGGGGACGCCACTTCCACTGTCCCGACCCCGACGCCTTTCAGTCGCTCGTCCGCAAAATTCGCCCGTA
>JBDGQM010000211.1:0-1636 GCA_042219065.1 Salinibacter sp. | reverse complement strand
TCCACTGTCCCGACCCCGACGCCTTTCAGTCGCTCGTCCGCAAAATTCGCCCGTAAGTAGACCCAAGAACATATATCTCTCTTCTCGCATCCGAAAAACCCCAGGCAGTCATCCCGCACCCCGATGCGGGATCTCTCTCCTTTCAGCACTGCTTTTCTCGGAAAGATCCTGATCCCGACAGCAGTCGGGAGACGCGTTCGCGAAGGGTTTTTCGGATGCGGGGCGAATTGTTTTCCTTCGACCGACTCAGTTCTCCTCCGGTGCCCGCCGATGGACGCGGGCCTACACCTCGATCGTCAGCCCCAGCCGGAACGATGGGTTCTCGTCGGGGTGGCCGCGCGGGTTCGACACGACTCGCGTCCGGCCGATCTGGTAGTCGAAGGAGGCATGGACGTGGCCGTGCACCCACAGCGCCGCGCCCGTTTCGCGAACGAGCCGCTCCCGGCGGGCCACGAACGCCGCGCTGGTCAGGTCGTCCGTGTACCGCGGATCGATCGATCGCGGGGAGGGGGCGTGATGGGTCACAATCACGGTGGCTCGGGCCTCGGGGGCGCCCGCCAGTTCCCGGCGGAGCCAGGCCGCCGAGGCGCGGTGGTAGCGGTCCGTATCGCGGGGCCGCAGCCGGCGGCGGGCGCGGAGCAGATGAATGCGCTGGTAGTCGTCCATCTGTCCGCGGCAGGCCTTCATCGCCTGGGCGCGTCGGCCCGGAAAAAGGCCAAATCCCGTCCAGAAGGTGCAGCCGAGCACCCGGACGTCCCCGATCTGTATCGCCCGCCGCTGGAGGAAGTACGTTCCACGCGGGTCGACTGCGGCCTGCGGGGACGCGGGGATGGGATCGCTCGCCCGCTTCAGCGCCGGAATCATTGCGTCCAGGTGGCAATCGTAGACCTCATGGTTGCCGGCCACGCAGACCACCGGCACCGCCGGGAACGCGCGGCGCGCCCACCGAAGACTGTCGCTCCCCCGCCCGATGTCTCCGGCCAGCACGACCAGGTCGGCCGCCTCTCCGCCGGGAGAGACGGCCCTCAGGTTCTCGGGCGGCGCGTGGTGCTCCAGATGTAGATCACTGAGAATGCGGATGCGCACAAAGGGCGAATGGGTTGAACGGACAGCAACGCGTCGGATCGCACGGACGTGGATATCTCAGAAGCTGCCTCGATCCGTCCCGGCTCCGGGACATCGGAACGGCACACATGTTACGGTTCTCCGATTCCTCCGTCTGACGCCTTCGACCACGAAAGGAATTCGCTTCGGGCATGTTTGGCATGTCACTCCACTGGGTTGTCAATCCTCATTTTTGGCATCGAATGCGATCTCAAAATCCCGCAAGCCTGACACGTCATTTCGAGCGCAGTCGAGAAATCTCCCTGTCGAAGCCGCTTGCCCCGGGGAGGCTCCTCGACTCCGCTCGGAGCGACCTGCCCAGAGATTTTGAGATCGCAGAACCGACCGTAAGATCACGATTGACACCGTACTACACTCAAAGCTCGAGATGCCCGTTCATACTCGCCCGCAGAGGCAAAATCCGTCCGCAATCGCTGACACGCCGCGCACAGCGACTGCCGAGGGTGATGCCCGATGCCCCGGGTCGATTTTCTCCTTGCCCCCGTTCCCGCCATGCACATCGTCCTCTCGC
>JBDGQM010000210.1:0-3938 GCA_042219065.1 Salinibacter sp. | reverse complement strand
CGGCGGCGCTGCGTGTCGGCTTTTTTGTTTGCTGGGCTTCTGCCGATCTGCCGGAGCCGACCGGACGATGCTTCCTACACCTGTTCCGACCCCGAATGACTCGCTCCCCTTCCTCGCGCACGCCGCTCGTGCTCACGCGCCTGACGTGGAGCCTCTTTGCGTTCAGCCTCGCCGTCCTCGTCTGGGCGCCCGATCCGGAATGGGCCGGAGAGGCGGTCCTGCGGGTCGACGGCCTCACGCGCCTCATGGCCGTGGTGACGACGTTCGTGAGCGGGATTGTGCACAGCTTCGCCCGCCGCTACATGGCCGGGGCGAAGCGACTGAATGCATTCTACGCCCGCCTCTTCGGCCTCACGCTCATCGTGCTGCTGCTGACGGCGGCCAATCACCTCGTCCTGTTCGCCGCGGCGTGGACGGCAATGGGCTGGGTGCTGGCCGACCTGATCGGACACGTCCAGGGGTGGCCGCAGGCGCAGGCCGCGGCGGGGTACGCGCGGCGGTTTTTTCTCGGGGGAAGTGCTCTTCTCGCCGGTGCGCTCGGACTGCTGGGCCTTCGGGCGGGGACGTGGACCATCGACGGCGTGCTGGCGGCGGTCGGCGCGCTGTCGGCGCCGGTCGTGGGGGCCGCGTCGATCCTGTTCGTTCTGGCCGCGATGGTCCAGTCGGCCCTCGTGCCGTTCCATCGGTGGCTGTTGTCGTCGATGACGGCGCCCACGCCCGTTTCGGCCTTCATGCACGCGGGCCTCGTCAACGCGGGCGGCGTGCTCCTCGCGCGGTTCGCGCCCGTCGTGTTTGAGCTCCCGACCGTCATGCTGGGGATTGTCGTTGCGGGGGGCGTGAGCGCGCTGCTGGGCCAGGCCTGGATGCTCGTTCAGACCGACGTGAAGCGGCAACTGGGGGCCTCGACGGTGGCGCAGATGGGATTCATGGTGCTGCAGTGCGGGCTCGGGTTCATCCCCGCCGCCATCGCGCACCTCCTCCTGCACGGTTTCTACAAGGCGTACCTGTTCCTGGCGTCCGGGACGGCCGTAGAGCACACGACGCCGGGGACGCCGAACCGATCGGGGCCCGGACTGCTCGACGGGCTCGTGACGGGGGCCGCGGCGATCGGGGGCGGCGTCCTGTTTGTCACGCTTACGGGCAAGTCGCTGACGGCCCTCAACAGCGGCACGGTGCTCACGGTGTTCGTGGTGCTGGCGGTGCTGCACGCCACCCGCACGCTGGTGCGTCGCGCGGCACTGTCACGCACCGCTCGGCTGTGGCTCGTGCCGGGCGTCTTGCTGCCCACCATCGCACTGTACGCGGGCGTCTACAGGGGGGTGGGAGTGCTCCTCGCAGACCTGCCAACGGCCGTGGCGCCGACGGCCCTTACGCCCCTCCACGGAGGCCTCCTGGCCGTGTTTGGGGTCGCGTACGTCGCCATCGAGCGGGGCTGGCACCGGGCGAGTACGCGGCTTTACGTGACGCTCCGCAACACGTCGCAGCCGGTTTCGACGACCCTTCTGCACAACCGCGACCAGTACAATGCCTATTGATCGAACTGTCGTTCGGGCGCGCATCGAGAACGCCGCCGAGCACGTGGGCCCGCTGTGGCCGCTGAAGACCTTCAACGCGACGAATCCGCTCCTGGGCTTCGAGGATCAGCCGTTCGACCGGGCGGTGCAGCAGGCCGGACAGCTGTTCGGCGGACGGGGCTACCCGAGTCCCGAGATGTTTCGGCAGGCGTGGGCCAACGGCGAGATCGACCCGGACGTGCTCACCCGTCGGCTTGCCGAGCACGGCATCACGGACCGCCCGGAGGTGCTGCTGGACCGGATGGACGCCGACGATCGCGGGACGGACGCGACTCCCGCCGACCGGCCCCTCGACCGCGTGATGACGAAGTGGCTCTCGGCGTTTCTGGATCAGGGGCAGGCGGCCTGGCCGATGCCGAACCGGGAGGAGGGGTTCTACGCGGCGTGGCGCACCGTGGCGCCGTACGACGAGGACATTCCGGGCGTCGACCGTCCCTCCGACCTGCCCGACACCCTCGTGGACGCGTTCGAGGCGGTGCTGGGCAGTTATCCCGAGGCGCGGTGGGAGCCGATCTTCGTGCATCACCTCACGGCGCTGCCGGGCTGGACGGGCTTCATCAAGTGGCGGGCGCGGCGGGCCAACACGGACTGGCAGGAGGCCTATCCCATCACGCTGGCCGACTATCTGGCGGTGCGGCTGACCCTCGCCGACCGCATGGGCGAGGCCATCGCGCCGGACCGCGCCGACACGCTCCCGACGAACGGCACCGACCACCCGGCGCTGCCGCGCATCTGGCTGCGGGCCTGGGAGGAGAGCTACCGCTCGCGGCTGCTGGGAGAGCTTCGGCGGGCGACCGGCTCGACGCCGAGCGCGGAGGAGACGGCGCGCCCGGACGCCCAGCTGGTGTTCTGCATCGACACGCGGTCGGAGGTCATCCGGCGCCACGTCGAACAGCAGGGGAACTACGAGACGCACGGCTACGCGGGCTTCTTCGGGGTGCCCATGCAGCACCAGCCCTACGACTCGGCGGAACGGGTGAAATCGTGCCCGCCGATCGTCGATCCCAAGCACCGGATTGCGGAGCGGCCGGCGGCGGACGGGGCGGCCGCGGACCGCTACGACTGGTGGACCGGGCTCGAGCAGGCGGGCCACAAGCTCGTGAAGGCCCTGAAAGCCAACGTGGCGGCGGCCTTTGGCTTCGTGGAGGGGAGCGGGGGCCTATTCGGCGGGGCCATGGCCGCCCGGACCCTTCTGCCCTCCGGCCTCTTTCGGGCGGGCGAGGCAGTGGACGACCGTCTTCCCGGGCCGGAGTTCTTTTGCGAGCCCACCGTGGACCGGGATCCCGCCGCCGATGGGGACGCCGGAGAGGGCCTGCCGGTCGGGCTGTCCCAGGAGGCGAAGGTCCTCTACGCGGAGGCGGCGTTTCGGCTGATGGGCTGGACGGACACCTTCGCGCCCATCGTCGTCTTTACCGGCCACGGCAGTCAGACGCCGAACAATCCGTACAAGTCGAGCCTGGACTGTGGCGCCTGCGCCGGCAACCCGGGCGGCCCGAACGCCCGCGTGCTGGCGTCGATCTGCAACGAGGACGCCGTGCAGGAGGCCCTTCGCGAGCGCGGGGTCGACCTTCCGCCCGACACCGTCTTCCTCGCCGGCCAGCACAACACCACGACCGACGAGATCACGCTCTTCGTGGACGCGGACGACCCGCCCGTGTCGCCGGAGGCGCTCGACCGCCTGCGCCGGGATCTGGGGGCGGCCCAGGCCGACGCGACGACCGAGCGCGTCCGGACCCTAAACACGACGGTCGACGAGGGCCGGTCGGCGGCGGCCGTGCGCGAGACGGAGCGCCGGGCGGCCGACTGGGCGGAGACGCGCCCGGAGTGGGGGCTGGCCGGGAATGCCGGGTTCATCATCGGTCCCCGGGCCCTCACGCGCGACCTGGACCTCGACGGGCGGTGCTTTCTCCACTCCTACGACTGGACGACGGACGACGACGGGACGGCCCTGGAGAACATCATGACGGGGCCGCTGGTGGTGGGGGAGTGGATCAACACGCAGTATTATTTCTCGACCGTCGACAACGCCGCCTATGGCAGCGGGTCGAAGGTGACGCAGAACGTGGTGGGCAAGCTCGGCGTGGTGCAGGGCAACGGGGGCGACCTCATGAGCGGCCTTCCGCTGCAGTCCCTGAAGGCCGACGACGAGCACGTGTACCACCGGCCCCTACGCCTCACCGCCGTCATTCAGGCCCCCGTCGACCGCGTCGAGGCGATCATCGAGCGCCACGCCACGCTCGCGCAGCTTTTCGATCACGAGTGGATGCACCTGACGGTGATGGATCCGACGCAGGAGTATGCGTTCGTGCGCTACCGGCCGGGCGGGACCTGGGAGCCGCACGCCGCGTCCGCCGCGTCGACCGC
>JBDGQM010000021.1:4690-6640 GCA_042219065.1 Salinibacter sp. | reverse complement strand
GGGGGAGGAACACGCGCCAAAAACAGGCGGTAGCAGGCGGTGCTTTCCACCATGGAGGCCCCTCGTCCGTCGTGTCTGATCCATCGTCCGCGTGTCCCCTTGCCCGATTCCGTCCCGTCTCCGCGTGTCGTCTTCAAATTCGGGGGCACCACCGTCGGCACCCCGGAGCGATTTCGCACGGTCATCGCGCTTCTCAACGAGGCCACCACGAGCGGGCGGGTCGTCGCCGTCGTGTCGGCCCTGTCCGACGTGTCCCAGCGGCTCTCCGACGCGATGGAGGCCTTCGCCACGCGCTCCGACGGTCGGGCCGTCGTCGAGACGCTCGTCGAGCGCCTCCGTCGGCGGCACCGCACCCAGGCCGGGACGGTGCTGAGCCGGGCCGCCGCGGACGAGTACGCGGCGCTGCTCGACGAGCACCTTCGGGCGCTGCGGCAATCGTTTGCCGAGGTCGACCGGACAGGGTTCACGCCGGCCCTTCGCGATGCGGTCCTGGCGACGGGCGAGCAGTTGTCCGTGCCCATGGTGACGCTGGCACTGCGCGACGCGGGGGTGGAGGCGCCCCACTGCGACGCCACCCGCCTCGTGGTGACCGACGACACGTTCGGCGAGGCGAACGTTGACCAGTCGGCCACCGCGGATCGGGTCCGAGACTGGTACCGGACGCTTTCCCCCACAGCCGTGCCGGTCGTCGCGGGCTTCATCGGGGCCACGGAGGCCGGTCGGACGACGACGCTTGGCTTTGAAGGAAGCGACTACTCGGCCGCGCTGTTTGCCCGCATTCTGGAGGCCCGGTGCGTGACCCGCTACACCGACGTCGACGGGCTCTACACCGCTGACCCCTCGGCCCATGACGATGCGGAGCGACTCGATGAGCTATCGATGGCGGACGCGTTCGCGATGACCGAGTCCGGGGATCTCGGCATGCACCCGAAGACGCTCCGTCCCCTGGCAGATGCGGACATTCCCATGCAGGTGCGATCGATTGTGGAGCCCGACCGGGCGGGCACGCAGATTCAGCCGAACGGCGTCCCCGCCGGTGCGTTTTGGCCATCGCCGTGAGGACCGCTCCCTGTTCTGTTTCGCGATGAAGGAAGCGCGTGCTGCTCCATCTCGCCGTTCCGTCTGCCCCCGCCCCCCGCGCTCCGCCTCAGCCCATGTCCGACCTGCGTCGCACCATCGACAGCCCCCTAGACGCCGTCGACGGGGACGTGGCCGTCGCGTGTCGAACCCTGGATGCTCCCTGTGCGTCGGTGCTGGTGAATGAGCAACGGAGGTTTCACGCGGCGAGCACGATGAAGACGCCGGTGATGGTGGAGCTGTACCGGCAGGCCCACGACGGGCGGTTCGACCTGGACGACTCGATCCGCGTGACGAACGAGTTTCGGAGCATTGTGGACGGGAGCCGCTACGCGCTGACGCCGGAGGACGACAGCTACGAGGCGCTCTACGATCATCTCGGCGAGACGCGCCCGATCCGCACGCTGATGCGGAAGATGATCACCGCCAGCAGCAACCTGGCCACCAACATTCTCATCGACATGGTCGGGCCCGAGCGCACGACGCAGACGATGCGGCAGTATGGGGCCGATCGCATTCAGGTGCGACGGGGCGTTGAGGACATGAAGGCCTATCGGCAGGGGCGCAACAACGAAACGTCGGCCCACGACCTGCTGGTGATCCTGGAGCGGATCGCCCGCCGAAAGGCCGTCAGTGAGCAGGCGTCCAACGAGATGATTGAGATTTTGTCGCAGCAGACGTACAACGACATGATTCCGGCCCGCCTCCCCGACTCGGTAGAGGTGGCCCACAAGACCGGCTGGATTTCGGGGCTTCACCACGACGCCGGAATCGTGTTCGTGCCGGACGGCCCCACGTACGTCCTCGTGCTGTTGTCGGAGAATCTGGAGGACGAGGACGCCGCCGTCGAGGCGTTTGCGCGCATTTCTCGAC
>JBDGQM010000021.1:0-4590 GCA_042219065.1 Salinibacter sp. | reverse complement strand
GACCGCTTCGCGTTCTTCCCTGACTACCCGCGCTCAACCCCGTGGAATCCCTCCGAATCCTCCAGTACGGCCTCGGCCCCATCGGGCAGGAGGTGGCCCGCACCGTGCTCGACAAAGACGCCATGATCCTCGTCGGCGCCGTCGACATCGATCCCGACAAGGCCGGCCGGGACGTGGCCGACGTGATCGGCGGCGGGCGTGCCCCGACGGGCGTCTCCGTGTCCGACGACGCCGAGGCCACACTCGCCCGCTCAACCCCGGACGTGGTGCTTCACACCACGACCTCCTTTCTCGACGGGGTGGCCGACCAGCTGGTGCAGTGTGCCCGGGCCGGCGCACACGTCGTGTCGTCGACCGAGGAGCTGGCCTTTCCGTACGAGCGCTCGCCCGACCGTGCCGAGCGGCTCGATCATGTTGCGCGCGAGGAGGGCGTCGTCATCGTAGGCACCGGCGTGAATCCCGGCTACGCAATGGACACGCTCCCCCTCATGGCTACGGGCGTCTGTACCGCTGTCCAGAGCGTGCACGTCGAGCGGGTGGTGGACGCGGGCGAACGACGGGAGCCGCTGCAGGCCAAGGTGGGCGCCGGCCTGTCCCCGCAGGCCTTCGCGGAGAAAAAAGCGGGCGGCGGCTTCGGGCACATCGGGCTCCGCGAGTCGCTGCACATGGTCGCCGAGGGGCTGGGGTGGACCCTGGACGACGTGGAGGAGGAGCTCCAGCCCGTCCACGCCGACGCCCGGGTCGATACGGGGTTTCGGCAGGTGGCGGCCGGGGAGGTGGCGGGGATCCACCACGCCGCGGCGGGACGCATCGATGAGGAAGCGGCGGTGACGCTCGACCTAAAAATGTATGTGGGGGCGGACGCGTCGTACGACGCGGTGGAGGTGGCGGGGGACCCGCCCATCGATCTGCGGGTGCAGGGCGGCATTTTCGGGGACACCGCCACCGTGGGCATGCTCGTCAACACCGCTCCCCTCGCCGCGGGCGCACGGCCCGGGCTCCAGACCATGGCCGACCTGCCGGTCCCGCGGGCGTTCGCGACGACGCCGGTCGTAGAGGCGACGTCCTGAGAACGAACCGTCCGTTCCGCACACTTATGTCGCCGGACCGGAGGATCACGCCGTCGGCACGAGCGATTTGCGGTCGGGCTTGACCACGAACACCGGCTCGGACGACTGCCGTAGCACCCGCTCCGCCACGCTGCCGAGCAGTAGGCGGTCCACGCCGGTGCGTCCGTGTGTGGCAATCACTGTCAGGTCCACGTCGTTTTCGTCGATGTAGCCCAGGATGGTGCGGTAGGGGCGCCCGGACGTGGCCTCGACCATGACGTGCTCGTAGCCAATCTCGTCTCGGGCCATGTTCCCGAGTTGCGTCTCGGCGCGCTCCACCACCTCCTGCGTCGGAAAATGGGAGGCCGAGACCTCGTAGGTCGGTGGATAGAACGGCTCCTCCACGACGTGTAGCAGGTCGATCTCCGCGCCATACGTGAGGGCGATCTCCTTCGCGTGCTGGACCGCCGTGTCCGACGCATCGGAGAAGTCGATGGGGACGAGAATCCGCCGCACCGCCCGGCCCGGCGCCACGTCGGCCCCCGTGCGTACCGTTAGCGTCGGGCAGGGGGCCTTGCGCACCACCTCCTCGGTGACACTGCCAAACAGCATCCGGTTCACCCCGCGACGGCCGTGGGTGCCCATCGCGACGAGGTCGATGTCTTCGGCCTCCGCGTAGGAGACAATCGTCTCCGCGGGCGTCGCCGACTCGATCTGATGCTGATGCAGGGAGAGCGTCTCAAAATCGGGCCACGGCCCGTCGTCTGTCTCACCGGCAGACTGTTGGAGCCAGTCCGTGAGCGTGTCGGTGGAGAGCGGAAAGTGTGCCTTCGCCTCCTCGTGGTCGTGGCGATGCCGACCCGTCACGTTCAGAATGTGGAGCGCGGCATCGTGCCACTCCGCGAGGTACGCCGCCTGCGGAAGCGCCTGCTTCGAGCCGTCGGAAAAGTCGGTCGGAAAGAGTACGCGGTTGATGGTCAGCATACGGCTGTGGGTCGGCTGTGAGAAGAATGCGAACGAGGCTGAGCGTCTGGGAGGAACGCACTCAGTTCTTCGTCGGCTTCCCTCTCGAAGATGAGAATCGACGCGGAGACCTGTCGTAGGGGAATCTCCGGCATGGATGTAATGGATCCCTGTCTCTGGGGGCCAGCCCTGTCACCAGGTGCCACTCAGACGCAGGAATGAAGGCCTTCGGAGCTCTCGTCATCACCCTTGCGACCGATGGGCGGCGCGCCAATCTTCGGCGGTCCCCGAGCAGCTCCGCGGGCACCCGGCACGGCCACGAGCTTCGGCCGACAGCCCACTGGGGATTGCCCGCCGACTGCGGCTGCATCACGTGGGTCTCCGACCGGCACGACGATGAGGCTGTCCCCCACACCGGTATTGGGCGTGTCTCCTGCAACACGGGCGACCCGCAGGCGGGGCGTCGTCGTACAATATCGCGCAGATATGAACAACGAAGAGTCCAACCCCGACATGCAAGCCTTCTGACGCTCCGACCAACCCCCGCATCCACGCCATGAATGGACCAGCCAGCACGGGCAATAGTCTCCGGACCCAGTATTACCTGCACCTCGAGATTGGCCTTCTGCTTTCGCTCGCGGTGCTCATCGTGGCCTTCCAGGCCGACTTTTCGACCGAGGAGAGCTTCCACGTGCAAATGGAAGAGCAGGAAACGGTCACCATGAAGCAGATTCAGCAGACCCAGCAGGAGAGCGAGCCCCCGCCCCCTCCACGGCCGCCGACCCCTATGGAGGTGCCCAACAATCAGGTCATTGAGCAGCGGGACGTGAACTTCGACGCGTCGATCGATCTGGATGCGACCCTGGACACCCGCCAGAAGCCCTCCGCCCCGTCCGATGAGGGGGAGGAGGAGACGGAAGCGGTGGAAAATGAAATATTTGTGGCCGTCGAGGAGAGCCCGACGTTGATTGGCGGCATGGATTCTCTGCGAGCGGCGGTCGAATACCCCGACATTGCCGAGAAGGCCGGCGTCGAAGGACGCGTGATCGTGCAGTTTGTCGTGGGCAAGGACGGCACCGTGCAGGACCCAACGGTGATCCGGGGGGTCCACCACCTGCTCGACGAGGCGGCCATCGAGGCGGTGAAGCAGCAGAAGTTTGAGCCGGGCAGGCAGCGCGGCGAGCCGGTGCGGGTGCAGATGTCCCTGCCGGTGACCTTTCGGCTCGTGGACGGCACGGGCCAGTAGGCCCCTTGCCTCTCGGCGCCGCGGGTGCACGGACGCCGGCCACACTGTCGATCACGCCGGACGGCGCGGCGCGGCCTGACCGTGGGAGCGTGAGACGCCGGGCCGGGATCTGTGGGGGCGCCGCCCGCAGCCCGGTCCGGCGTCTGCGGCGGTCGTCTGGGGCGTTTTTGCGTACTTCCTGCACGCGGGGCAGGTGCCCGTCCGGCACAGGGCGTCGACCGGGACGAACAAGCATCAGGCGGGGTCTTGCTGCGGGGCTTCCCCATCGGTCACCGTCGCCTCCTGCCGGTCTACGGTGCGGGCAAGCACCTCAAGCCAGCGGCGCACCTGCGTGAACACGAGATAGCGCTCCGCGACGCGGCGGCGAGCGTTGCGCGCCCACGTCTTCCGGTCCTCCTCAGCGCTGAGCATCTCGTGGATCGTGTGGGCGACGCTTACGGGGTCCTCCGCTCGCGGCGTGCGGCGCCCGTGGACGTCATCCTTCACCTGCTCGCGGAGGCCGGCGGCGCGGGTGCCCATTACGGGCCGGCGCTTCCACATCGCTTCGGTGACGGTGAGCCCAAACCCTTCCTGCAGGGAGTTTTGGGCAACAATGGTCGAGCAGCGCTGCAGGGCATTCACCATGAGGGCGTTGACGCGGCGCGACGTCATGGGAAGCGTGAGGATGGCCACGTCCTGCTGAATCTCCGGGGGGAGGTTGTGCCACAGGCTGCAGATTTCATTGAACACCTCCTGCCCCTCCGGGTCGTCCGAGACGGAGTCGGGGTCGGGGCCGGCCAGAACCAGGCGGGACAGGGAGAGCCGATACCGGTCTCGCTCCGAGACGGCGTTGCGATCCAGGAAGCTCGGCTCCTTCATTCGGGCGAAGCCCTGCAACAGCGGGGCGAAGCCCTTCAGGCGGTCCCACCGCGAAATCTGCGTGACGATGGGCCGCTCCATGAGGCCAAGGTCGTCGGGCCGGGTGGCCGGGGCGAACGAGCCGTCCCGCTGCAGGCGCTGGGCCGGCGAGGCAAAGTTTCCGTCGACCGTCGGGTGGGGCGAAGTGGCCAGTTCGGCGCGGCGCAGGATCTCGGTCAGCTCGGAGACGGAGAGGGTGCGGTTCTTCGGGCTCAGAGGATTGAGGGCCGGCTGAATGAGATCGGCCCGGTCCTCCAGGAACTCAGGCACGTAGTCGCGGAGCGAGAAGATCGTCTCATCGTACGCGTCGGTCCAGGGCTTGAGGAAGTCCCAGGCCGTTTCGGTGGCGGCGTTGGTCTCGTCGACCCCGACGTGGCAACGCCAGAGGGCCGGGACGTTCATCTCGTCCTTAAGAAGCGCCCCGGTGCCCAGCGG
>JBDGQM010000209.1:0-7805 GCA_042219065.1 Salinibacter sp. | reverse complement strand
CGGGACGGATTAGGTTCGGAAGAGCACGCGCTCGCTCCGAATAACGAACATGCACACTCCAAGGCTGACCGCGGCCAGGGTCAGAAGCGAGGCGTACACGAGCGCGAGGTGGCCCATCCCCAGTGTTCCCGCCAGGGCGTCTTTCGTGGCCAGGGCCACGTTGAGCACCGGGATGAGGGCCGTCGTTGTATTGAGCGAGAAGCCCGGAAGCAGACCAATGAAGGCCGGAAAGATGACGGCAATCAGGAGGGGAGACACCATGCTCTGTGCCTCCTTGAACGACTTGGCGTAGAACGAGAGCGACAGCTGGGCGGCGGCGAAGAAGATCGTGAGGGGCACCAGCAGCGAGAGGAGGATGGCCACCACGCTCGGGGTGAGAATGCTCATCGCCGCGTCCAGGATGCTCTGGGGAATGTCTTCGATGAACCATACGCTCCCCATGATGCTGAGGATGGAGACGAGGGCGGCAAAGAGGCCCGCCAGCGTGGCGGTAAGCATCTTGCCCACCAGGAACTGATACCGGCCCACCGGCGCCGTGAGGAGGGTTTCGAGGGTCCCTCGTTCTTTTTCGCCCGCCCCCATGTCGAGCGTTGGATACATGGCCCCGGTAAAGCAGAAGATCAGAAACATGTAGGGCAGGAAGCCACCGATTTGCTGGGTCACCTGCGCCTTCTCGGAGGCGAGGTTCACCTCGTTCACGTCCACGGCCTTGGTGGCCTCCGTGCTCAGCCCCAGTGCCTCGAAGCGGGCCCGCAGGAGGTCCTGTTCGTACTGGTCGAGCAGCGGGCGCAGACGGTTGAGCATCACCTCGGAGTCGTCGTCGGATTTATAGATGAGTTCCACCTGTCCGGCCTTCTTTGCGTTCACCTGCTGCTGGAAGGACGAGGCAAAGACGATCGCCGCGTCCATCTCGCCGTCTTTGATCCGGGCGCGAGCCGTGTCGACGGGCATGTCCGCCGCCACCTTCATGTTGGGGGCCGACGCGACCCGCTTCCGGAGTGGCGCCGTGGCCCCCTGCTCCCCGCCGCCGAGTACGGCCACCGTCAACGTCTCCTCCGCGGCCTCCTCCATCTGCGACTGCGCCAGCCAGCTGCCGCCGATCATGAGGAGGGGAAAGAGCACGAGCGGCACCAGCACCATGGCCACGAGCGTGCGCCGGTCCCGAATGGTGTCGAGAAACTCCTTCTTGAAAACGATGAGCGTTCCGCGCATGGGAGTGGAGGGGTTGAATGGCAAGCGAAACGAAAAGCGGAGAGGCCGAAAGCGTGACCACTGCCAGGCGTAGGAGAAGCGTATTGCGTATTCCGTATTGCGTATCTGCCTGGCTATACCGCTACGAAATACGCAATACGAAATACGCAACCCCCAACCAGCGGCTACACGGCTTCGGGCTGTCGGTCCCGCCTGTCTACAGTCCCGTTGGCCTGTTCAATGCGGTGAATGAACGCGTCCTCGAACGTGTCGACCTCCATGGTTTGGGTGAAGTCGTCGTACGTGCCGTCGTAGAGCAGCGTCCCCTCGTGCAGGAGGCCGAGATCGTCGGCGAGCATGTTGACCTCGTCCATCCGGTGGGTCGAAAAGAGCACCGTCTTGCCCCGATCGCGACTCTGCCGAACCAGCTGCATGATGCTGCGGGCCGCAATGGCGTCGAGCCCGGCGGTGGCCTCGTCGAAGATCATCACCTCGGGGTCGTGGATCATGGTGCGTGCGATGCTCACCTTCTGCCGCATGCCCGTCGAGAAGGTGCCGATGCGCCGGTCGGCAAAGTCGTGCATGTCGAGCAGGTCGAACAAGTAGTCGCGCCGCTCTTCAAAGTCCGCCGTCGGCACACCGTGCAGGTCGGCGTAATAGCGCACCAGCTCGGTGGCCGTGAGGCGGTCGTAGAGGCCCGTGCTGCCGGTAAGAAAGCCGATGCGCTCGCACACCGCCTGCGGCTGCTCGGTCACATCCAGGCCGTCGACCGTCACGGTGCCTTCGGTGGGCGCAAGCATGGTGGCGATGATGCGCAGCGTCGTGGTCTTGCCCGCGCCGTTGGGCCCGAGAAGACCGTAGACGCGGCCCGACTCGCAGGTGAAGGAAATGCCGTCGACCGCATCGAGCGTATCGCCCGTGAACTGCGGCCCCATCTCCTTCTTCTGCTGGCGCGAGAGGGTGTACGTCTTTGAGAGATTCTCGACCTCAATCACGGCGGGTGCGGGACATTTTGACGGGCAAGTGCACGAAAGAGCATAACGGTGCTCCCGGGCAGATGGAAGGAGTTTTTGACGAGCGGTTGCATCATTCGTTGAGCGGGGTGAGCCGATGTTTAACCCCTCCCGACGCCCCTCCAATCGGACCGCCCCTCGTGCCTCTCCGGTCGCCTGTCGCCCTTCCCCCCCTCGTCCCTCATTCCCCAGAGTCCTTTTGACGTAATACCAATTGCGAGCGTTCAATGTGCATTATTGCTCCTATCCGTTTATGTAGGGACGACCCGCCGGTCGTCCCTACATCGAGATGGAGGCAAAATATACCTTTTGGTTCCCGTTTATTGGCCGCGCCGACCCCTCTGTATATGCACACCGATTCGGCGCAGATAGTATAAGAAGCGGCCCGGTCCTCCGACAGCCGGTTCGCCCGTCCCCCCTCGTCCCTTCATTCACCGAACGCATCCACCGCTGATCGAGCCAAGACCCCGCTCGTCAAAAATCCCTTGCGGATGCACAAGACCGGAGGTATGCTTACTCGTGGACGTACATCGGTCAGTGAACAGAAATCGACCTCTCCTCGCGCACACTCCTGCCTCACACAGCCCAAACACCCATGCGACGACCCCTCACGACGTGTCTTCTCCTTTTGGTGAGCCTCTGCGTCGCCCTCGGGACGTCCCCCGCGACGGCACAAAAAGCGACCAGTGACGACGTGATCGTGGGCGCCGGAAACATGTCTCCGCCCTCGGTCGAGTACCAGGGCGAGCTCCCGCCCCTCATCGATCGGCAAACCTTTTTCGGCGACCCCAAACGCACTGGGGCTCAAATCTCTCCAGACGGAGAGCACGTCTCGTTCATCAAGCCGTACAAGGGCGTGATGAACGTGTGGGTGAAGGGTGTAGACGAGTCGTTTGACGCCGCCGAGCCAGTAACGGCAGACACGACACGTCCGGTCCGTAGCTACTTCTGGACCCAGGACAGCGAGCGAATCCTATACCGGCAAGACAAGGGCGGCAACGAAAACTTCCACATCTACGCCGTCGACCCGGATTCAGAGAAAGAGACCGAGCTCGGCGTCCCCCCCGCCGAGGACCTCACGCCCTACGAGAAGGTGCAGGCCCGCATCTTTGCGGTGCCGGAGGCCACGCCCGGCGTGATCGTGGTGGGCCTCAACGACCGCAACCCCCAGTACCACGATCTCTACCGCATCGACCTGGAGACGGGGGAGCGCGAACTCATCTTCAAAAATACCGAGGGCTACGGCAGCTACACGTTCGACCATAAAGGCCGCTTCCGCCTCGCCACACGACAGACCGACAGCGGCGGCACCGAGATCCAGCGCGTCGACATCACGACACAGGACACCACCTTCACGACGGTCTACGCCTGCTCGGTCGACGAGTCCTGCGGCGTAACGCGGTTCCACAAGGACAATGAGCGGGTCTACCTCCAGACCAACAAGGGGGAGGACGTGGACCTGCAGCAGCTCCGGCTCCTGAACGTGCAGACGAAAGAATCGGAGCTCGTGGCGAAGGACCCGGAGGGCGCGGTCGATTTCGGCGGTACCGTATTCAACGACCGGACCGAGAAGCTCGTCGCCACCGCCTACGTCGGCGAGCGGAAGCGCGTCTACCCGAAAACCGAGTCGTTCGAGCAAACCTACCAGACCCTGACGCAGAAACTGCCGGACGGGGAGCTCTCCCTTCAGTCCTCGACGGAAGACTTTCAAACGCACCTCGTGAGCGTGAGCCGGGACGTAAACCCCGGCGCCACGTACCTCTTCGACGCGGAGCGCGGCACGGTGGAGAAGCTCTACGAGTCGCGCCCCGAGCTGCCCACCCAGCACCTCGCGGAGATGAAGCCGATCACCTACGAGGCGCGCGACGGGCTGACGATTCCGGCGTACCTGACAGTGCCGAAGGGGGTAGAGGCGAAAAACCTGCCGACGGTCATGTTCATCCACGGCGGCCCCTGGTCGCGCGACACCTGGGGCTACGACGCCTTTGCCCAGTTCCTGGCCAACCGCGGCTACGCGGTGCTCCAGCCCAACTACCGCGGCTCCAGCGGCTACGGACAGTCGTTCCTGCACGCGGGCGATGAGGAGTGGGGCACCGGCGCCATGCAGCACGACATCACCGACGGCGTGAAGTATCTGATCGACAAAGGCATCGCCGATCCGGATCGCGTCGGCATCTTCGGAGGCTCATACGGCGGCTACGCCACCCTTGCGGGCGTCACCTTTACCCCCGACCTCTACGCGGCGGGCGTGCCGTACGTGGCCCCGTCGAACCTGATCACCCTCATCGAGTCGTTCCCGGCCTACTGGAAGCCGTACCTGGAGGGCACCTGGTACGAGCGCGTGGGAAATCCCAACAACCCTAAGGATCGCAAGCGCCTGAAGCGGCAGTCGCCCCTCTTCAAGGCCGAGCAGATCACGGCGCCGCTCATGGTGGTCCATGGCGCCAACGACCCGCGCGTGAAGCAGCAGGAATCCGACCAGATCGTGGCGACGCTTGACCAGCAGGGCCACCCGGTCGAGTACCTCGTGGCGCCCGACGAGGGGCACGGCTTCAGCAACGAGGACAACCGGTTGGCCCTCTCGACGGCGATGGAAAAGTTCCTCGCCGAGCACCTCGGGGGGCGCTACCAGAAGAGCGCCACCGACCGCATTCGTACTCGCCTCAATGAGATTACCGTAAACCCCGACTCGGTGACGATGCCGGACACGACCGCCACCGCGAAGGCCAAGCCCGACGCCCCGAGCGGGGTTGCGATGATGGACGGCTCGAAGCTGGAGGCCGCTACGCTCTCCTACGACGCCACGATGAAGATGCGCGGCAAGTCCTTCGACCTGTCGTCCACCCGCACCCTCCGGTCCACCACCACGAGCGGGACCAAGACCTGGACCGTCGTTGGCAAGACCGAGACGCCACGGGCCACGGTGACCGATTCGCTGATCATGGACCGGTCCACCCTCCGCCCGGTCTCGCGCCATCAGCGCGGCCCCCTTACGATGGATGTAACCTACACCGACACGTCGGCCTCCGGCACCGTGAAGGTGCGGGGCCGCTCCACCTCCATCAGCAAGACCTTCGACCGCCCGACCCTCGCCGGAGGCTCCCACGACCTCATCGCCCTCGGCACCATGCCGCTGAAGCCGGGCTTTTCGACCTCCCTCCAGGTCTTTTCGCCCCGGCAGCAGACGGTGCGCACGGCGAACTTTGAGGTCACCGGCACGAAAACGGTGACGACACCGGCAGGCTCGTTCGAGGCCTACGTGGTGGACGTGACCGTGGGCGACGACAAGGTGACCGGCACGGTGCACCTGCGCAAGACGGCGCCGCATCACGTGGTGAAGGCAAAGCTTGACGTATCGACCCCGCGCGGGACGCGCACCATCCGCCAGACCCTCTCGAAAATGAGCACGTCGACCTCCGGCTCCGGCACGCGATAACTCTCCCGGCGGTCCAGCTCGCACGTTGAGCACGCGACTGCACAACGGTCCGACGTCTCACGCAAAACGTATCAGAGCGGTGGGGCCCCGAGGCTCCCCGGCCGGCGTCCTGGCGGGGGGGCTCGGGTCCTTTTTTTGGCCCAGCGGTTTTTTCTTCCTCCCCCGACCCGGCACAGCCGCACCGTCGCGTCCGCTGAACCCTGGCTTCAGGGCTTTTCGTATGAGCAGGCGTTCGCGCTTTTCCGACGTCTGTTCCGTCCTCGTGCCCGACCTCACGTCCTGCTCCGCCACGGCACTCGCCCGCCGCATCCGTGCCCGCGACTGCTCCGCCGTCGAGGTGCTGGAGGCGCACCTCGCCCGCATCGACCGCTGGAACCCGGCCGTGAACGCGGTCGTGACGCTCAACACGGAGCAGGCCCGCCACCGCGCAGAGGCGGCCGACGCGGCCCTGGACCGGGGCGAGGTGTGGGGGCCGCTGCACGGCGTCCCGTTCACCGTCAAGGACCACTTTTCGACGGCCGGCCTGCGCACCACCTACGCCCTGCCCCGCTACGCCGACCACGTCCCCAAGGCGGACGCCCCGCAGGTGGCCCGCCTCAAAGATGCGGGGGCGATTCTTATGGGCAAGACGAACCTGCCCTTCGCGGCCTACGACTGGCAGTGCGTGCATCCCAACTTCGGCCGGACGAACAATCCCTGGGACCTGAACCGCACGCCCGGCGGGAGCTCCGGCGGCGCCGGGGCGGCCCTGGCGGCGGGCCTCACGCCCCTGGAGCTCGGCTCCGACGTGGGCGGCTCGATCCGCATCCCCGCTCACTTCTGCGGCGTCGCTGGCCTCCGCCCCACGGAGACGCCCACGCCGCTCCGCGGCATTCGCCCGCCGGATCGCCCCGTATCCGTCCGCCACATCGTGGTTGCGGGGCCGATGGCCCGCACGGTGGCGGACCTTCAACGGGCGTGGACCGTCCTCGGCGACGACGCGGATCCGCCGTCGGTGCCCGAGCCCGAGTCGCTCCGCATCGCCGTGACGCCGGAGCTGGGCGGCGTGCCGGTCGACACGGACACGCAACGCGTGCTCCGGACCGCCCTCGGGGCGTGGCGCAGCGCCGGGTGCGCCGTCAAGCGACGGCCCGCCCCGGTTGACATTGCGGACGCGTTCGACACGTGGGCCCGCATTCAGGGCGTCGAGCTGACCGCGGGCCTGCCGGCTCCGCTGCGCACTGCGCCGCTCCGGACCCTGGTGTGGCAGGGCTACGTCCGGTCGAAGTTTGGCGCCCTTGCCGGACGGATGGCAGAGGGCGCTCGGCTCGGCCTACGGGGCTACTTTGCTGCCCTGGACCGGAAGGAAGCCCTGGCCGAGACCCTCGGCCACTTCTTCGACGACTGGGACCTGTGGGTCACGCCCGTCGCCGCCACCCCGGCCTTCTCTCACCGCTCCACCGGGGCCAACCTCGACATTGAGGGCGTCTCGGTGCCCTACGCCCTCCCCATCGCCCCCTACAACTGCCCGACGGCCGTCCTGGGCCACCCCATCCTCACCCTCCCGGCCGGCCGCTCGGCGGACGGGCGGCCCATCGGGCTGCAGGTGCACGCCCGGCACGGGGCCGACGCCGCGCTGCTCGCCGCGGGACGGTGCCTCGAAGCGGCGCTGGGGGACGTGTCGTCGCTGGCGCCACTGGGGGCATGATCTCCGCTGTTACCGCGCGTCGGTCTCGTTCTGGAGCGAGGAGATGCGGACGGTTGCTCCTTCCGGGTCTTCTCAAATCCCACTCTCTGAAGGAGGCGACAAAGGAGGTTAGTCGAATGCGTCGCTTAGAAATCGCCCGCCGAAGTGATGGGCAGCCCGACTCCCTACCCGCCGGAACCAGATTCGCCCCTGCGCCTCCGGGTGCCGTTCAGTGAGCCGGTTTGCGGCGGCGCGCTGATTGGAGTCGACTTCGAAGTCCTCGGAGTCGACGTCAATGGCGACGTAGGCGCGATCGTCGATGTCCGAACGGTTTTCGAGCTGGGGACGCACGACCCGTTCGAAGATCTCCTCCCCGCGTTCGGCGAGTTCGGATGTTTCTTCGGACATAGCATTGGAACCGGGCTATGACGATGGGACGGATCTTTTCCTACGCCGATGGCCGGGCTTCTTTCCCGAAATGTGCTCGACGTAGGACTCC
>JBDGQM010000208.1:0-5386 GCA_042219065.1 Salinibacter sp. | reverse complement strand
CTCGATACTGAAGGTGCATCGCCCCCTCGAGGGGCACGGGGGACAGATCGAACGGCGCGAGCATCTCCTCCACCTCCTCCCCACGTTCGAGGCGCGCCCGGATTTCGGGCAATCGCTCGCGCAGTGCAAGATACCGATCCGGGCGATGCGGTGTTGTGCTTTCGCCCTGAATGAGAAACAGCGGGATCTCCGTCACGAGCGAGAGGGGATCGCCCCCCAGCGACGCCACAAACTCCATCGAGCTGTCGTGAAAGCGGCGGGCCATCGCGTCGTCGCCCTGGGCGCGGAAGTAGGTCCGCATCGCATCGCCCCGCGGGGTGGTCTGAAAGCCCGGCTCGATCCAGAAAAATCCCTTCTCCCCCTTCCGGTTGTGGTCGTGCATCGGAAGCCCGTGGGCCGCGGCCGCCTCTGCGAAGTCGTCGCGGAGGGGCTGCGTGCGAAAGGTCCAGGGACGGTTGATGAGAAGCATTGCCCCCTCCCCCGCCGACATGCCGTGGAGGTTTGCGTGCAGGGCAAACGGCCCGTGCTCACGCAGGAACGCGGACACGTGCTCGTTCTCGGGACGCATCGCCGGAAATCCGTATTCCAGGTCGCGCCCCGGCTGCTCCCGCACCGCGTGCCGGAGATAGGCCTCCGCGTCGGGCCACGCCTCCATCCAGGGGCGGTTGCGGGCCTCCCCGTCCGGATTCGTGTGCGGCACGATGATGAACCGGAAGCGCCGCAGCCACGGGGTCATCTTGTTGCGGTTCGCAAGGCCGTTGAGGATGAAGGAGCGGAGCGTTTCGGGTCCCACGGGCTCGTCGGCGTGATTGCCCGCAATAAGGCTTACGGGCACGGAGCCGGTCCCCAGCACCACGCCGTACAGCATGGCCCCGTCGTCGCTCGGCCCCAACTCGCGGAACGTCGCCACGTCCGGGTGGCGCATGCACGCGTCCTCAATGGTTCGCCGGACCACTCCGTGCGCGCGAAACGTGGGGACCTCGTCAACGAGGCTTGTGAGAGCAAAGGGCATGGAACCGCGGATGAATCAACGCAGAGAACACGTCACTCCCCCGTCTCCAGCATCCGGTCTCCGGCTCACTGCGGAGCCGCCGCTCGCCGCGAAGACCGCTGAGACGAAAAAAGGTTGACTTCCAGTTTTGAAAATTGTATAATGATGTTACGTGGCAGTTCATCGACATCTAAGCCACTCCTCGCGGTGTGTGCAACGGGTGGGGATGCTCTGCCGCACAGCACATGATCTTTCGAGTGAACTACCAGCAGCACCATGGCAGAGCGTGAAATCGGAACCGTCAAGTGGTTTAGCAACGAGAAGGGCTACGGATTCATCGTCGCCGAGGAGCGCGATGAGGATCTGTTCGTCCACCACAGCGAAATCGATACCGAGGGCTTTGCGAGTCTCGACGAGAACGACCGGGTAGAGTTTTCCGTCGGCCACACCGACAAGGGACCCAACGCCCAGGAGGTCAAGGTTATCGGCTGATCCTCCGGCCCCCCATATCGTACAACAAAACGCCTCATCCCGCAAGGGATGGGGCGTTTTTTTCGGGAGCAGTCCGGGCGCATCCGCGACGGCGGTCGGGATACTTCTTCCCTTCGGTCAGGGCGCAGCCCGGAGACTACTTCTTCCCTTCGGTCAGGGCGCAAATCCGCTGACCTGCAGGAGCCGGTCGGTATTGCGACGATCGTCCCGGTAGTAGACGAAGGCGGTGTAGGTGCTTCTCGCACGGGCCTGCTGGGTCTGCCGCTGCTTCGCAAAGGCCGGATCGGGCGTCGAGTAGAAATACTGGTGACGTCCTTGCTTGAGCAGTACGGTGCCCTCGTACCGCTCCCGCGCCGGGCTCCACTTCATCGTGGTGCCGCGCGCCGGGTCCATGCCGCTGAAGCTGCCCGCCACTGAGAGCGGACGGCTGTACGGCTGCGCGCCCGACGGCACGAAGGCGAACCTCGTTTCCACATACTCGGCCTGCAGGGACGGATCGGCGCGATCGGAAAGGGCCCCGCGCACGACCGTCTGGCCGTTGGCGGTCAGGCCCGAGGCCGTCCCCCCGAACCGGGCGTAGTCGGGATCCAGCATCACCCGAAAGGGCGTTTGCGACCGATCCACCTGCGCAATCTGTGCGGTCGAGCGGAGCGTGCTGAGGTCGAGCTCGTACCCGGCCGTGGCGGGGGCGTAGGCACGGTCCCGCGCCAGTTCAAACTCCAGTTCCGGCTGCCGCACCAGCACCGGACGCTCCTGGCAGCGCGTGTCGGTGAGCCGTCCGTTTCGCACAAAGCAGGCGGTATGGCCGAATGGGTCGCCCTGAATTGCGGTCGGGGGCCGGAACCGGGCGATCGGACGGAGCGATGGCTGGCGCTGTCCCGGGACCGTGATCGATTCCCCCCGGAGCTGAAGGCTCCCCGTCTCCTCCGCCACGAAGAAGGGCTGCTCCAGCAGCACCGAGTCGCGCCGGCCACGCTCGGTCACCCGTAGGACATAGTTTCCACTGATCCGGAAGCGGATGTCGTCGTTCGGGAAGCGATACCGGTAGTGCACGTACGAGATCTCCGTTCCTCGGGACGACTGGTAGTCGGCGAGCCGATCATCCTGGAACGACTCCAGAATTTGACTCGGCGAGAGGTCCCGCTGCCAGGTCCGGTCCGCATGCTCGAAGTAGATGGAGAGGGGACGGCCCTGCACCTTCATCAGATCGAACTCAAGGGTCAGCGCCTGGTTGCCCTTGAGCGTAATTACGGGAAGGCTCCGTTCGTCGTCGCCACGATACAGCTGGACGGTGCGAATGGACTGGGCGGACGGCGCAAGCTCCGGCTGGACCGTGACCGGATCCGAGGAGGATGTGTTTTCTTTTTTGTCGGTCTGCTCCTTCGTCGACGTGCACCCGGCCGGCAGGCCCGCGAGCGCGACGCAAAGGAAAACGGGGACGAGAGCGCGGCGAACCAGCGACATGCGATACCACACACAGACGAGCTAAATCGTAGACGAGTGCCGAGCCCTGAATTTCAGGGGCGCGGCGCGATCTTTTCTTCTCAACCAAGAACCCGCCCGCGTGATTCGCTGCGGGACGTTCTGCTGCCCCAGTGGCGCCCGCCTCCGCCCGGGTCCTCCACCACTCAAAAAGAGCGACGCGCTGCCTGCCTCCCAGCATCCGGGCCTGCTGGGTCGCGCGCTCGGCCCAGCGGCGAGCACTGTCGGTCGCGCCCGCTCGGAGCGCCGCCGTGGCCCGCCACGCCGTCCGCTGCACCCGCCACGCCCGACGCCACGCCCGCGGACGGTCCGCTCGAACAAGCATCCCGACCTCCGCCCACTCACGCATCGCTCGTCCGTACCGTCTCGCGTCCATCCACCGCAGCGCCCGCCACGCCCATACCTCCGGACTCGGGGCCGTCTCTGCGAGGCGCCGCGCCTGCACGGACGCCGAATCGCCGCTCACCAGCACGCGGAGCACCGACGGGCGGGCGGCCGTGGCGTCGCGGAGCATCAGCCGGGCCCGCAGATTGTGGGCAGACCGCGGGGTGCGGGCGAGGGCCGCTGCGTACAGCGCGCGGGCGGCATCGGCGTGTCCCCCGACCGCGTGCGCATCCGCCAGCGCAACCTGAACTCCAACGGTCTGGATCTCGGCGGACAGCGTGTCCAGCTGGCGGCGCACCTGCTCGGCCTGCCCCTGGGCGAGCCGAACGCGGGCCAGGGCCTCGTGCGCCGCCGCGTACCGGGGTTTATGGGCGAGGGCGCGCTCCAGGTGCGCAACCACCTGGGTGGTGTCGTGTCGGCGGCCCGCCCGCTGCGCCGCCTGAAGGGCACGGCGGGCCGGCGGGACGTAGTGCGGGCACTCCGTTTCGAAGAGCGACGGCCGCGTGAATCGGCGCGCAACGGCATCGTAGGCGCCGCGGCTCACCCTTGACGCGCGATCGAGATGAGCGGTCCATCCCTCCGCGAGCGACCGCAGGGATCGGCCATAGACCGCCTCGAAATTCCCCCACGCGTACACCTGCTTCAGCCGCTCCGGGCCATACCGGTCCAGGAGATACCCCACGAAGGATCCCATGGTGGCGTACGAGACCGCCCCGCGACCCGTCCAGAACCCCCAGGGCGACAGGCGGCTTGCCACGGCGCGGGCCTCCGCCCGGAGCGAGGTCGCGGTGTCGGTGGCCGCGGCGGTCCGGACGAGGTCGTCGGGCGACGGGGCTGGAGACGGCGGCTCAAGCGCCACGGCCCATCCCTCGACGAGGCCCGGCGCCCACGACGCCCGGAGCCCCGGCAATCCGTAGGGCCGGCTCGCCACGTGGGCCAGTTCGTGCCCGAGGCTCTGCGACACGCGGTCCCGAAGCAGATGCATCTGCGGCGCAGACAACCAGACCGGCGTCACGCTCGTCGTCCGCGCCCCCGTCAGGCGTCCTTTCACGTCGGGATTGGGGTAGATGTAGCTCTGAATCCGGCCCTCCCCGGCGTCCGCTCCGCCCAGGCGCCGCAGGACCCAGTCGTAGCGCGCCTCGTGGGCCCGGGCCAGATCCGCCGCCGCGGCGGCATCGACCTGCTCCGCATCGTAGTAGAGGTCAAACCGTTCCGTCTGGGTGTGGCCGCCGAGCTGCTGTTGGAGGTACCACGCCGGCGTGTTGATCCCGAGCGGCGCCGAGAAGACGTAGACGGCTCCGATGGCCAGCGCGCAGACCGGCCCCGGCCACCACGGCCTACGTCCCCGCAGCCAGCGTCCCACGAACACGGCCAGCAGCGCCCAGAGGAGCGTCAGCCCCCGAAAGACAAACAGGCCGGGCCGGACGGCAAGCTGCTCGTCGTAGATGGGCCCCAGCACGCCCCCGAACACGTGGTTGTACGTGTAAAACTGCGGGTGCAGTCCAAGGTCGTAGAGGGGGCCGCCCACCGCCAGGAGCAGACCGATCCCGACCACTGTGAGCGTAGGCCACGACGCGTTCGTCCCCTGCACCGCGTAGGCCACCGACACCGCAAACACGACTGTCACGCCTGGAAAAAGGGCGTAGAAGAGAAGCCCCTGGCCGAACGTGCAGTTGGGGGCCCAGAGCTGGGCGACGGACAGGACACCCAGCGGGACGAGCAGCGCTCCTTCCTGACGCAGCACTACCTGCCGAAGGGTCCTCGGTTCGGGCCCGAAGCTCTGGACCGCCGCACTCCCACTAATGAAGAACGCCGCCAGGGCCACCACGGCCGCCGCCTCCGCCTGCAGCACATTCAGAAGCGGCACGGGTGCCATCAGAAGCCCGAGCCCAAGATACGCGGCGAGAACGCGTCGCATCAACGCAGAGGGGGGCGTCGCGATGAGAACAGACCTTAGAACGGCCTGTGCTATGGTGTAAGACATGTGCAAGGCACCGGAAGACTGCTTCCTCCGGGAGAACACATCACACCCGTCGC
>JBDGQM010000207.1:0-11509 GCA_042219065.1 Salinibacter sp. | reverse complement strand
GTGGGACGTGGGGTTGACAACCACGGTCGGTTTCTCCGATCTTGACATGAACAGGGAGAACATGAGCCCTGCCGTCATTCGAGCGGTTCTATTCTCCATCACCCACCTACGTTCGTTATGGATCGCCGCGTCATACGCCAGATTCTCATGGCCCTCGGTTTCTTTGCGGCCATCATTCTCTTGTTTGTTCTCATCGCCCAGTTCGGATAGGCAATACCAGTGTCGCGTGCTCATCGGCGGGAGGGAGACAGATGGAGGGCCGTCTGTTCACCGGGCCGGCGTCGCCTTCCCCTCCCCCTGGCGAGGCGGCACTCCGGGACGCCTTGGGCCTGCGGGTAGCCGGTTCGGCGTCCCAGCCACAACACTCACGTGCACCTGGTGGCACAGAGGACGGAAGAGGTTGCCATTGTAGCCGAGAGTTCGGTTCCTGTCGGCATGGATGCCGCAGCGATCACGGCTCTTTTGCGTGTGCCGTGGTCCGAGGTCCACGCCCACGGCAGTCCCTTGTGTTCGTCGTCTTTTTCCCGTTCCCACCACCATGTCTCTTCACGACCTAGTCCGACCCCGATGGGGGCTTTTGATCGCACTTTCGCTGCTCATTGGTGTCCCGATGGGGTGCGCGAGCACGCAGTCCGCGTCGAGCGGCAAAGCCCCGCAGGCATCCGCGTCCCAGGACCCAGAAAACGGCAACGGCCTCAAACCCTTCGATGAGGTCGTCCCCGACACGGCCCGCACGGACGAGGGGCTCATCACGACCCATCGGTTCAAGGACAAGCTGTACCTCGCGATCCCGGACTCTCTGCTGGGGCGCGAACTCCTCATGGTGTCGCGGGTGGCCCAGGCGCAGTCGGACCTGGCCTTCGGCGGCGAAAAGACCAACACGCAGGTGCTCCGGTGGGAGAAGCGCGGAACCGACCTGCTGCTTCGTGTGGCCAGCTACGAGAAAACGGCCAATCCCGAAGACCCAGTCTACGAGGCCGTCCAGAACTCAAGCTTCGAGCCGATCCTGAAGAGCTTCTCCATCAAGGCCCTCAATGAGGACTCGACGGGGGTCGTCATCGACGCGACGGCCCTCTACACCAGCGACGTGTCGTCGATGGGCCTTCCCCAATCGGCCCGCGAGGAATACAAGGTGCGTCGGCTCGACGGGGACCGAACCTATCTGACCGGGGTCGAGAGCTTTCCGAAAAATACGGACGTGGAGACAATTCTCACCTATGAGGCCCAGGAGCCGCCCTCCAGCGAGCAGACGGGCACCATTAGCGTCGGGATGAACCACTCGATGGTGCTCCTGCCCCAGGATCCCATGACGCCGCGCCTCTGCGATCAGCGAGTGGGCTACTTCGGCGTAGAGCGCATCAATTACAGTTCCGAGGAGCAGCAGGCCGCTCAGGAATGCGTCATCACGCGCTGGCGCCTGGAGCCGTCGGACCCGGAGGCGTACCGGAACGGCGAGCTTGTGGCGCCGGAGGATCCGATTGAGTACTACGTGGATCCGGCCACGCCGGACAAGTGGAAGCCGTACGTGAAAAAGGGCATCGAGGACTGGCAGGAGGCCTTCCGCGCCGCCGGCTACAAGAATGCGATCGTGGCAAAAGACTCGTCGGACGTGGCGGGGACCTTCGATGCCGACGACATCCGCTACTCCACCGTTCGCTGGTTTGCCTCTGAGATCCCGAACGCTTACGGTCCCAACGTACACGACCCCCGCACGGGCCAGATTCTGGAGAGCGACATCGGGATGTACCACAACGTCCTGAGTCTGCTCCGCAACTGGTACTTCGTGCAGACGGCGGCGGTGAACCCGGACGCCCGGGGACGCAACTTCGACACCGACGTGATGGGCGAGCTGCTCCGGTTTGTGGTGGCGCACGAGGTGGGGCACACGCTTGGGCTTCCCCACAACTGGGGCTCCAGCCGCGCCGTGCCGGTCGACTCGCTGCGGTCGCCCTCCTACACCTCCACGCACGGCACGGCCCCGTCCATCATGGACTACGCCCGGTTCAACTACGTTGCGCAGCCCGGCGACGGGGTCGACGACTTCATCCCCGAGATTGGGGCCTACGACGAGTGGTCCGTGCAATGGGGGTACCAGGCGATGCCGGACGTGGACGGGGCGGACGAGCAGGCCCAGGTCCTCGACGATATGATTCTGGAGCGCGCCGGCGATCCCCAATACTTCTACGGCCGGCAGACGCTTGACCCGGTCGATCCGCGCTCCCAGCGCGAAGACCTGGGGCGCGATCCCGTGGCGGCCGGCAGCCTCGGCGTCGAGAACCTCAAGCGAATCGTGCCCAACCTGGTGTCCTGGACGAGCGGGGCGGGAGAGAACTACGACGAGCTCGAAGAACTGTACGAGTCCGTCGTCGGCCAGTGGCAGCTGTACCTCAGCCACTCGGCCCGGGAGGTGGGCGGCGTCTACGAGACCTTTAAGACGTACGAGCAGGACGGCCCGGTCTATAAAGCGGTGCCGGCCGAGACGCAGCGAGAGGCCCTTCGGTTCCTCAACGAGCAGGCCTTCCAGCCGCCCGAGTGGCTCATTGAGGCGGACGTGCTGCGCCGCATTGAGGCGTCCGGGGCGCTGGAGCGCGTCCGCGAGGCGCAGGTGGGGGCCCTCGAATTGCTCCTGCAGCCGAAGCGCATGGCGCGACTCCTGGAGGCGGAGGCGATGTCCGAGGACGCGTACACGCTGGGGGCGATGCTCGAGACGGTCCGCGACGGGGTATGGGGGGAGCTCGACACGGGAGCCCCCATTGGGCCGTACCGTCGCAACCTGCAGCGCGGCTACCTGGCCCGCATGGACCATCTCATGACGGCCGAGGTGGAGGCGGTGCCGGAGGCGTACAGGGACTTTGTGGTCGAGACGCCGGTCAACGTCCGCCAGTCCGACATCCGGGCGTACGTGCGGGGCGAGCTCACTGCGGTGCGCGATGCGGTGGAACAGGCACTTCGCCGCACAGACGACGAGGCAACGCGCGTGCACCTGGAGGACGTGCGCGCCCGTATCGATGATATCCTGGAGGGGAAGGGGGACGACGCATGATCTGTGAGCCGTGATCCGTGATGTGTGAGCGTGATTTTTGGAAGGAAGCGGCCTGTTCCTCACGCATCACTCGTCACGCGTCACTCGTCACGCCTCACGCTTCGGCTGCAGGCGCCGGAGGCGATCCCAGCGGAAGATGCCGGCGTTGTGGCCGTCGTCCCACGTGATGCGGACGCCGATGCTGCCCGCCGGCTCGATGTCGAGGTCGGTCCACCGCCGGTCCGGCACCGCGTCTGCCTCGTCGGGCGGCGGGATGTGATCGACGGCTTTCCCCTCGCAGTTCGCACAGGGGCACGCGGCCCGCAGCCGAGACAGCGGGAAGACCGACCGGTGCCCGTCGGCCCATTCGACCGTGAGGGTCTGGGCGTCCGTGTCGACCTGAATGCGGCTTGGGGCGGAAACGTCCATGCGAGGTGGGAAACGGTGGGGACAGCAGCGGGGAGAGATGCAGATTTGTGGCGAACGCGTCGGTATGCCCAACACGACCGTTCGGCTTCGGATGGCTTCGGGGCTCCAGACGCCGATACGCTAACCCGTTCATCATTCTCGGCTTACAAGGACGAAAGGGCTTCTTCCTCCTTCGGTTTCGATCCATTTTCGAGCCGACACGAGGAAATCAAACCGGCCCGAACGCCCTTCAACAAGAAACGCCGGACCCACGAGGATCCGGCGCGTGACGGTTCGAACCTTCGGTTGTCGGAGAGCCGGGCGGCCCCCGACAGGGACCTGGAGAACGTTATTCTTCTTCCTGGAACGGATACACGTCCTGGAGGAGGGCCTGGAGCTTCGTGCGGCCGCGGTTGATGCGGCTCTTGACCGTGCCCATGGGAAGACCCGTGATCTCCGCAATCTCGTCGTACGCGAGCTGCTGGATGTCGCGCAGGACGACGACCTCGCGGAAGGCCGGCGGAATCTCGTTCATGGCCTCCTGGATGTAGTGATCCTGGATCGTGCTCTCCGCGTGCTTGTCGGGAGAGAACGACTCGTCCGGGATTTCCATCTCGTACTCCTCGTTGTCCCGGTTGACGGACTGGATCGACTGCATCCGCCGTCGCTTGCGCTTTCGGTATTCGGATCGGGCCAGGTTGCCAGCAATGGTGTAGAGCCACGTCGAGAATTTCGCGATCCGCCGGTAGGAGTGACGGTTTCGATGCACCCGCAGGAACGTCTCCTGAAGCAGGTCCTCGCACCGCTTCTTATCGCCCAGAAAGCGGTAGAGGTACTGCATCAAGCGGTCGGAGTACCGCTCCACGAGAATATTGAACGCCTCTACAGTTCCGGCCTGGAACTGGGACATGAGGTCCTCGTCGCTCATCTCCTGCAGGGCCTCATGCTGGTTGAAGGCACTCTTGTCCTTCGAGGTTGTCTTTTTGGTGACGACTTGCGCTTTGTCCTTCGCCATGTATGCGTGTAATCATTCTGTGTACGAGAGTGCCGAGCGTTGAGGACGTGGCAGCTTCAGAATACAATGTGTGAAGGAATTCGCTAATTCGCAAGCGGAAAATGCCACAAATTGGATACTTGACCACGTGTTCCCAAACGCGTTACGTTCGGTGATTATTGCAAAGCAAAATGCGGTCCAGGCCGGGGTTTTTTGGGAAGGGGGGCCTAATATTATGTGAAGGAAATGCAAGTTCTGCCACATCGGCAGGGGGATGGACGGGGGAGCCCCGGTGCGCGCCGACGTTTCGTCGCGGCATGGGGGTGCGGTGGGGTGGCGTTTTTCCGTTCTATTCGTCTACTTGTAGAAGCATCTTTCTCGCCAGCTGCCCACGATCATACGGCTTGTCCACAATTATGTACGATGTTCCGCCCCGGGTCCCCGGACTCCTTCCGCTTTGTGTGCTCTTCCTCAGTTGGTTGTGCCTGGTCCCTGTTACGGTACAGGGGCAGGGCGGGCCGAGCATTGAGACGGCCTTCGCGATTCATGGAGGGGCGGGGTCGCTCAGCCCCGACGAGATGAGTGCCGACCGAGAGCAAGCGTACCGGGCCTCGCTCCGGGCGGCCCTTCGGGCCGGGAACGAGGTGCTCCAGGACGGCGGCGCTGCGCTCGATGCCGTGCAGGCGGCCATCACCACCATGGAGAGCGATACCCTCTTCAACGCGGCGCGCGGCGCGGTACTCACGAGTAAGAACACCGTCGAGCTCGACGCGGCCGTGATGGACGGTAAGACGCGCAACGCCGGGGCGCTCACGGGCGTGACGACGGTGAAGCACCCGATTCGGCTGGCCCGGGCCATCATGGAGGACTCCTACCACGTGATGTTTGCGCAGGAGGGCGCCGAGGCCTTTGCCCGGAAGCAGGGGCTCGAACTGGTCGAGAACGAATACTTCATTACCGACGCGCGCCGGTCTGGGGAGGGCGCAGAGCCCTCGGATCCGCCGTCGGCCTCGGAGGCGAAGTATGGGACCGTGGGGGCCGTTGCGCTCGACCAGGACGGCAATCTTGCGGCGGGGACCTCCACTGGGGGCATCTCGGACAAGGAGTTCGGGCGCGTCGGGGATTCGCCCATCATTGGAGCGGGCACGTACGCGTCGAACAAGTCGTGCGCCGTGTCCGCCACGGGGCAGGGCGAGTTCTTTATTCGCGGGGTGGCGGCCCACAGCGTCGCGTCCCGCGTTCGCTTCGGCGGCGCGTCCCTCGAGACGGCGGCCCAGGCCACGATCGACGAAATTGACGCCCTTGGGGGCGTGGGCGGGGTCATTGCTCTGGACCGCGAGGGCAACATCGCCATGCCGTTCAGCACCGGGGGCATGTTTCGGGCCTACGTCGACACGGACGGAAATACGGCCGTCCGCATCTTCGACCCGTCGGACATGGAATAGCTCAGAGGTGTCGAGGCTCGTCCCCGCGAGGAATCAATACGGGGACCCGCCTCCAGGGTCGCCGGGAGGACCGCCGCCCGGTGGGTCGTCGGGCGGGCCCGTGTTTTCGGGCGGACCGGGGTCGGGCGGCTTCCCGCTCCCCGGCGTATTGCCAGGGGGACCGTTTCCCACGCCCGCGGGCGGGCCGCCGCCGGGAAACGACCCCTGAAAGAGGCTTCTGAGAACCTGGGCGGCAGGGGTGCCGCGCGCAATGGCCTGGGCGGTGCCCTCAGCCAGCGCGTCGACGGGCTGATCGCTTTTTTGGCGTGCACTCTGCAGGGCCGAGGGCAGCTGTCGGAGCGATTCGGGACTGTACCCGGCGTCTATGGCCGAGGTCAACAGTTGGCGTGCAGACTCCGCGGAGGCGCCGTTCCCTGGAAGGTCGGGAAGCACGTCGACCGCTGCGCTCACCTCTGTCAGCGACACGGGGCGTCGTTCCACGTTGGCTGGAAGGTTCTTAAGGAACGCCTCGACGTTCTCAGCGGGAATGTCCTGCTGCTGAGCCTCCGCGGCGGCGGTAATCAGCGGATCGTAGGCGCCCCCTGAGGCGTTTTCCCCCGAAGCGTTCCCGTCTCTCCCCAGCAATTCCTGCACCTCGGGCTGCCCGGTCCACTGGGTCACAAGCTGGCCGGCCCGCTCGGTGTGGCTGCGATACTGTTGCAGGACCGGTTGCATCCGGGCCGGGGAGACGTTCTTGGCCAGGCCTTCGAGCGTTTTGGAGAGCAGATGCGACGCGGGAAGATCCCGCTCGGCAAGCTCTACGGTCGGACGGAGCAGGGAGGCGGTCGCCTCGGGGCCAAGTCCCGCCCGGCGGGCCCGCTCGGCCACCGCGCTCAGCTGTTCGGCATTGGCGCCCGCGGCACGGCCCTGATCGAGGAGTGCCTGCACGTCGGTCTCCTGGCCGACCGCGACGGGGGCATGCCCGGCCACGACCACAGCCAGGACGAGTGCTGCCTGTAGCCAGGACCAGGAGCCCGGGGGCATTCGTCTGAACGGTTCGAAGCGAGTCATGGGATCAGGGAACTGTGCACACGCCATTGGTCCCGCCGAAGTTGTCGTCGGCAGTTTCTGCGTAGGACGGAAGAGGGAGCCATCGACGCTCGGAGTCGTCTACGATACGAATGCGGTACGCGTACTCTCCGGACGGTACGGAGAGGGCAGTCGTCCAAGTGTTGTCTCCGTTTCGGGTCATGGGAATGCCGGGGAGCGACCAGCCATTGAAGTCGCCCGTCAGGTGCGGCGTGCCGGATCCGTCGTACGGAATCTCGACCCGAACGCCGTCGTCGGCCGCCCGGCAGACGCGCCGGGTGGGGGGCGCCTCGGTCGTTCCGCCGAGCACGCGCTGGGCCCGGACACGAAGTCCGGCCGATACGTGCACGTCCGCCTCCACCCCGTCGCCCCGGGCAAGGCGGGCCGCCGAGGCATACGTCCGGGCGAAAAGCGTCGTGGACGGATGCACGCGCCATCGCGTCGTGAGGCCGGCGCGCCCGAGTCGGTCCTCTGCCATTGAGGCAGTGGCTGTCTCGTACCGCACCTGTTCGGCGGTGGCCTCGGCCTCAACGGACCACTGATTGGTGGGCCAGTACGTCCCCCGCAGAGAGAGGCCGGTGCCGCCAAACGCAGTTTCGGCGAGGCTGGTGCGCCCACTGCTCCAGTACAGGCGGCCCTCTGCCTGCAGGCGATCCGTCAGCCACGTCTCGCCGTTCAGGGCAATGAGGCCGCTGGTTTGTTGATCGGTGACTCCCTCAGAACCATCAACAGACCGGCGGCTGAAACCGCCGCGCAGCGTGAGGGTCGAGCGCCCGTCTAGCGTCCACTTTACCGACGGCAGCGCCCACCAGCTGTCGCGCGACGAGACAAACCGGTCTCGCGTCCCGCCCCCGCTGATGCCCACTGTCCAGGTGGGGGACAGGTCGCGCCGGTACTGGGCGTGTCCCTGGATTAGCTGCGGGGCATTGGCCCGGCCCGGATACAGACGGACCCGGCTCGTGACACGAAGCCGGGATCGACGCGCACCCCGCACGAGTCCCGCCTGCGGGGTCAGCGCCGCGAAAGCAGGGGCCGACAAGGCATCCCAGGAGCGGAGCACGGGATCGAGGTAGGCGTTGGTTTGATGGCCGCCGGAAAGCGCAAGGCCTGCGGTGCCGGTCCACTGTTGCGCCTCGGTCGGGTGCGGCAGAACGCCGACCAGCAGCCAGAGTCCGAAGAGGAGCCGCCACATGGAACGTGTCGTCTGAGAAAGAGGGCGTGCACGGTTTCGTCTCTCGCCTGAGGACGCTAGAGTTTCAGCACTGCGTTTTTTGCGCCGAAGCCGTCGTCCTGCTTGACGGGGGCGAGCGGGTCGGTGACCCATTTCTCCCCGTCGATGACGAACTGATACTCGTGCTCGCCCCGCGGAACGGGGACGAGGCCCGTCCAAACGGTCTCGCCGTCCACGGTGCGCGGGGAGAGAGGAATGGGCTTCCAGTTGCTAAAGTCGCCCGCCACGGCGACCGAGTCGGCGTCGTTGGCCGTGTAGACGAACCGGGACCACACGGTCTCTGTGCCCTGCTCGGTCGACGCAGCGGCTGTTTCCGCCGCAGGCCTTCTCTCGGGCGGGGCGGAGCCATTGGGGAGCGGAGCGGAAGGCATCGACGGCAACACGAGCCACGACACGGCGACGATGACGGCGAGGGTCACGAGCGTGTGGGCCGGGCGCACCGGGATGGTCACGAGAGGCTGCGTCACGGCGCGCCACCAGTCGCGAATGCGTGCCGGACGCTGCGCGTCGCCCGTCTCTGCCGTCGCGGCCCGCTGCGCCGTACGCGCGGCAAACTCGGCGGACGGGTCGGGAGACCGCGACGCGGCAAGGTCCTGCGTCATTCGGAGCTCGAACTGAAGGAGGGCGCGCGCCTCCGGATCGTCGGCGATGTGGTGCAGCGCCTCCTGCACCTCTTCCTTGGCCAACTCGCCATCAATGAACCGGCGGACGATCGTATCGGGATCAGGATTCTTCATGATAGGGAGCCAGCAGTGATCGCAGTTTCTTGCGAGCGCGGTGTACGCGCACCTTCAAGGCACTGACCGAGACGTCGAGTCGCTTCGACATGGCCTTGTACGTGAGCCCGTCCCGGTACTTGAGCAGGAACGGGAGGGCGTAGGTGGACGACAGCTCGTCCAGCGCCGCCCACACGTGCTCGCCGTGTTCGTCGGCGATGAGTTGCTCATCTTGAAGGGCCGTGCCCGCATCCGAAATGTCTGCGTCTTCTCGCCCGGTGCGGCTAAACGGGTACGTCTCGCGGCGCACGTTCTTGGCGTAGTCCCGACACTGATTGAGGGCAAGGCCGTAGAGCCAGGAAGCAAACGACTCTGGATCGCGGAGGGTCTCAATCCGCCGGTACGCCTTCAGAAAGATGTCCTGCGCCAGGTCCTCGGCGTCCTCGGCAGAGTCTGCGTACTGGTGGGCAAGGTCGAACACCATGCCCTCGTATCGCTCCACGAGCACCTCGAATGCCTCGCGAGCCTCCGTTCCCTGCTGCACGCGGCGGGCGTACGTACCGTCGGGGGCGTCGTGCGGCATACAGGTTCGGCATCGAGCAGAACGACAGCGAAGAGGCCGCGACCGATGAATAGGGAGCCCGATCGCGCGGTCTCTTCGGGTGCAGAATGCGTGCCAGTATCAGAGTGAGCAGCGATTCCGGGACCTGTCTTTCTCCAATCCAAACTGCTCGAGACCCGAAACGCGTTCATCTGCCGATCGGGGACAGGTTTCGTCCGGGCGGCCGCCCACGGTCGGCGGGCCGCCCGTTGAACAACGAACCGGTAGACACGATCGTGACGAGCCGTTAGCTTCCGGATCCACTGGTGTCGACCGTCGCCGTCACGGTGGGCTTGAAGTTGTACGAGCCGGATTGGCCCCGCTTGACGAACGACTTCTCGACGCTAAAGTCGAGGGTCACCGTTGTGAGGTCAGTCTCCCCGTCCACCGTGAGGGGCTCGTCGAAGTTCACCTTGATTCCAGTTTGCTCGCCGCTGGGGATGAACAGGTTCGCTTCGGCGGGGTCTCCATTCTCGTCCTCGTACATGACGGTGAAGTCGTCGGGAGAGGCCGTTTGCAAGCGCACCTGGCCGTACGTCCCCGCGGGAATTTCGAGCTCAGCCATGAGCGTATCTACACCGTTCTGGAGTTTCGTGAGGTCCACGGCGAAGTCGTTCTCGCTCAGCACGGAGATTCCAGTGTCGGTGGAGTCGCCGTTGGCACTGTCTTCGACGGGCACGATCGATACGCTCTCGATGACCACATTGGCTTCGAGGATGTCGCCGGGGGCATCGGTCAAGAACATCTGCAGCGTGCCGCTGCCCTCGGGGTTCTCCGTGGCGTTGGGGCCTGCGGAGTCGCAGCCGACGGCGAATAGTCCGAGCGCGACGACGACGGAGAGGAGAGCAAGTGTTGAACGTCTCATGGGAAAAGGAGCATTTGGGGGAAGTAATGAGATCGGGGGCAACCGGACTGTCCCTGTCGTCGGGGCAGCATGCCAGTCGCGTTTCCGCACTGAGGGGAGCATGGCCTGTTGCGCCAGAGGCCCCGTCAATTGCAGAGAGTGGACGAGCACGGACGGGAACCGTTACAAGACGATCGGACAGCGGGAAAACGCCCCGAAATGGCTCCCCCAAATAAGAAATGCCCCCGCCGCCACCGGGCGACGAGGGCCTCGCGTCCAACAGAGGAAGAACGTGGGCTCAGGAGACCGCCTTGGCGGCGTCCCGCTTCAGGGCCTCAGCGTGTGTGAGCTCCTCCCACGGAAAATCGCCCCGCCCGAAGTGCCCGTACGCGGCGGTCTTCTGGTAGCGGGGCTTCAGAAGGTCGAGCCGTTCGATGATGGCGGAGGGGGACAGTGCAAAGTGCTCCTGCACCATGTCGCACAGCTCCGCGTCCGGCATGACGCCGGTGCCGTTCGTCGACACGTCGATCGACACCGGGTCGGCCACGCCGATGGCGTAGGCAATCTGGACCACCGCCTCGTCGCAGAGCTCCGCGGCCACCAGGTTCTTGGCCACGTGCCGGGCGGCGTAGGTGGCGCTCCGGTCGACCTTCGACGGATCCTTTCCGCTGAAGGCACCGCCGCCGTGGGCGCCCTTCCCGCCGTAGGTGTCGACAATGATTTTCCGGCCCGTGAGGCCGGTGTCGCCGTGGGGGCCGCCGGTCACGAATCGGCCCGTGGGATTGACGTGGAGGATGAGGTCGTCGTCCAGGAGCTCCGGCGGCAGCGCCCGCGGCAGGAGAATGTTGCGCACGTCCTCCCGCACTTTCTCTTGCGGGACGCCTTCGTCGTGCTGGGTGGACACGACGGCCGTGTGCACGCGCCGCGGCGTCCTGCGGTCGTTTTCGTACTCGATGGTGACCTGGCTCTTGGAGTCGGGCCGCAGGTACGGCATCTTGTCCGTCTCTTTGCGGATGTGTGCCAACTCCTGCATGAGGCGATGGGAAAACATGATGGCCATCGGCATGAGCTCCGGGGTTTCCCGGCACGCATAGCCGAACATGAGGCCCTGATCCCCGGCGCCCTGTTCCTCCCCGCCGTCGACGCCCCGGCTGATGTCTCCGCTCTGTTCGTGGAGGCT
>JBDGQM010000206.1:0-7591 GCA_042219065.1 Salinibacter sp. | reverse complement strand
TCTGCCGGGTCTGGCGTGCGGCCGCCCCGGCGCGATGGGCGCCAAAACGGGACTACTTGCATTCGTCGCTCACGACCTGTCCGCCGCTGAGCACAGTGCAGACGTGCGTCGTGTACTCGAACGGATCCCCGTCGAAGAGCGCGAGGTCGGCCGTCATCCCCGCTTCGAGGGTCCCGACGTTCTCCAGGTCCAGAATCTGAGCCGCGTTGCGCGTGATGCTGGCGAGGGCCGCCCGCCGCGGGAGGCCATTCGCCGCCGCGATGGCCGCCTCGTAGAGCACGATGCGCGTTTTGGGCACGTAGGGCTCCCAGCCGCTCTGGATGGCCACTGGAATGCCCGCCTCGTGGAGCGCGGCCGCCGTCGTGAACGCCGCGTTCTTCGTCGTGCCGGAGGGCCGTGCCATGGTGGGATGCAGAATCACGGGGACGCCGGCCTCCTTGATCTCGTCGGTCATCAGGTACGCCTCGGCGGCGCCGTCCAGAATCAAGTCAAACCCGAACTCCTCTTGGAGCCGAAGGGCGGTCTGGATGTCGTGGGCACGGTGGGCCGTGACGAGCGCCGGGACCTCGCCGCGCAGCACCTTCTGCAGCACGGCCTGCCCCAGATCGGTCCCTGAGGCATCGTCGCCGCCCATCGCGGCCCGGGCATCACTCAGGGCCTGCCGGAGCATCGAAATCCCCTTCGCCCGCGTGCCGGGGGACTCGAAGCGCGCCTGTGCGTCGGGGCCCACCGTGAAGGCGAGGGTCGTCAGGGAGTCGCGCAGGGCTTCCTCCACCGTTTCTCCGGTGGTGGAGAACGTGGCCGTCTGGCCGCTGACGAGTGCGCCGGGCGCGTGGCCTGTGTGCACGGTGGTCACGCCCAGTTGGCGAACGAACGACACGAGCCGCTCCCGCGGGTTGTAGGCATCGATGGCGCGAAGCGCGGGCTGAATCGGCGCCGAGGTGTCAAGCTGATCCTGATCGGCGGACACGTTGTAGAGGCCGGACAGGCCCACGGTGCCCCGCGGGTCGATGAGGCCCGGCGTGACGACGCTCGCCTCGTGCACCTCGGCGGACGCGGGGATGGAGACCTCCGAGGCCGGCCCCACCTCCTCGATCGTCGATCCCTCAATCAGGACGATCCCGTTCTGAATGGGCGGCGCGCCGGTCATGGTGTACAGCGTGTCGGCCCGGACGGCGCGCTGCGGTTGGGCCTCGGCCGAGCGCGCCCCCACGAAGGCGAGGACGGCACTGAGCAGGACGAGAAGAGCGGGAACGCGGAAGCGGCTATACATGGCAAACGATTCAATCGAGACGAGAACACGAAGAGCAGGACGATCCGACCGACGACACTACTCGTGGACGTGCTGGAGGGCGCCGTCGTAGACGCGATATCCACCCGTCGCAAATTTCCGATCGTCGGGGTCGGACCGGTCGAAGACGATCTCGCCTTCGACCCACGTCTGCTCAATGTCGGTGTAGACGCTCAGCGGGTCGCCGGACAGCACCACGAAGTCGGCGTCCTTGCCCGCCTCGAGCGATCCGACCTCGTCTTCCAGGCCGAGCATGCGCGCGCCGGCCAGCGTCACCGATTCGAGCGCCGCCGACCGCGACATCCCCGCCCGCACCCCCATGGCCGGGGATCGGAGGAACAGCCGGGAGTCGGTAATCGGGTCGTCCGTGTGGTAGGCCACGTCGACGCCTGCCTCCTCGAGCACTCCGCCGGTGCGGTACGCCACCTCGTCGGCCTCGTGCTTGCCGCCGGGGGAGTCGATCATGATGATCGAGCAGGGCACGTCTGCCTCAGCAATCTCCTCGGCCACCTTCCAGCCCTCACTGACGTGGTGGAGCACCAGGTCAAAGTCAAACTCCTCGCTCAGCCGGATGGCCGTGAGGATGTCGTCGTGGCGGTGCGTGTGGAAGTGGACCATCCGGCGGCCCTCCAGCACGTCCACCAGCCCCTCCATGCGCAGGTTGCGGTCCGGGGCCTCGTCCGGCGAGTCCGCTTCTTGCTTCTTCCGTCGGTACTCCTGGGCCTGCACGAAGAGGCTGCGTGCCATGGCCGCGGAGCGGGCTCGCGTGCCGGGAAACGGGCCGCTCTCCCGCTGCGGGTTGGTGCCGTTGGCCATTTTCATGCCGCCGCACGCCTCTACCCCCCGGTCGTCACAGGCCGACAGGTCGTTGATGGTGCCGCCCTCCCGGAGCTTGAGATAGGTCGTCTGCCCGCTCATCAGATGCCCCGATCCGGAGAGAACTTGCACCGTCGTAATGCCTCCCGCTCGTGCCCGATTCATCGACGGGTGGCGCACGTTAATCGCGTCGATCGTCCGCACGTCCGGGTGCAGGGCCGCCGATCCGTCCCCGCCCGACACCTGCCCGATGTGAGAGTGCGTGTCGATGAGTCCCGGCATCACCTGCTTGCCCGCAAGATCGTGCTCGACGGCATTTTCGGGCACGTCCACCGACCCGGCCGGCCCTACCGCCTGAATCGTCCCGTCCTGCACGACCATGACGCCCCGATCGATGGGCGCCTCGGCGATGGGATACATCTTTGCGTTCCGAAACACGTGGGGCTGATCCTGCGCCTGGGCGGGGACCAGCAGCGGCACGCAGACGAGGCCAAGAATGAAGAACACAGCGCGCATGGACAACTGAAGGCAATTCGAAAAGAGAACGACAACCACGAAGGTAGGCGACGAATCCGACACTCGCAACTGGCAGCCGCACGCCGGGGCAATCGTGTGTTAAGAGCTTCCTTTCCGGCAAGGAGGCTCGCCCGCCTCTGATCAACGAAACAGCCCCGTAAGAATGGGCGAGAGGGCGCGTGGGAGCATGAACACACGGCCCTGAATTGGACCGCCATCAGAACCGAGGCCAAGTTGCGTTTCCGTGTCAAAAGCTGAAATCAACGATTTGATCTTCTCGTCCGAGATAGAGGGCCGAACCCCTTGGTCTCATATGTGGCACGCGGACTCGTACCGAGCCGTGCAGAAATATCTGAAGACGAAGTCTCTGGGTATGGGCGTCTGGGAGTATGTGGGTATAGCAGAAAGATCGCCCATACGCCCCCACTCCCATACTCAACCCCGTTCCGCCAGAGCATTCTCGATCGAGGTCGGCGCACTCCGTTCACGAAGTTCCTCACACATCGGCATGTCGACCCGAACCTCGGGGGTGCGGTGGCGCAAAGAAAACGGCAGACCGGCGATCGTCCTCCGATCACGGCGCATACTGGGCCACGCCGTAGGTTCCGGAGGTACGCCAGTCCTCCTCGTGCCGGTCCAGCCGCGCCCTCGTGTCCGGATCGACGCCGACGAGCGTGTCGCTTTTGAGCGTCCGGAGGGCCAGGAGCGGCGCCGGGAACGGGCCGGCCGCGTCCGACAGGGTCGTCTCCGGCGGCCAGAGCGCATCGTTGGTGATGCGCCGGTAGTTGGCATCCCCCTTCGATACGACCAGGGCCGCGTCCGCAAAGGGTTGTTCGAGCCGGGGCGGCACCGCCCGGAGGGGCGTATCGAGGTTCCAGAAGAAGTCGGGCACGATCCGCAGCCGGCCGTCGCGGAGATGGTCGCGGAGGCGCCCCGCGAGCCGGGCCAGCGCCCCGCCGTGCGTCTCCAGCACGTCGAGCAGCCAGTAGACGTCCGCCCCGAGCACGTCGCTCACCAGCACCGGCGTCATCTTGACGTGGAGCGTCACCGTGGGAGCGAGGCCGCTGCCCAGCAGCAGATCCGCCAGCACCAGGTCGAACGCCTCTTCGGTCCCGGCATTGTCCATGATCAGGTGCACCGGCCCGGCGTCTCCGGCCAGCAGGTCATCGACCACCGCCGGCAGGTCGTTCGAGAGCAGGTGCTCGTCCTCCGCGGACGTCCCCTGCGCCACGACGCCTTCCATGCTCAGGTCCATCCGGTTGCCCCAGAGACAGTTCAGGAGCCGGTGGGCCAGCCGTTCGCGGAGGGGTCCCTCCACGGCCAGCGCCTCCCCCACGACCTCCCGCAGGGCCTCCGAGTGCAGTTCCTCCTCCTTGTAGGGCCGAAACGGATCGCGGCGGGTCGTCCAGTACCGGCACGCCGCCAGCAGGTGGCGATAGGCAAACACCTCCGCAAAAAACCAGTCGGTGCCCAGCCAGGTCTCCCCCTCGCGCAGGCCGAAGCGGCGGGCCCACCGGTCGTGGTCGGGCGCGGGCGGGTCGAAGAGGGTCATTGGGGCGTCCTCCACGATGGCGGTCCGAAGGGCGCGCACGTCCTCCTGGACGCCGGGCGGATAGTCCGGATTTCGCTCCAGCACCTCGTCGAAAATTCCCGGCAGCCGCTCGGCCATGGAGCGGTGGGCAAACGCATTGCTCCCGTCGGTGCGGACGGGCGAGGGATATTCTGTCATGATCCACAGCTTGTTGCAAACACGAGCCGATTCTTGCTTGGTGGACAACACCCGCGCCCGCCCGATGTGCCCGAGTATGCTCTCGTTCCCGGTAAAGACCGCGTGAGCGGAATGCCAGAATGGCGTTATTCCACTCGGGTCCCCGTTTTCCCCTCGAACACCGTCCCCTGCGTTCGTGTCCGAGTATTGTCCGCATTCTTGGACGACTGCAGGTGTAGACTTCGCTCGACCCCGCTCATCATTTCCCTGTTGGTTTCTTTGTTCAATCCAGTTCGCGCGGCCATCGAAGGCATCGGGCGTGTGCTCGTCTACCTAAACCTCATCGGACGGCCGCGGGCACGACGCATCTCGGACCTGGCATGGCCCCGCATCGTGACGGGCCTGGCCCGCATGTCGAAGGCCACTGCGGACGTGGCCATGGTGGGCCTCGCCCTGGGCCCGGCCGCCATCGCGGGGGTGGGCTACGGCGTGCCGTACTGGACGATGACCTTCATGCTCGGCGGGGGCATCGCTGGGGGCACGATTAGCCTCGTCTCACAGCGGTACGGCGCCGGGCGCCACGGCGACATCGGCCGGGCCGTGAAGGTGAGCGTGGGGGCCGCCCTCCTGGTGACGCTGCCGCTGGTCGTCGTCTTCTGGACGCTCCCGGAGCCCTTGATTCGGCTGATCGGGACGGGCGAGGCGGCCATCGACTACGGGACGCGCTACCTGCGCGTGGCGAGCCTGGCGATGCCGTTCGCTGCCCTCAACCTGGTTGGGAGCCGCACCCTGATTGGGATGGACGACGCGTGGACGCCCATGATCGTGCGGGCCGGCGGCGCAGTGGTGAACGTGGCCGTGAACGCGGTCCTGATTTTTGTCTTCGACCTCGGCGTGGTGGGGGCGGCGCTGGGCACGGTCGTCGGCAGTATCGGCGGCGTCTTTATTTTTGGGTGGGGCTTTGCGAAGGGCCGCCTTCCGTTCATCGGCGCCCTCCCCGTTCAGATCGACTGGGCGCCGCCGTACTGGGACGCGCGGGACGCCCGGCACCTGGCCCGCATCGCGACACCGCTCGCGCTGCGCAAGGTGGCGCAGAACGGGGGCCAGTTTCCGCTGCTCGCCATCGTGGGCCTGTTCGGGCCCAACGTAGTGGCGGCCTTCGTGGTGGCCCTGCGGGTGCGCGCCCTCATGAACACGCCCGGCTGGGGCTTCGGGCTCGCCTCCAGCAGCCTCGTGGGCCAGTCGCTGGGCGCGGAACAGGAGCCGGAGGCCGACGCCTACGCCCACGACACGCTCCGCTTCACGGTGGCCACCTACGCGCTCGTCGGCCTCGGCGTCTTCGTGGTGGCCGGGCCCATCAGTGCCCTCTTCGTGGCCGAGGAGGCGGTCCAGGGCACGACGACGGCCCTTATCCGCGCCGCCTGCGTGAGCGTGCTCCTGTGGGGCGTGATGAACGGGGCGATGGGCCCGCTCCGGGCCAGCGGCGACACCACCTGGCCGTTCTACGGGCAGCTTCTGGGCCTCTTCGGGTTTGCGCTGCCCCTCGCCTACCTAGGCGCCGTGACCTCTCTCGGCATCTGGGGGCTCTACGGCACCCTGTTCGTCGAGACCGCCGTGCCCGCCGCGGTCATCTACTACCGGTTCCAGACGGACACCTGGAAACGGATCAGTCGGCAGCACCGGGAGACGGCGGTGGGGAGCGCGTAGCAGCCCGTCCCGGGATGGCCGACTCTTTTCGGCATGGGTCTCTGACGGCGTTCGATGATGCTCCAATTCTGACAGTGCGTCTGGGCGCGTGGGCGTGTGGGCGTCAGTAAATGAGCCGCCGCCCGTACGCCCAGACGCCCACACCGGAGAACGTCGAGCAGTGCTCTGGCATCGACGCGGCAGAATCGGTGATCGAAGACTGCCGCCCTCCATCAAAATCGGAGGGTGAACACCGTCCCCTCTCCTTCGGTGGAGCGGACGGACAGTTGTCCGCTGTGCAGGCGCATGATCTGGCGGGAGAGGCTGAGCCCGATGCCGGAGCCGTCTTCTTTCGTCGTGAAGAAGGGGACGAAGATCTTGTCCTGCACGTCCTCGGGGATGCCGGGCCCGTTGTCCTCCACCCGAATGACGGGGCGGCTGCGCCGGTCGACGGAGGCCCGAAAGTCGATCCGGCCCTGCTCGGTGTCGGGATCTTCCTCGAGGGCCTGCAGGGCATTGAGCGCCAGGTTGATGAGGAGCTGGTCCAGCAGGTCCGGGTCCGCGGTGAGGGTGAGGTCGGGCGGCTCCACGGAGACCGTGACGTCGAGGGCCTGGTCCTCGCTCTGGGCGCGGAGCAGGCTCTGGACGTTGTCGAGCACGTCCCGGGCGTCGAGCACCTCAAACTCGGGCGACGGGATGTCCGTGAAGCTCCGGTAGGCATCGACGAAGTTGATGAGGCCCTCGCTGCGTCGCTCGATCGTCTCCACGGCCTCCCGGGCATCGATCGCCTCGTCGGCCGAGATCGTCCCGTTGTCGCCGGGCGCCTCCAGGCGGCGGGACGCGGTGGAGGCCAGCGACGAGATGGGGGCGACGGAGTTCATGATCTCGTGCGTCAGGACGCTCGTCAGCTGCTGCCACGCCTCCATCTCCTTCTCCTCCAGTTCGTTGCGCAGATCCTGGATCGACGCGAGCGCGTGGGGCTCCCCCTGCAGCTGGAAGCGGCTGACGCGGACGGCCAGCTGGAGCGTCCGGTCTTCCTCCTCGACCCGCACCATGGCCTGCTCGCCGGAGTCGAGGGCATGGAGCGCGTCGGCGAGGTCGTCGCTCACCCGCTCCAGGGCCTCCACGTGCCGGATGGGGCCGGTGCGGAGGAGTCGCCGGGCGGCCGTGTTCATCAGCTCCACCTCGCCGTCGGTCTTGTACGTGATGAGGGCCACGCCGAGGTGCTGCACCACCTGCTGCAGGTACTGCACCTGCCGTTCCTTCTCGGCCCGCAGGCGCCGAAACTCGGCGGTCACCTCCTCAAAGGCGTCGCGCAGGTCCTCGAAGACGGGCCCGCGGCCGTCGGTCGTAAACCGGCGCGTAAAGTCGGCGTACCGCACCGATTCGAGGAAGCGCGTGAGGTCGCGCGTCGTCTTTTCGATGTAGCGGACCAGCGAGACGGCGACCGGAATCGCCAGCCCGCCCACGAGCGCCCCCGGCAAATACAGCCTCGGTGCCAGCACCAGATACGCCGCCCCGCCCACCAGAGCCACAATCGCCCCGATCCGGAGGGCGACCTGAATGCGAAATCG